>NZ_JBFUHO010000045.1:0-63085 GCF_056402355.1 Variovorax sp. P4_B11
ATGCTGCACAGTCGACCGCCGCCGAGATGCTGCACAGTCGACCGCCGCCGAGACCGGCCACGCAACGCTGACGCCGAGGGCCCCGCGCTTGAACTCGAGTCGGATCGTCTCGGTACTGGCCGCCGCGCGCGATGGCGCCGGAGCCGCCAGCGGCGCAGGCAACGACATCTCGACAAACTCCCGCGCACGCTCGACCGTGGCACTTGCTGGAGATGGCGCGGGACTCGCCCCGCGGCCGCGACGCCATTGATGCACGAGGTTGTCGTTCAGCCCAAACGACAGCGCGACCGCCGCGACGGAAGCGCCGGGTTCGGCGCAGGCGGCCAGTACCTGCGCCTTGAACGCCGCGCTGTGCCGGCGGCGTTGCTTCGGATTGACGTCCATAGCTGTCCAGCTAACTTAGATGGACAGCATGGTCTCCGGCTTGGCCTCTGATCTCAAGGTGGGGAGACTGGCCGCTTACGGTGTTGCCGCAGGACGAGCGCGTGTTCAACCCCTCGCGCGAGACCCGTCACATCCTCCAGCAGGCCAAGGCGATCGGCCCCGAGGCTGAGCGACTCTGCCAGATGCTGTTCGCCATCGAGGGCCGCGTCGGCCAGCGCAAGCTCTGGGGCATCGTGGGCCTGGCCAATCGATACCCGCGCCGCCTCGTGGACTTCGCCTGCGAACGCGCCATCGCCGATGGCGTGCACAGCTACCGCCACGTCAAGGCGCTGACCGAGAAGCTCGTGGCCGACGCGCTGGCGGCGATCGACGGTCCCCGGCAAGGCGAGTTGGCCTTGACTCAGGAGCATGCGCTGATCCGACCCGCTGACATCTACGCCGATCTGTTTGCGCGCTGTGCGGCACAACAGCCTTCCCACCCCTCGACCCACGGAGCCTCCAAGCATGACTCTCAATGAGATTGAACGCGCGCTTCGCGACCTGCGCCTGTCGGGTATCGCCGCCACCCTGAACACGCGCGTGATGCAGGCGCAGTCCTCACAGCAACCCTTCCTGGAAACCTTCGCCACCATGCTGCAGGACGAGCTCGACCGCCGTCGCTCCCGCCTGACCGAGCGGCGCTTCAAGCACTCCCGGCTCGAAGAACGGCTCACGCTGGGCGACTTCGACTGGCGCTTCAATCCGAAGTTGCCACGACAGGCCTGCTTCGAGCTGCACACGCTCAAGTTCATCGGCGAGGGTGCCAACGCGCTGATCATCGGCAAACCAGGCACCGGCAAGAGCCACATCGCCAAGGCCGTGGGCTACCAAGCGACCTTGCAAGGCCACGACGTGCGCTACGTCGAAGCCGACACCGAGTTCGCGCAGTTCGCGCTGTCAACGCCCGCCGAGCAGGCAGCAATGCTGGCCACCTACGTGGAACCGGATCTGCTCGTCCTGGACGATCTGTTCCTGTCGCGACGCATCTCGGACACCAGCGCCGAAGTGTTGCAAACCGTCGTGCACCAACGCTACAAGCGGCGCAGCAGCATCATCGTCACTTCCAACCGGGTCGTGCAGGACTGGGGCAAGTACCTCGGCGATGCCACCATGGGCACCACCATCCTCGACCGACTCATGCACCGCGCCGTCATGCTCGAGTTCGAGGGCAAGAGCTATCGACTCAAGGAGGCCGCCGCCAGATTAGCCCTCAACACTGACCACGACTGATCAATAATTCGACGTCCCTGCCTGGAGGAGTTTGAGCGGCCACAGGCGGGGAAATTTGAAGTGGCCATCCGGGCGTTCAGCAACGCACGAAAGACACCGTGATACAGCATTCTCTCAGTAAGCGACCAGCCATCCCTAATCGCCCCGGCTTTCATGGAGGCCGGTCGGTTTAAGTCAGACCGCCGCCGTGGCGGCCTGACTGGCGAGTTGCCGATAGTAGTTTGCCTCAGCCTCTGCAGGCAGGATGTAGCCGATAGGTTCGAGCAGGCGCTGGTGGTTGAACCAGGACACCCATTCCAGCGTTGCGAACTCCACCGCCTCCTTGGTCTTGAACGCATGCATCTGCGGGTCGTTGAGCGATTCAACGTCGATCGGTCGCCCAGCGCCGACGTGCAGTTCGATGAAGCCAAATCGCGCGGCTCTGAGGTGTGGCTTTGTCCTCTCGAAAGGAATCTTCTTCTTGTGCCAGAAAGAGGATGACTTTATGTCTGCCACCGAGGGTAGGCGCTTCCCACTCGTAGTCGCCTTCTCCGACATACGTCGCCTCAGCCCCAAACATAAATCTTGGTCATGTTGGCTCGCAACAGGGTGTAATGCAAACATTCTGACCTGCTTCGGAATGGCCACTCCTCGCCGCATTCTGCCTTTGACTTCAGGGATGAACCCCTGCCGGCCAGACGACTCCAGCAGCGGCGTTGGCAACGACTGCCGCTGCCGCGAGTGCAATTAGATACTTTTTCATGCAGGCCGTCACCCGCGCTTAGTCCTTCATGTGTTTCGTGTCCACGCGGCCATGTGCGCGTTGAGGCGCCTGCTTTGCGGAATAGATGGCGACGTTTGACTCATCGACCGCACGCTGCACGGCTTCAAATGCATTGGTAGCAGCCTCAACGGCGCTACGCATGACAGCGACCGCGCGGGCACTTGCAACGCGCGCGGCGGGCGCCTTGAAATTCGGATCGACTGCCTTCAGCGCTTCTGGCATTTTTTCGGCGATCGCTATCAGCGTCTTCGCTGCGCCCGTGGGCTCGCGACGCCCTTGCTCCCACTGCTGCAAGGTGCGCACAGAGACACCAAGCAAGTCCGCAAAACCGGCTTGTGACAGGCCTGCGCTCTCACGAGCCGCCACGACAGGGGTGTACACCTTGCGCGTCTTCCCAGCGCCCATTTCGCGCGCCGATTGCACGAGCAAGGCCTCGAAGTCCTGGCCGTCTTCAAAGGCAGCCAACTCCGCATCACTCAGAGGCTTTTTCAGCGGCATCACGCAACTCCTTCAAGGTTTCGCCAGAGATCGAATCAAGGTTCGCCTTGGCGTAGATCAACAATAAAACGACTTCGCCGGCCTTCTTGCGGTTGAAGTAGAGAATCCGCACGCCGCCACTCTTGCCCGATCCGGCCCGGGTCCAGCGCACCTTCCGCACGCCCCCCGATTTCTTTACCGGATCCCCATTGTCTGGGTTCTCTGCTATGTAGGCCGCGAACTCGCCGCGCTCTTCCTCCGTCCAATAGTTCGGCCAAAGCTTCTGGAAGGTTGGCGTTTCAACGACGGTCAGCATGCCCGGAGTATACGCCAATGGCGTAGTTTTTGCTCGTCAACTTGAACCGCAGCGCGGCGTGCGTGCCCTCGCGCCAGGTGACTTCGGGCGCCCACCCCCCGCCCGGGGCGCATTTCCCGAGAAGGTCCGCCATCTGGTTGCCTGGGCTTCGGGCTGCGCATCTATGCAATAGCTCGCACAAACATCTCGAAAACCCGCCGTGAAACCCCCAGCGGATCCTTGCGCAGTACGTAGCGCGGTGTGTTCTGCGGATTGATGAGGACGGTCGCGAGCCCCTGGCACACCGTCCACGCCGCGAGCGTCGCATCGCGGCTACCCTCCATCGATCCCTCGTTCTCGAGAAGATAGTCCGCGACTGCGGATTCCAGCAGGCTGTAAGAGCGTGTCGCCGCGTCGTTGAGTTCCGGAAACAGCGTCTTGTCAGGGATCTCCGGGCCGTGCATCAATTGGTACAGCGCTGGATGCGCCAGCGCGAATTCCACATAGGCCATCAACACGGCCATCAGCCGCTCACCGGGCGTGCGCTTGTCCTTCAGCGCACCGATGCGGTAGTCGAACAGCATTCGAAAGCCCTGGGCCGCGATCGCTGCCAAAAGCGCCGCCTTGGTTTCGAAATGGTGCAGAGGCGCCGTCTGCGTCACGCCCACGCGTTTCGCGATCTCGCGCATGGTGAGGCTACCAAGGCCCTCCGCTTCGACGATCGCCATGCCCTGGGCCAGCAGTTCCTCGCGCAGATTGCCGTGGTGGTAGGCGCTTTTCTTGGTTTTGGCGGTCATCGTCGGCCGTATGTTACCGGCGCCACCACCGCCCCCAACGGCGCTAGCCCCTCGCGACCTCGAACAAGCCCGCAGCGCCCATGCCACCGCCGATGCACATGGTGACCACGACGTACTTCACCCCTCTGCGACGGCCCTCCTGGAGCGCGTGGCCGGTCATGCGCGTGCCCGACATGCCGAAGGGATGGCCGATAGTGATGGCGCCGCCGTTGACGTTCAGGCGCTCCTGAGGGATGCCGAGCCGATCTGCGCAATAGAGCACCTGCACCGCAAAGGCCTCATTGAGTTCCCAGAGGCCGATGTCGTCCATCTTCAATCCCGCCTGCTGCAACAGTTTCGGCACGGCGAAGACAGGGCCGATGCCCATCTCGTTGGGCGCGCAGCCGGCGACCGCGAAGCCACGGAACCAGCCTAGCGTCGGGAGGCCGCGCCGGGCGGCCAGGTCGGCGTCCATCACCACGCAGGCGGCGGCGCCATCCGACAACTGGCTCGCATTGCCCGCTGTCACTGTCCCGCCTTCGAGCACCGGTTTCAATCCAGCCAGCGTGGCGGCAGTCGTGCCGGCGCGCGGACCTTCGTCCGTCGCGAGTTCGGCGGCTTCTTCACGCGTGCTGCCATCGCGATCCTGGCGGCGCGCGGTAGTCACGATAGGCACGATCTCCTCGTCGAAACGGCCTTCCGCCTGCGCCTGCGCGTAACGTAGCTGACTGAGTGCGGCGTACTCATCCTGACGCTCGCGCGAGATGCCGTAGCGCTGCTGCACGACTTCTGCAGTGTCGAGCATCGGCATGTAGACCTGCGGCGCGTTGGCCGCGAGCCACGGCTCCTCGCGCATGAATTTGTTGGTGTATTGGCGCACGCAGCTGACCGACTCGGCGCCGCCGGCCACCGCGAGCTGCAGTCCGCCAGCGCGTACGGCCTGGGCTGCGATCGCGATGCTCTGCAGGCCCGATGAGCAGTAGCGATTGACGGTTATGCCTGGCACACCTTCCGGCAGCCCAGCCGCGAGTGCGGAGATGCGGCCGATGTTGAAGCCATTGGCGCCCTCTGGAAAGGCGCAGCCAAGGACCACATCTTCGACCTCGTCGGCAGCTACGCCGGCGCGCGCAACGGCGTGCCGCACAACATGGGCGCCGAGTGTTCCACCATGCGTGAGATTGAGGGTACCTCGGAAGGCTTTGCCGATGGGGGTACGGGCATAGGAAACAATGGCGGCATCACGCATGGGTCTGCTCCGTCAGGTCGAGCGAAAGTGAAGATGAAGAGGAGGGAGGCGAGGCAGACGAGTACGCTTCAAGGACCACGCCAACACGGTGCGCGGCAAAGCCTCGGAGCGCATCCAACGCCTGTGCCTCTCCCGGGAAGACAGCGAAGCCCCCCAGTGCGAAGGCCTCGCGCACATGCGCGTGCGGGCTGTAGACGGCCAGCGGCTTGGCCGCTGCTTCCATCGCGGTCCGGCACTCGCGCACGAAACGTGGCACGTCGTAACTGGGCCCGCCGACTGCGAGCAGGCCCAAAGCGGCAGCGTCCACTGCCTCATCCTGTAGCACAACCTGCATCACGGCACCCAGCAGCGCGGGGTCGGTCAGGAGCATGGCGGTCAGGTCGACCGGGTTGCGGTTTAGCGAGAAGTCTGGTAGCAGGTCGGCCAGCTGCTGCTCGGATTTGGCAGACAGACGCGCAAGCGGCAGGTTGCGCGCTTCCGCCTCATCGGCTGCGAGCACACAAGAGGCGCCCGAATTGCTAACCAGCGCCAGCCGCGGCATACCGGCCGCAACGGCACGAGGGCGCGCCGTTGCGAGGTAGAGCGGCACGCTCGCCACCAGTTCCAACAAGCCGGGCAACGTGCGGCAGCCATGCGCATCGAACAGCGCGTCGAGATCGGCGCCGGCCGCGCCGGTGGAACCAGTGTGCAGATCGGCAGAACGGCTGCCGTGGTCGGAACGCCCCGAACGCACCGCAAGCACCGCGACGCCGCGCTGCCGGGCCGCGTCGAGCGCCGCCGCCATGCGCGCCGGGTCTGGCACATTCTCCAGATAGAGCAGCACCAGGCGCACGCCGGATCGCTGCACCAGCGCCTCGATGACATCCGCCGTGTCGACATCGGCCTCGTTGCCAGTGGCCGCCACGCACCGGACGCCACAGCCGGCTTCGCGCAGCAAGGCGTAGGCTGCCACGCCGAACGCGCCGCTCTGCGAGACGATCGCCACCGCACCATCCTGCGGGATGTGGTCAGTGTAGATCGAGGCAAATGACAGCACCGCGCCGGTGTCGAAGCTGGCGACGCCGATGCTGTTAGGCCCCACCAGGCGGAGGCCACCGGCGCGACAGATCGCCGCCAGACGCTCCTGACGGGCCCGGCCTTCAGCGCCGACCTCTGCATACCCCGATGCGAACAACAGCGCATGGCCCACACCAAGACGCACGCATTCGCTCAACTGCTGCTCCGCCTGCTCTGCGCCGATGCACAGGATCACCACGTCCGGCACTTCCGGCAGCCGATCGAGCGCTGCGTAGGCAGGTAGGCCCTGCACGCTGTCGGCGCGAGGATTGACCGGATAGATCCGACCGGCAAAGCCCTGCCCTTTCAAGTACTTGATGGGGCGGCCACCGACCTTGTTCGGGTTGTCGGACGCGCCCACCACGGCGACCGAGCGTGGTGCCAACAGCCTGTCGAGCGACGGTCGCGCGCACGTTGGCGCTTTGTTGGCCAGCGCCTTCAGCTTCGCCTTCAGAAGCTTGCCCGTACTGGTGGCCGGCAGCTGCGCCATCGCGTGCACCTCGGCCGGCACCTTGTAGGGCGCGAGCCGTTCGCGCAGGAAAGCGCGCAGTTGCGCCGCATCGACGTTGCGGCCCTGCACCGGCTCGACGTATGCGACGATTTCTTCATCACCTGGCACGCTTCGCCCGACAACCGCGCACTGCGCCACGTGGGGGAATTCGGCGATCACCTTCTCGACCTCGGCCGGGTACACATTAAAGCCGCCACGGATGATCATCTCCTTGCTTCGTCCCACGATGGAGAGATCGCCCTCGGGTCCGAAGAGACCGACGTCGCCTGTGTGCAGCCAGCCCTGCGCATCAATCGCCGTGCGCGTTTGCTCGGGATCGCGGAAATAGCCTTTCATCACGTTGGGCCCGCGGATGCAAACCTCGCCGCGCTCGCCATTGGCGACTGGCGTGCCGGCCTCGTCCATCAGTACCACCTCCACGCCCGGGATCGGCCAGCCCGCCGTCACGTCTTTCGGCGGCGGATGGCCGAAGGTGCGCGTAGCCGCGGGGGCTGACTCGGTCAGACCATAGCCGTGATGGAGGCGCAGGCCGAGCAGTGTCTCGGTCTGCGCCTTGCGGGTGGCATCGATCAGCGAGCCGCCGATGTAGACCATGCGCAGCCTGTTCGGCACCAACGCCCTGCCCTGCTGCTGTGCCCACTCGTGCAGCCGCGCGTACATCGCGGGCACGCCCTGGAACACAGTGATGGCGCCCCCCGCAATGGCCTCACCCAGCTTCTCGGCGGAGAAGCGGCCGATCAGGCGGAAAGTGGCGCCCGCGCGCAGCCCGCACAGCAACGCGGTAATCAGACCGAAGGAATGCGAGATCGGCAGGGCGTGAAAGATGACGTCGCCCGGCAGCAGCACCTGTTGCTGCTTTGAAACGCGCGTGACGAAGTCGAGGTTGGCATGCGTCAGCATGACCCCCTTGGGCATGCCGGTGCTACCCGAGGTGTAGATCATGAGCGCAACATCGTCCGGTACGCCGTCATCACTGGCCTCGGCTGCCGTGCCCGCACCCTCGAATGTCTGCAGACGGCCACCGCGAAGGCCCTGCAGCGTGCCATGTGCGCCCCGCCGCTCGGCGTGCGCGCGCGCATCGGCCGAGGCGTCAGCAGCGAAGTAGACGAGGTGCGGCTCGCAGTGCGCACAGATCGCGTCCACCTCCCCGGGCGACATCCGGGCGTTGAGCGGCACAGCCCATGCGCCCGCACGGATCGCTGCAAGAAGGGCAACGACCATGTCCTCGCTGTTCTCACCGACCAGAACCATTCGCTGGCCAGGCGCCAGTCCGGCGCCAGACAATATTTGCGCAGCGGCGTCTATGCGACCCGTCAGCTCCGCATAAGACAGCGTGCGCCCGTCCTCCAGCGCCAGGGCCACCTCGGCGCCACGCCCGAGAGCAACCACCTCTTCTACGATCCGATCGATTCTCATGAATGCCCTACTCGATGTGGATGTTCTTGGACTTCATCAGCGGGCCCCACAGGGCCGCACCAGGTCGAGACGTTGTAGTTGGGCAGTCCGCCCTCCGCGACCGTCGGCACCTGCGGCAACGCGCCGACCCGCGCGCGCGTGGTAACGGCGATCGCGCCGATCGCCGTGTTGGCCCCCGGCTTGTTCTCCACGATGACCGGCTGCTGCAGGTCGTGGCGCATTGATTCGGCCAGGCGGCGCACCAGGCTGTCGGCGATGCCACCCGGGCTGTAGGGAACGACCAGCTTGATCGGCCGATCGAGGAAGGTGGTGGCGAGCGCGGGTGCGGCGGCACCGAAGGCGAGCGCCAGAGCGACACCGGCCGCCATGGCTTTTCAGGGACTTGTTCATGTCGAGGAGCTTGGCTCGAACGCGGTGGGAGAACCAGACGAGGACGGCGCAGGCGCGGCGTCGGGGGCAGGCGCGGCACGCAGCGACCTGTCGCGCTGGTCCTGGCTGCGGACCGCCTCGCGCATCTCGCGCCAGGCGTCGTCGTCGAGTTCGGCCAGCTCGGTGAAGGAAGCGCCGTTCTGACGATGTCCGGCGCCATCGATGGCGATGGTCTCGCCGTTGATCCACTCGACACCATCTGCCATCAGGAATACCGCCAGGTTCTGCAGTTCGGGCATCCGCCCCAGTCGGTTCATCGGGTTGCGCACAACGCCGTCTTCCCAGACCGCCTTGGGGCTGAGCCGGCGGTTCGCTCCTTCAGTCGGAAAGATGCCAGGCGCAATTGCGTTCAGGCGGATGCCGTAGCGCCCCCACTCGATCGCGAGCGACTTCGTCATCACGTCGATGCCGGCCTTGCTCATGGCCGAGGGCACGACGAAGGGCGCGCCCGTACGCACCCAAGTCACGACGATGGAGATCACCGAGCCCTTGTGCCCGCTGGCAATCCAGCGCCGCCCCACATGGTGAGTGACGTAGTAGGTGCCATGCAGCACGATGTTGGCCACCGCGTCGAAACCACGCGGCGATACGTCCTGCGTACGGCTGACAAAGTTGCCCGCGGCGTTGTTGACCAGCCCGTCAAGCGGGCCGTGTTCCACCCAGATGCGCTCGATCATCGCGTCGACCGAATCGGCTTGGCGGATGTCGACCGCATGAGCGCGGACCACGCCACCATGGCGCGCCACAAGTTCGGCGACCGTGGCGTCCAACACCGCTTGGCGGCGCCCACATATATGGACCTCGGCGCCCAATTGAAGGTAGCGTTCGGCGATCTCCCGGCCGAGGCCGGAGCCGCCACCGGTGACCAGGATGCGCTTGCCGCGCAGGAGATGGGGTTCGAACATTGGATGGATTCCGAAATAGGTGGAAGGGCGTCCTATTCGAGGACGATGTTCTTGGCGCGGATCAGCGGCGCCCAGCGCTCGCGCTCCTTACCGATGTATTGGACGAACTCGGCCTGTGTCATGGCCGGCGGGACCACCAGGCCGAGCGCCTCGAACTGCTCGCGGAAGCTCTTCTCGGCGATCGCCTGCGCCACCGATGCATTGAGCCGCAGCGCAATGTTGGCCGGCGTGTTGCGGGGCAGCATCAGGCCGAACCAGGTGGTGACCTCAAAGTTCGGATAGCCGCTTTCTGCCACGGTCGGCACCTCCGGAAGCGCCGGTAGACGTTCGCGCCCGGTTACCGCCAGCGCGCGCAGCTTGCCGCCCCGAACAAGCGCCATGGCGCTGCCCGCCGCGTCGGCAAAGAACTGAATATCGCCGCCCATCAGAGCGGAATGCGCAGGCGCGCTGCCGTTGTAGGGCACGTGTACCAACGAAATCCCGGCCTCGCTCTGCAGCAGTTCGACCGCCAGATGCAACGAGCTGCCGGTGCCCGTGGACGCGTAGTTGAGCTTGCCCGGGTTGGCCTTGGCATCGGCGACGAAGTCGCGCAGGGTGCGGTCCGGCGAGCCGTTGCCGACCACCATGAGCATCGGCGTGACGGCGATGCGGGCCACCGGCAGCAACTCCTTGTCCGGGTTGTAGGAAAGCTTGGGGTAGAGCAGCGGGTTGAGCACCGCGGTCGCCCCGGTGGCGAAGAGCACAGTGTAGCCGTCCGGCGCGGCGGAGGCGACGGTGCGGGCGCCCAGCGCGGAGTTGGCGCCCGGCTTGTTGTCCACGATGACAGCCTGCCCCAAGTCCTTGCGCATGCGCTCGGCCAGCGCGCGCGCCAGCACGTCGGTGATGCCGCCTGCCGTGTAGGGCACGACCAGTCGGATCGGCCGCTCGGGGTAGCCCGCGGCCACTGCAGTGCCGCCAAGCAAGAGTCCCGGGACCACCAGAGGCGCACACAAGAGCAGCCGCCGTATGAGTTGCTTTCCTACCATGTCATCTCCTTTTCCGTCACCGTCAGCGAATCTTCGTTTCGAGCGATTTGATCTTAACAGTGGTTAGTTCTAAACTAACATCTATCGTTTTCCCTTATGCAACTTTCCGTGGGAAGACTCTTTCCTTCGGTTCACAATCTAATCATGAAACAGATTAAAGATGCAATTTCACACCTGATCGGGAGTTCGCTCACGTGATCAATCGATCGTTCATCGGACATGCGCTGCCCGGGTTTACGGTGACCCCTGACAGGCGGGGTGTGAAGGCCTTCGCGCAGGCGACCCTCCAGGCAGACGGCGTCTTTTGGGATCCTGCCGCTGCGCGCGCAGGCGGCCTGCGCGGCTGTCCACTGCCGCCCACCTATCTCTTCTGCCTTGAGATGGAAGGCCCGGACCCGACGGCCATGCGTCGCCTGCTCAATATCGACATCGCGCGGGTGCTGCATGGCGAGCAGCGCTTCGACTACCACGCAACCGCATTCGTCGGCGAAGCGTTGTGCTTCGAGCCCCGAATCGTGGACATCTACGACAAGAAGAACGGTGCGCTCGAGTTCGTCGTTCGCCAGACGCTCGTTCGCAGGGAAGATGGGGAACCCGTTTGCACCCTTCGCAACACCACGGTGGTGCGCAATGGCTGAGTCAGAGATGCTTCATGGCGCGCTGCGGGTCGGCGACACGCTGCCCGCATGGACGGCACCCCCCATCACGCGGCACGCCCTGGCCCTCTACTGCGGCGCCTCGGGTGACCACAACCCGATCCATGTTGACATTGATTTCGCGCGGGCCGCCGGCATGCCTGATGTCTTTGCGCACGGCATGCTAGCGACAGCCTATCTGGCGCATGTGCTGACTGCCGTCGTGCCGGTGCACGCGCTACGCAGCTATGGCGTGCGCTTCGTCGCCATCACCTACGTGGGTGACAGTCTTCACTGCAGCGCGCACGTCGTCGAGCTCGTCGAGCGCAACGGCGAACGACTTGCGCGCCTTTCACTATGTGCGACCGACCAGCGCCAACAGGTCAAGCTGCAGGGCGACGCCGAAGTCTCGCTGGACGCACTTCCTGCTGCCGACGTTGCCGTCTGAATGCACCAGCGACCGGCCATGGTCCATCCATCTCATCACTCTCCCTGCATCGCACGACGCCATGACACTTCCCATTGACACCACCTATCAGGACATCCGCGATGCGGTGCGCGCCCTGTGCGCCGAGTTCCCGGCCGAGTACCACCGCAAGGTCGACGAACAGCGCGCCTACCCCGAGGCCTTCGTCGACGCGCTCACGCGCGCCGGCTGGATGGCCGCGCTGATCCCCTCGGAGTACGGTGGCTCCGGCCTCGGCCTGGCCGAAGCGTCGGTGATCATGGAGGAGATCAACCGCTCAGGCGGCAACTCCGGCGCCTGCCACGGCCAGATGTACAACATGAACACGCTGCTGCGCCACGGCTCACCCGCGCAGAAGGACCTCTACCTGCCCAAAATCGCCTCGGGTGAATGGCGCCTGCAGTCCATGGGCGTGACCGAGCCCACCACAGGCACCGACACCACCAAGATCAAGACCACCGCGGTGAAGAAGGGCGACCGCTACGCCATTAATGGCCAAAAGGTCTGGATCAGCCGCGTGCAGCACTCCGACTGGATGATCCTGCTCGCGCGCACCACGCCGCTGGCCGAGGTGAAGAAGAAGAGCGAGGGCATGTCGATTTTCATGGTCGACCTGCGCCAGGCCGAGAAGAGCGGATTGACGGTTCGCCCGATCCCCAACATGGTCAACCACGAGACCAACGAGCTGTTCTTCGAGAACCTGGAGATCCCTGAGGAAAACCTGATCGGCCAGGAAGGCCAGGGTTTCAAGTACATCCTCGACGGACTGAATGCCGAACGCACGCTAATTGCGGCCGAGTGCATCGGCGACGGCCACTGGTTTATTGATCGGGTCAGCAAGTACGTGAGCGAGCGCGTGGTGTTCGGCCGCCCGATCGGGCAGAACCAGGGCGTGCAGTTCCCGATCGCCGAGAGTTACATCGAGGTCGAGGCGGCCAACCTGATGCGCTGGAAGGCCTGCGCACTGTTCGACGCGCACCAGCCCTGCGGTGCCGAGGCCAACATGGCCAAGTACCTCGCGGCCAAGGCCAGTTGGGAGGCCGCCAACGCCTGCATCCAGTTCCACGGGGGTTTCGGCTTCGCCAATGAATACGACGTGGAGCGCAAGTTCCGCGAGACGCGCCTCTACCAGGTCGCGCCCATTTCCACCAACCTCATCCTGAGCTATGTGGCCGAGCATGTGCTCGGCATGCCGCGCTCCTTCTGAGCGGCGCCAGGACACAACCCATTTCACACAGGACACGGACATGACGAACAAGACAGGCGACAGCATGATGCAGGACAAGGTGGTGCTGGTCACCGGCGCGGGCACGGGCATCGGCCGCGACCTCGCGCTCGGGCTGGCACGCGAAGGCGCGCGAGTGGTGGTCAACGACATGGGCGATGCGGCGCACGGCGTGGTCGCAGAGATCCGCGACGCGGGCGGCGAGGCGCTCGCCAGCCTGGGCAGCGTGGCAGAGGCCGCCGCGGCACAGCGCATCGTCGATGCCGCGGTCGAGCGCTTCGGCCGGCTCGACGGCGTGATCAACAACGCCGGCATCCTGCGCGACCGCTTCTTCCACAAGATGGGCGCGCACGAATGGGATGCCGTGATCAAGGTGCATCTCTACGGCACCTACTACATCAGCCGCGCCGCGGCCAATCACTTCAAGGAACAGGGCAGCGGCGCGTTCGTGCACATGACCTCGACCTCAGGGCTCATCGGCAACCTGGGGCAGGCCAACTACAACGCCGCGAAGATGGGCATCGCCGCCCTCTCCAAGAGCATCTCGCTCGACATGCAGAAGTTCAACGTGCGCTCCAATTGCATCGCGCCGTTCGCATGGACGGCGATGACCAGTTCGATCCCCACCGACACGCCCGACCAGATCGCACGCGTGGAGAAGTTCAAGCAGATGACGCCCGCGAAGATCGCCCCGCTGGCCGTCTACCTGCTCAGCGACGCAGCAGCGGCCGTGAACGCCCAGGTCTTCACCGTGCGCAACAACGAGGTCTTCCTCATGAGCCAGCCGCGACCGGTGCGCTCCGTCCATCGCCAGGAAGGATGGACGGCGAAGAGCCTGGCCGAACACGGCATCCCGGCACTGCGCTCGGCCTTCGTGCCGATGGAGCGCTCGGCAGACGTCTTCGCGTGGGATCCGATTTGAGCGAGAAGGCCCCGCGGCCCGGCGGCGCATCACCGCTCCCGCCGCCGGCGGAGCTCGACCTCGGTCGGTGGATCCGCCCCGGCGACACGCTGATGTGGGGCCAGTCCAGCGCCGAGCCGGCGACGCTGGTACGCGCCTATGCGGCGCAGCGCCACAACTTCGCGCGCAGCCGCGCCTTCCTGGGCATCGGTTTGTCGGGCCTGCTCGACGCCACGCATGCGGATGCGATCGACTTCGTCGGCTACTGCGGCAGCGGCACCAACCGCCGTCTCGGCGATGCGGGCGCGCTCGACATCCTGCCGTGCCACTACTCCGACCTGCCCGCGCTCATCCGCAGCGGCGCGCTGCGCATCGACGTTCTCCTGCTGCAGGTACCGCCCGCCGACGCACAGGGCCGCCACAGTCTCGGCCTGGCGCACGAATACCTGCTGGCCGCACTGGACACGGCGCGCGTGGTGATCGCCGAAGTCAACGCGCAGATGCCATGGACCTGCGGTGACCGCCTGCTTCAGCCCGAGGAGATAGACGTGCGTGTCGATGCGTCGTATCCGCCGCTGCCCGCAGCCTCGGCATCGGTGGGCGAGAGGGAGCGGGCCATTGCTGAGCACGTCTCCGCGCTGGTGGAAGACGGCGCAACCCTGCAGTGCGGACTGGGCGCCATTCCCGAAGCGGTGCTCGGTGTGCTGCATGACCGGCGTGATCTGGGCGTCCACTCCGGCACCGTCGGCGATGCCGTCATGGCACTGATGGAAGCCGGGGCCGTGACCAACGCGCGCAAGGGGCGCGACCCCGGCGCTAGCATCGCCGGCGTGCTTATGGGCAGCACACGCCTGCATCGTTTCGCGCACCACAACCCTGCGCTGCAGATGCGGGGCACCGAGTACACGCACCACCCCGAGGTGCTGGCGTCACTCTCTCGCTTCGTGGCGATCAACTCCGCGGTCGAGGTTGACCTGACCGGCCAGGTCAACGCCGAGATCGCCGCCGGCTCCTACGTGGGCGCCGTCGGCGGTGCCGTCGATTTCCTGCGGGGCGCGCAGCGCAGCCGCGGCGGTGTACCCGTGGTGGCACTGCCTTCGACGGCCGGGGCGCACAGCCGCATCGTCGCCACGCTCTCGGGGCCGGTGAGCACGCCTCGCTGCGACGCGGGCGTCTTCGCCACCGAATTCGGCGTGGCCGACCTGCGCGGACTGCCGCTCGCCGCACGCATGCGGCAGATGCTCGACATCGCGCATCCGTCGCACCGGGCGCGCCTCGAACAAGAAGGCTTCGAAGCCAACCGAAGCCTCGCCCGGCGCTGAGCCGGTTCCATCTTCCATTCCATCTCGAACAGGACAACGACCATGAGACAAGCCTTCATCGTCAACCCGCTGCGCACCCCCGTCGGCACCTTCGGCGGCAGCCTGCGGCCGGTACCGGTCGAGGAACTGGCCGCCACAGTGGTGCGCGAGGTGATCGGGCGCAGCGATATCGATCCGCTGCGCATCGACGACGCGGTATTCGCCCAGTCCTACGCCAACAGCGAGACGCCCTGCATCGGACGCTGGGTCGCGCTGCAGGCCGGCGTGCCGGTCGAGGTGCCCGGCATGCAACTCGATCGTCGTTGCGGCGGCGGGCTGCAGGCGGTCGCCACGGCCGCGATGATGGTTCAGAGCGGCGCGGCCGACGTGGTGCTGGCCGGCGGCGTGGAGAGCATGAGCAACATCGAGTACTACTCGACCGACATGCGCTGGGGCGCGCGCTCGGGCTCGGTGCGCATGCACGACCGGCTCGAGCGCGGCCGAGAACGCTCGCAGCCGGCCGAGCGCTTTGGTCCCATCTCCGGAATGATCGAGACGGCCGAGAACCTCGCGCGCGACTACGGCATCTCACGCGAGGCCGCCGATGCCTACGCGGTGCAGAGCCACCAGCGCGCCTCCGACGCTTGGGAGGAGGGCCGCTTCGCCGACGAGATCGTTCCGGTGGCGGTACCGCAGCGCAAGGGCGACCCCGTGAGGTTCGCGCGCGACGAGGGCTTTCGCGCCGACACCTCGATGGACACCCTGGCCAGGCTGAGGCCTCTGATCAAGGGCGGCACGGTGACCGCGGGCAACGCCAGCCAGCAAAACGACGCCGCCGCCGCATGCCTCGTGGTCGCCGAGGGCCAGCTCGCACGCCTGGGGCTCGCGCCGATCGGCCGCTTCGTCGGCTGGGCAGCCGCCGGCTGCGAACCCTCGCATATGGGCATCGGTCCGGTGCCCGCGGTGAAGAAGCTGCTGAGGCGCATCGGGATGACGCTCGACGACATGGACCTGGTCGAGTTGAACGAGGCCTTCGCCTGCCAGGTGCTGGCCGTGCTGAAGGGCTGGAACTGGGACGACCAGGCACGACTCAACGTGAACGGCTCGGGCATCTCGCTCGGCCATCCGATCGGCGCCACCGGCGTGCGCATGATGTGCACCCTGCTGCACGAGCTGCGCCGCCGCGGCGGCCGCTACGGGCTAGAGACGATGTGCGTCGGTGGCGGCCAAGGAATTGCCGCGGTGTTCGAGCGCACATGAACGACAGCGCCCCCACCATCGACCTCCAGGCGTGGATCGGACGCGAAGACATCCAGACCGTGCCCCTGGACGCGCAGCCGGTGTGCACCATGGCCGCCACGCTCGACCTGGATCGGCTCTGGCCACTGGCAACAACAGCTCCAGTAACTCCGAGGACTTGGCATACGGAATCGTGGCGGCGAGACGGCTTTGGACGTACTGCACCTCTGCCGAGATCCAGCGCCGGGCCCGCCGTTCGCTTGGGGCAGTGCCGCAACGACATTCGCATCGCTGCCAACGCGGCACCTTCACGACAACACTGCCAAACAGGCTGCGGTAGTGGACGTCGTGGTAGTCTTGATGGCGCGATTCAGGCCACAGCCATCGGATCGGCGCTGGCTCGTCGACATCAGTTCGACCTGACGCGTGACGATCCAGGCCTGCATCTGCGCGAGCAGCGCCTTGGCATCGGCCAAGCCCAGCCCCAGAGTCTCGATGCTCGGCTGCGCATCGACCTCCAGCGTCAGCAACGGCAACGCGTCCGACTCGGCAGGGCCGCCGGAAATGGCAAGACTGACTTTGATCTGCATGGCCAAGCTCCAAAGGGGCGCCAGGCGTCATTTTCAAGCCAGCGAACTCGACCGCAGATTGGCCAATCGCGATAAGAACTCGCAAGTTGGCGTCTGCACACCCCACCGTTTGAATCGCTCTCGTCCACGACTTCGTTGACGCCGAGCTGGGTCGTGCGAACCCCTACGGCGTGTACGACATCGGCGCCGACGAGGGCTGGGTCAGCGTAGATACCGATCACGACACGTCTGCGTTTGCCGTTCAGACGATCCGTCGCTGGTGGTTCACGATGGGGCGCCAGCGTTATCCCAAGGCAAGCGAGTTGACGATCACCGCCGATGGCGGGGGCAGCAAGGGCTACCGCGTTCGGCTGTGGAAGCTCGAGTTGAGCCGGCTCGCCAAAGAGACAGGTCGGCGCATCCGGGGGTTGCACTTCCCGCCCGGCACCAGCAAGTGGAAAAAGATCGAGCATCGCCTGTTCTCGTTCATCACGATGAACTGGCGCGGTCGTCCGTTGATCAGATCGTCCAGCTCATCGCCGGCACCAAGACACGCAGCGGCTTGAAGGTCCGCTCCGAAATCGACACCAATTCCTACCCCAAGGGCTTGGTGGTCAGCGACGCCGACTTCTCCACCATCGAGATCAAGGCCGACAAGTTCCACTGTCGACGAAGAAGACGCGCAAGCGCGAGTTTCTCGACGAGATGGATCGGGTGGTGCCTGCAAGCGTGAAGGGCACCGCACGCTAGCCAGCTAGGGGCTTGTCGCCAGCCGGGACATCTCGCGGATCAGGCTCTTGCGATCGGCGCAGCCCGTCTTGCGGAAGACGTTCGTCAGGTGGGTGCGCACCGTGGTGAAGCCAATGCCGACGCGGCGCGCGATCTCCTTGTCGGAGTGGCCCTGCGCCGCGAGTACGGCGACTTGCGCCTCGCGGCGGCTGAGTTTTTGCAGGCGCATGAGCAACTCTGTCACGCCTTCGCCTGAGATCGAGTCGAGGCTCGGGGCGCACCCATCGCCCGCCCGTCCCAGCGCATTGACGATGGATGGGTACAACACGCGCAGCAATTCGATCTCGTGCGCATCGAAGTTCTGCTTTCGTTTCGCGCGCCAGATTCGCATGTCGCCCAGATCGACGCGGCCATCGTGGGCGTAGAGGTTGACGCCCCAGTAAAGGCCTTCCGATTTCAGGAACCCGTCGAAGAACTCGGTGCGAACGAGTTCATGCTGCGGCATGACCTGCGTGACGAGTGTCGGATAGCGGCGAGCCCGCAGCCTCAAGGCGATCGGGTCCGTGAACTGAAAACTTGTCTCGTAGGCGCGCAGGTGCGCCGGGTCGGCATGGCAGCAGATTCCGCGGCCGAAGCGCTGGCTGCTGTCATCCCACACATAGGATGCCAGGTAGTCGGCGTCCAACAAGTCGCTCAGGGACTCGGCCAGTCGCAAACGCAGTTCGTCGTGGCCCATCGGCCGCGTCAGGGCGTCCATCACGCGTGACAGGTGCTTGGTTTGCGGACCGGTGAGGTACATGGCGGCGAGTTTGCGTGGGTGCACGGAGGGACAAGCAAATCGGATGCCCGCCTGTGTCGCAGCAGTGTAGGAAGTGCAGCGCGGCGGCGTCAATCGCGCTAACCCGGGCAGGCCTGTCTCGGCGCCGTGGCTCCTCATTGATGAGGATGTCGCTCTGGAGCGCATCGGACCTATGCTGCCTGCAAATTCCCAGCACACGCTTCGATGACCACTTCTGCCAGACCCTCCGCCGAGCCGGCCGCACAACGGGTGGACGCCGCCCTGGCTCGTGCCGGCGAGCGGGCCTCGCTGGGTGCCTTCCTGTGCCTCGATCCGATCGGGGCGCGTAGCGCCGCCCGGAAGGCGGACGGCCTCGACGCCACGCAGCGCGCCTTGCGGCCGCTGCTTGGATTGCCCATCGCAGTCAAGGACAACATCGACGTCGCCGGGCTGCCCACCACGGCAGGCAGCCCGGCGCTGGCAGGGCATGTGCCACGACGCCACGCTACGGCCGTGGCGCGCCTGGTCGCGGCAGGCGCCGTGGTGATCGGAAAGACCAACCTGCATGAGTTCGCGCTCGGTGTCACCACTAACAACGTGGCTTTTGGGCCAGCGCGAAACCCGTATGCGCCCGATCGTATCGCCGGCGGCTCCAGCGGTGGCAGCGCCGTCGCCGTGGCGGCGCGTTTGGTGCCAGCCGCGCTGGGCACCGACACCGGGGGCTCGATCCGCATCCCGGCAGCGCTGTGCGGTGTCGTGGGATTTCGCCCGACCGCGGGCCGCTGGCCCAGCGATGGCGTGGTCCCGATCTCGGCCACGCGCGACACGGTGGGCCCGATGGCTCTCAGCGCGGCCGAGTGCGCGTTGCTCGACGCGGTGGTCTGCAATGAAACGCTCACGCTCGCCGCGGCTCGGCTCGAGGGCTTGCGGCTCGGTGTGCCGCGGCGGCTGTTCTGGGAGGACCTGGACCCCGCGATGGCCGCCGCTGCCGAGGCCGCGCTGGTGCGGCTGGCGGGCGCCGGCGTCGAACTCGTACCGTGCGATGTGGCGATCGACGGCGACGAATGCGCGCGGGCCGGCCTGGTGATCGCGATGGCCGAAAACCTCCCCGGGCTGCGACGCTACTTTGAATCGCACGGCTTGCCCTTCGACGCCCGGCGCGTCGCCGAAGCGGTTGCCGGCGCCGACGTACGGGCCGCCTTCGCCCACATTCTGGGCGGCGAGGCACCGACACCCGCCGACCATGCCCACGCCCTCCAGGTGCAGCGCCGCGCCTTCCAGTGCGCGTATGCCCGCTGCTTCGCCGAGCATCGCGTCGAGGCGCTGATCTTCCCTACGACGCCGTTGCCGGCCGCGCGCATCGGCGAGGACGACGTCGTCAGCCTGCGCGGCCGGCCGGTGTCGACTTTTTTCACCTACACCCGCAACGCCGGCCCGGCCAGCGTGGTGGGCCTGCCCAGCATCAGCCTGCCGATGGGGCTCAGCGAGGCCGGCTTGCCGCTGGGCATCGAACTGGATGCGCCCGCCGGTGCGGACCGTCGCTTGCTGGCCATCGCGATGGCGATCGAGGCACTCTGGCCGGTGATGCCGGCTCCTGCGCCATGAGCGGGCCCGCATCGCCGGCCGGGCGCATCGTGTCGGTGCTCGATGCCTGGGCCCGCGCATTCAACGAGCCGGCGCCCGATCGGGTGGCCGGATGCTTTGCACCCACGGCGCTGTTTCAAGGCCTGCAACCGCAATGTCTCGTGAGCCGGGACGCCATTGCAGCGTACTACCGCGCGGTTCCCGCTGGCACGCGCGTCGGGGTCGACGTCACCCAGGCGCTGGCATTGAGCGAACAGGCAATCGCCGGTTTTGCGGACCTGCGATTCGACATGGCCGACAGTTCGGCTCTGCTCTCGCGGCTGTCGCTGACCCTCTTGCGCAACCACCTGGCCGGTGCGGAGGATCACTGGTCGATTGCGCAATGGCATGCCGCGCGCGCAATTTGAGCCGCCCCAAGGACACCTACCTGCCAAGACCCATGAGAACCATCCGCACCCTTTATCGATATCCCGTCAAGGGCCTGTCGCCGGAATCGCTCGACAAGATCGAATTGCGCGCCGGCCACGGCATTCCGCTCGACCGCGAGTTCGCGCTGACCAACGGCAGTTGGGCCTACGACGCCCAGACCTATCAACCGCGTCCGAAGTCGGACTTCCTGATGCTGATGCAGCATGAGCGCCTGGCCGCCCTTCGCACCCAACTCGACGCGCAAGCTGGGCGCCTCTCGGTGCTGGCGCCGGATGGAGAGCGGATCGAGGCAGCGCTGGACGACCCGGCAGCTCTCGACGGCTTGGCCGCGTTCGTCGGGCGTCACGCCAGAAAGGCCTTGCCGGGCACGCCACGGCTGGTCCGAGCGCAGGGTGCGCGCTTCACCGACGTGAGCGTGGTCTCGCCGGCACTGATGAACGCGATCTCGTTGACCAACCTCGCCACGGTGCGCGACGTCGCGAGCGTGCTGGGCAAGGAGGTGAACCCGCTGCGCTTTCGCGCCAACGTCTACTTCGACGGCGGTGAGCCTTGGGAAGAGCTGGGTTGGCTCGACAGGGAAATCCGCCTTGGCGGCGTGCGCTGCCGCGTGGTGATGCGCACCCGGCGCTGTGCCGCCACCAACGTCGACCCCGAGACCGGCGTGCGCGATCTGGGCATTCCCCAGACATTGCTGCGCCACTTTCGGCACGGCGATCTCGGCGTGTACGCCGAGGTGCTGGACAACGGTGGGCTGCAACCCGGCGACGCGCTGACGCCACCCACACCCTGAGTTGCCCTTTCGTTTCGTATCGAACTTTCCATCCCAAGGAGCCCGACCATGCCCACCATCCCCTCGATCGCCACGCGCTTTACCGAACGCTACGGTGTGCAGCACCCCTTCGCCTGCGCTGGCATGGCCTTCGCCGGCCTCACGCCCGACCTGGCCATTGCGGTGTGCAAGGCCGGTGGCATCGGCGCCCTCGGTGTGGGTTTCACGCCGCCGGAACTATTGCGCGAGTACATCCGCGCCATCAGGGCAGCCACGGACGCGCCGTTCAACGTCAATTTCATCACTTGCTTCGACAACGACGCCCAGGTCAAAGTCTGCGCCCAGGAGCGCGTGCCGATCGTCTCGTGGCACTGGGGCCATCCGTCCGACGCCAACCGCCGCGTGCTGCGCGAAGCCGGCGTGTCCTATTGGGAGCAGGTCGGCAGCGTCGAAGACGCGCAGCGCGCCGTCGAAGCCGGTGCCGACGTGATCGTCGCCCAAGGCTACGAGGCCGGCGGGCACAACTACCAGGGGCTGCCCGGCAAGCCGGGGTTGCCGACCATGGTGCTGCTGCCCACCATCGTCGACGCGGTCGGTGCGCGGGCGATGGTGCTGGGCGCGGGCGGCATCAGCGACGGCCGGGGTGTTGCTGCTGCATTGGCACTGGGTGCCGATGCCGTGTGGGTGGGCACCCGCATGGTGGCGACGCTGGAGGCCGCCGTCCACGATGAGCACAAGCGCCGCATCGTCGCGTCGCGCGGTGAAGACACTGTGTTCAGCTCGATCTTCGGCCCCGAGTGGCCACACTTCAATCCGATGCGGCTGCAACGCAATCGCGTGGTGGATGAGTACAACCACCGCCTCGCCGAGGTGCCGACGCAGCGCGACCACCTCGATCTGGTGGGAAAGACGGTGCTCTACGGCCAGCCGATGGAGATGCGCAAATTCAATGTCATCCTGCCATCGCCCGCGACCGAGGCCGACTGGGAAGAGATGCCATGGCTGATGGGGCAAGGCGCCGGCCTGGTGAAGGACATCGCGCCGGCCGGCGAGGTGGTGGTGCGCATGATGAACGAGGCCAAGGCCGTGCTGACCCGTCTGGCCAAGGCCCAAGGCTGACATGGAGCTGCAGGTTGCCGAGATCATTCAGCGCACGGCCGACATCCGCTCGTTCGTGCTGAAGCACCCGCAGGGCGCGATGCTGCCGGGATTCTCCGCGGGCGCGCACGTCAATGTGGGCGTTCGCCTGGCCGACGGAAGCGCGGCGCAGCGTTCGTACTCGCTGGTCAACCGGCCCGGCAGCGGCACCGTGGACCACTACGAGATTGGCGTACTGCGCCAGGCCGGTGGCCGCGGCGGATCTCTGCACATGCACGATGCGGTTGTGCCCGGTGCATTGATCGAACTCAGCGAGCCGGTCAACGGCTTCCCGCTGGCCGACGATGCGCCGTACCACACGTTGATCGCAGGAGGCATCGGCATCACGCCCATCCTGTGCATGGCGCGCGTTCTGAGCGAACGCGATGCGATCGTCGACCTGCACTACTTCGGCCGTTCGCCCGAAAGCGTGGCTTTCCGCGACGAACTGCGCGCGCTACCCGGCCTGGCGTTGCACGAAATGCATTCGGCGGACCCGGCAGTGGCACGCGCGGCACTGGCGCAGGCGATCGGCTCTCCCGATCCGCAGCGGCACCTGTACGTCTGCGGCCCGGGCGGCATGATCCAAAGCGTCATCGATATCGGCGTGCAGGCCGGCTGGAACGAGCACCACGTGCACTACGAGTTGTTCGGCAGCCAGGTGGTGGGCAGGGACAACAAGGCCTTCACCGTGCGGCTGGTGCGTACGGGCCAGCGCATCGAGGTACCGGCCGATGTGACCCTGCTCGACGCGCTGCTGGCGCACGGCATCGACGCGCCCCACGACTGCCGTACCGGCGTATGCGGCAGCTGCCTGACGCCGGTCGGCAACGGCATCATCGATCACCGCGACAGTTTCCTGACCGAAGACGACCGGCGCCAGGGTGGGCTGATGTGCGTATGCGTGTCGCGGTCTGCGGATGGCGCGGAGATCGAACTCGACATCTGAGCGACGTACTTCGGCCATGCGGGCGCCCCGAGGCCGGTGGACGGGGCACCTCATCACCCAAGGGGCCGACGATGACCTTGCTTCTCGGATGCCTGCGAGAGGTCCGGATCCTTCGTGGTGAATTCGACTTGCTGCCGCCACCTATCGATGGCGATACTTTCTCCGCGGGAGGCTTTCCGGACAATGGCAAAGAACTGGGCGATGCTCGGTCACGCTCCGAGTCTGACGAAACCAGTTCCTCCCATGGCCGCAATACGCGACGCGCAGAGCCGGATGCCCCAAAAGGCCCCCTAACCATGGCTTATAGAAACTGAAAGGGCTAACGACCGACAGGCCTTGCTCCGCGCGCATCGAACCCGAGGCCGTCAGCGATGCTTGCCATCCCTATCGCAGGCATGTCGAGCGATGGCATGCCCTACAAATCATGCGCCCCATTCGACGAGATCAGTGCTTGAAACCAGACTCTCGCTGCGCGCGAACTGCCAATATGAAAACCGTATCGACCTCGGCAAGATAGCGATACAACGCGACATAGCCTCGAGCACCCTTGCCAATGACCAATTCCCGTTTGCCATCCCTCACCGGTCTGCCGATTTGAGGGCTATGCGCGAGGATCTGGATGGCCTCGATGATTTCCTCGATCCGCTTCGCGGTGTCCACCGCGTCGTACTGCGCCATGTGATCCAGGAAGCGATCAAGATCGTCAACGACTTCAGGAGCAAGCTCGATTCGAGCCATGCTCGGTCAACGCGCAGGCCGGCGCGCTGACGGCCGGCGCGCTTTCTCGCCACCAGCGCGGGCCTGCAAGTACGCCTTTGCATCTGTCCACGCCACCGACTTGCCAGTTCGCTTCAAAGCAGCCCAACGTTCATCGGCGATACGGTGCAACTCGTCGTCCGTCTCTATGCGCTCTACTGTCTCGGAAAGCGCATCCAGAATGAAGGCGTGTGGCGACTTTCCGGCTCGCTCGGCAGCAGCTGCAATGCGAGCTTTCAGAGCATCTTCCATTCGAATCGTGGTGGTGGACAAAGACGGCTCCCGGAACTTGTGAAACGAGCACTACTGTAGCACATTTGTGCTACGGCTCGATTCGAACACAGGAGTTTTAAATCTGGGCTCTATTATTATCGCAAGTAAAAAAAGGCAGGAGAAGAGGGCATGGATCCGAGAAGTTCGAGTGATGAATACCACCCGGTCCGCAGCGGCCGCGGGATCCAGGAGGCCCAGGTCTGGGAAGCCGCCGACGCGCTGCTACACGCAGGCCTGCGCCCGACCATCGAGCGCGTGCGCCAGAAAATCGGCAGCGGCTCGCCCAACACCGTGAGCCCCATGCTCGAGCGCTGGTTCGCCACGCTCGGCAAGCGCCTCGACGGCAGCGGCGCGAGCCTGGCCGTCGGCGAGGCGAACGAGCTTCCCCTGTCCATCGTCCAGGCCGCTCAGCAGTTCTGGGACGTCGCCCGGCGCGAGGCCGATCAGGTGCAGATCCAGAAGACCGAAGCCGCCCGGCGTGAGCTCGAGTTGGAGCGCAGCGCCCTGGCCCAAAAGGAAGCCGATCTGCAGCAGCGCGAGACCTCCTTCGAGCAGGCCCGCGTGGCGCTCGACGAGGCCCTGGCGTCCTCGCGCCAGGCGGTCACGGCGATGGAGGCCCAGATGCACACGCAGCAGCAGGAGTCCGCTCGCCTGCTCAGCGACGCGGAAGCCGAGGTGCGACGCCTGCGCAAGTCCCTTGACGAGGCCGTGGCCAGCAAGGAAGCCCTGCGCGAGAAGGCGGCGATGGAGCTCGGCGCGGCGCAACGCGACGCAAGGGAAGCCGAGCAGCGCCATGTCACCCACGAGCGCCGCCTGCTCGCCGACGTCGATCGAGAGCGGGTGACCGCGCGCCAGGCTGCCGCAGATCTTGTGAAAGAGCAGAAGGCCCGCGCGGCGGACCAGGACGCAGCACGCACGGCGCAGGCGGCGGCACAGCAGGCCCTCCAGGCGGAGAAGTCGACGCACCGCGATGCGGCCGCCGCCTGGTCTCTCAAGGAGCAGGAGGGCCTGATCGAACTTGCGACCCTCCGGGAGCGCGCCGCGGATCTGGGCGACCGGCTGCGGCGCCAGGAAGCGCAGGCCGAGCGCGAGATCGCCCGGTTGCGCGAAGAGCAGGCGGCGACGATGGCAGCGCTGCGCCAGCGCGAGGCGGGTCTAGCAGAGAGACGGGCACAGACCGATGGGAAGCCTCAGGCCGTCCGGGCAGCGCGGGGCAAGAAGCCATCTGAGTGAGCACGGTCTAGCCGAGGCTGGGCCAGCCCTTGGATCGCCTTCGCGGGGCACTCACGAAGATGGACGAGGACCATCGCGGATTCGAAAGGACGCGCGCCGACGCTCCTGCCTTCTATTTCGAGCGCAGTCGTCATGCGAGGGCACTCGCAAGGCGGGTCCAGAGACTCTACTCGCGGATCGAAGACCTATTGAATCAGGCGATAAAACTTTGCGGCTCGTAGCCTCTCAGGCGATCGCCGCCCTCTCCTTCCAGGGAACAAAACACGTGCCGGGCCGCGTCTTGCGCCTTTGGACCGGTGATCTCCCGGGTTGTTGATGAGCCGCACGCTTGACCGCGTGCGCGGGCTCGCCCCAGGACAAGCCCACAGCTTGCAAGGCCCGCTGGCCAGGGTCTAGCGACTCTCCTACTCTGTCCGCGGAGGGCGCTTGGGCAACAGCGGCTCGCTGACGCCCTGCACGCCTACCAGCCCGAGCACCGTCATGAGGGAACTCTGTGCACCCTTCCAAGCATCCGTCATGTCGATCCATTCGCCGAGTGAGTGAAAGCCACCGGTCTTGCCCCCTCCGCCAATGATGATGGCGGGGATGCCCAGCGACATCGGCACGTTGGCATCGGCGCTGCCGCCAATAAACGTCGTCTTGCGGCCAAAGGCCGTGTTCGAGCGCACTGCAGCCTCTGCGATCGCGGAATCCACCGGCGTGCGACCGCCCGGGCGGTCGCCGATGAGTTTGTGCGACACGCTCAGCGTGTTGACCCCCCAGCGCTTGTTTTCTTCCGCTACCCCTTCGTCGACTGCTGCGAGTATTTTCTTTTCCGTGTCGAGCAGCGGGCCCATCTCGTCCGAACGGATGTCGATCGCCATGCTCGCAACCGGCGCGATGGTGTTGACCGACGTGCCGCCGCTGACAGTTCCGACGGTGAAAGTCGTCTTGGGAAAGCTTGGCGTCTTGATGTCGCCGATACGGGCGATGGCGCGGCTCATGCCATGGATCGCGCTCGGCACCTGGCCAAACGCGAGATAGCTATGTCCGCCGGGCCCCTTGAAAGTGACTTCATAGCGGTGGCTTGCCGTCCCGAGCACGGCCACGAAGCCGTCCGGCGCCGGCTCCAGACCCACCATGCCGTCAATATCGAGATGTTCGGCAAAGATCCGCTTGATGCCGCGCAAATTTCCAAGCTCCTCTTCACCGACGTTGGCGACGAACAGCAGGTCGCCGACGGTTTGCACCTTGTTGTCGTTGAGCACCTTGAGCCATGACAGCAGCACTGAGAGGCCACGCGTATCGTCCGTGATCCCCGGCGCGTACAACTTGCCATCCCGCTCCTTCACCTTGACGTCGGTGCCCGCCGGGAACACTGTGTCCAGGTGCGCCGAGACCAATAGAGTTGGCCCGTTGCCAATGCCCTTGCGCAAGCCGACGACGTTGCCTTCGGCATCGATCCTCGCGTCAGCTAGGCCAAGCGCTCTGGCGCGTGCCAGAAAGGCCTCTGCGCGCTTGCTCTCCTTGAACGGCGGGGCTTCGATCTCCGTCAGCATCTTCAAGTCTTCGATCGACCGTTCATGGTCGGCCTTCACGGCATCGAGCAACTGTGCAACCGCGGAAGAAGCCATCAACTGCCGATAGGCCTCGTCGACGCCCGGGCTGACTTGCTGCGGCGTGGGTGCGACGGTGCTGAAGCCCTGCCCCTGAGCAATGCCGGCGCAGCAAAGCGCAGCGACGAGCGGGAGGCAGGCGGAACGGAGTGAGCGCGGAAAGGACATGGCGTGAGATGGGGTGAGGTTGTGCTCATCCCATTTTTTCGCGTTGTCCGCTGACGTGCTCTCGTTTATTCTTCGGTGCTGATAGATTTTCTAACATGCCTCGCCATCTCCCCAGCACCCGCGCCTTGGTTGTGTTCGATGCAGTCGCCCGCCATCACGGCGTCGCCAGGGCGGCAGAGTCCTTGTGCCTCACGCACGGCGCGGTGAGCCAGCAACTGCGCTTGCTCGAGGCGCAACTGGGTGTGCGTCTGGTGCACCGCACCGCGCACGGGTCAGAGCTCACCGATGCGGGCCGCCGCTATCACGCCCAGATCGCGGGTGATCTGGTCAGACTGGAGAACCACACCTTGGAAGCGATGGCGCAACGCCCCGATGGCACACGCCTGCTGGTCGGCGCGGTGCCAGTCTTCGCAGAACGCTGGCTACTGCCGCGCCTGCCGGCTTTCGCCGCGAGGCAGCCCGCCTGCAGCGTGCACTTGCAGATCTTTCATACGCACATTTACATGGACGAACCCGCCTTCGACGTCGGCGTGCAGTACGACGATGCCGTGTGGCCGGGGGCGCAGTCCCATGCTCTGCTGCCCGAGTACTGCGTGGTCGTCTGTGCGCCTCGGGCGCGCCACCGTCGCGAGATGGCGCGAGGCGATTTCCGTTCTGCAACGCTGCTGCAAATGAGCTCGCGGCTTGGTGCCTGGCAGGAGTGGTTCGCACAGGCCGATATCGACCGCACACCGACCAACACTGTTGCAGGCCACCGGTTCGACCTGTTCTCGATGATGATCGAAGCAGTGCGGGGCGATCTGGGGGTGGGCCTCGTGCCCCAATACTTCGTCGAGCGTGAGCTCCGCTCTGGCGACCTTGTTCTGGCGCACCCGAAGGTCACTCGGAGCAACCGCGGCTACAGCGTGTTCAGCGTGCCGCGCAAGGCACAGGATCCGATAGTCGACGCCTTCATACGCTGGCTCGGCGAGGTGGCGGCAGATGGGCATCCACCACCATCACTATGAACCGACTGATGCTCCGGCGCTCCGTCCTTCCGACGAGGCGAGCGCCTGGATGCTTCGGATGATCAACGTGCCGAGCTGACGGGTGTTGAGCGGATTGCCCCTCTGGTTCAGCAACCCTACGTTGAGCCGCACCGCCAACTCGCGCAGCACCGGCTTGGCCGGCACCTGCGGCTCACCATCACGCAATACCTCGATCGGCATTGTCACGTTGGCGATGTCGTAAGCTTGCCGAATGCAAACGACGACGAGATCGCTCTACCACGGGCACCGGTTTCCCGCAGTGGTAATCAGCCAAGCGGTGCGCTGGTATTTTCGATTTCAACTGAGCTTGCGAGACATCGAGGAGCTTCTGTTCGAGCGCGGTGTGGTCGTCAGCTACGAGACGATCCGGCGCTGGTGCGACAAGTTCGGCGCGAGCTTCGCACATCGCGCCAAGGCCGCGCGTCGCAAGCCAGGCTCGACCTGGCATCTGGACGAAATTTTCGTGACGCTGCGCGGTGAGCCCTATTTGCTGTGGCGCGCTGTCGATCAGCATGGTGCCGAGCTCGACATCCTTCTGCAGAAGCGCCGCGACAAGACGGCCGCGAAACGCTTCTTCAAGCGCGTGCTCGCGGCTTGCCCGGAGGTTCCCCGCAAGATCGTCACCGACCGACTGCGCAGCCATCCGGCTGCGAAAGCCGAGATCCCGGAGCTGGCGAACGTGCGGCACGTGTTCGTGAAGTCCTGTGCCCGCGTGAACAACCGCGCCGAGAACAGCCATCAGCCCACCCGTGAGCGCGAGCGCCGGATGCGAGGATTTCGCCGGCCTGAGTGCGCCCAGGCTTTTCTCTCAACCTTTGGCCCCATCCGCCAGCACTTCGCGCTCAAGCGTCATCTGCTGCGCCCTTCGTTTATCGCAAGCAGCTGGCTGCGCGCTTCGATGCCTGGCGCCTTATCACGGGCCTTGCCCGAAATCCGTCCACCGTCTTCTGAATGGCGGCCCCACCTGCCGTTGTCGTGTCCACTGACCGCCAACGTGACAATGCCGTTGGAACTGCCGCGGGCCAGCCGCGCTGCGGTGGGCGCGGGCTACGTGCCGAAAAGGCGACTCGCAAGTGGGCGGCCAGATGGGCCAGATCGTCGCCCCATAGCTGTACATCGCCGCCGGCATCTCGGGCGCCGTTCAGCATCCGGCAGTCTCTTTTGGCTGTTCCATGTCGCATGCAAAAGGTCAACACGCCTGTGTCAGCAATGGCACGAGCGGGAACAAGTAGGCGACTGGCTGCAATCAGCCTTCTGAGCCATCTCGCTCGAACTGGACTGCAAATATTTTGCGATAGGCCCTGCTTGTCGGCGCTAGGTCAGCGTGCCCAAGCGCTGCATCCTGAGCAACATCAGGCGGGTCGCCACATGCGAACGAATTCGCGCGACGAGAGGCAGGCTGCCGGGCTCGATGCGTGGCGGGGCGGCGCCCCACAAAGCCATTCATTTGCATTACAATTTCTCCTCGCCCGCTGTTTGGAGCCGTTGATGACCACTGCCAATGCCTTGGTGCAAACCCGCATCGCCGCAAATGTTCGGGACCGCGCCGTCGAAGTCCTCGACGGATTGGGCCTGACGGTTTCGGACGTCGTTCGGATCGTGCTGACGCGCGTTGCGAATGAAGGTGCGCTTCCTGTCGGTCTGGTCGCCGACACGGATGCTCATGACGCTTGGTTTCGGGCCAAGGTGCAGGAAGCTTTAAACGATCCGCGTACTCCCATTCCGCACGATGAAGTGGAAGCCCGTTTCGCAAATCGTCGCGCCGCGGCGCTGCGTAGGAGTGCCAAGGGTGGCGCGTGAGAATTGAATGGTCGCCTGTGGCGCTCGACGACCGGGATCGCATTTTCGACTACTACGACATTGAGCAGGACAGTCCGCGCGCGGCAATCACGATAGACGAACGCATCGCGCGGCAGATCGAAGTGCTGATCGATCACCCCGAGTTCGGGCGCCCCGGTCGCGTCGACGACACACGAGAACTGGTCATCAGTAAAACGCCCTACGTCGTCGCCTATCGCATCATCGGAGACGCGATCCGAATCCTGCGTGTGTTGCACGGCAAGCAGCTGTGGCCAGACGACATTCAAGAGTAGGTCTGCTTCGCTGCTCGTAGCCGCGCAGCCATCGAATCCCAATGTCGACTCGATCAGGAGAACGGGAAGCCGACCTTCAGCAGCGGGAGACCTCCCTCGAGCAGGCCCGCGTCGCGCTCGATGAGGCGCTCGCATCCTCGCGCCAGGCGGTCACGGCCATGGAGGCCCAGATGCACACGCAGCAGCAGGAGTCCACTCGCCTGCTCAGCGACTCGGAAGCCGAGGTGCGACGCCTGCGCAAGGCCCTCGACGAGACCGTGGCCAGCAAGGAAGCCCTGCGCGAGAAGTCTGAGATGGAACTCGTGGCCGCGCACCGCGACGCAAGGGAGGCCGAGCAGCGCCATGTCGCCCACGAACGCCGCCTCCTTGCCGACATCGATCGCGAGCGGGTGGCCGCGCGCCAAGCCGCGGCAGACCTCGCGAAAGAGCAAAAGACGCGAGTGGCTGATCTGGAGGCCGCGCGCAGCGCTCTGGAAGCAGCAAGCCAGGCTCTCCAGGCGGAGAAGGCCGCGCACCGCGACGACGCCGCCGCCTGGTCGCGCAAGGAGCAGGTGATCCAGGTCGAGCTTGCGACTCTTCGGGAGCGCGCCACCGGGGCAGAGCACCGCGCGACCGATCTTGCTGCCCAGTTGCAGCGCCAGCAAAAGCAGGCCGAACGCGAGATCGCACAGCTGCTGCGCGAGAGCCAAGCGGCGACGGCCGCTGCGCTGCGCCAATTCGAGGCGCGTCGCGCAACGGGTGACGGTGAGGTTGCCGAAAAGTCTCAGCCTGACCGGGCCGCGCGAGGCAGGAAGCCAACCAAATGATCGATGATTGTGACGGCGGGCTGCCTGGAAAGACGTACGGCTGGGCCGCGCTTGGCGCCCTCGCCTACTGGCGGCCACCGTCGTGGACATCCTTGGCGTTCGAACCGCCCTACCCAACCAACCGCGGCGCTTTCGATTTGACGAGGTGCGGACGGTAGACAACGTGCGTCTGGTCAAGAGGTTGGGCGCGGCATCCACGAAGACGCTGACGGCGGCCTTGAGCACGCTGCAGGAGGTTTTCGCCGAGTAGAGGAAACAAGGCGGGTTCCATCCGGCCCGACAAGGCGCTGCGCGAACGGGATGGCAACGAGCTGATGCGCGTTTTGACTCAATGCCGCCCGGCGCTTTGAAAATCCGGCAATGGACGCTCGCAACGGCTCTGGTGCAAAGTTTCGGCGTAGCCGAGAGATGTCTCCAGAGGGCCGCGCAGGTTATGCCGAAAGCACGGCATTCCAGATCGCGGGCGCAGTTTGGCCCCGAACATGCAACCGGCCGAGATTGAACTGACCCTTGCGAACTCGGTGCAGCAGTTCGACGCCGGCGATCGTCACCGCAGCGCGGTCGAAGACCTTGAACCCGAGCATCGGGTTGAGGCGTGACTTCACGCCCCGATGGTCTTGCTCGATCATGTTGTTGAGGTACTTCGATGATCGCAGCCGCGTGTCTTTCCATCGAGGGCTCTGCTCGGGCAACTCGCGTACCGCACGATGGGATGCGGCGTAGCCATCCAGCGTGATGCTGACCGGAGGTCGACCTTGGGTCTTCAGCGCCTTGCGAAAGAATGCCTTGGCTGCCTTCACATCGCGGTTGGCGCTCACGCGGAAGTCCACCGTCTGCCCCTCGCGATCGACAGCACGATACAGGTAGGTCCACTTACCGCGAACCTTTACATAGGTTTCGTCGACGCGCCAGGGTCGACCGGCCTTGCGGGCGAAGCGATTCCAGCGCTTCTCGAACTCGGGCACGAAGCGCTGGACCCAGCGCATGATCGTTGTATGAGCCAAGGCCAGGCCGCGCTCGGCCATCATCTCCACCAGATCACGCAGACTCAACTTGAAGCGCAGGTACCACCGAACGCAAAGGATGATGACCTCACGCTCGAAGTGCCGGCCCTTGAACAGCTCGTCCATGCTTTGCAGCCTCTGCGCCATCGATCCGCTTTCAGTTCAAACGCCACAGCCTACCGGAGGCGCGATTTGCACCAGAGCCCGCGCGCTGCTCGTCGATAGCAAGACCCAGACGCGGCGCGTGGCGAAGCCGCAGTTAGACGCCATTCCGGCCGAAGTCTTGGCCACGACTGCCGAAGGCTCGCAGACCCCCTGCTCAGCGCTTCGCCATCAGAATATCAGCCATCCGCTCGCCGATGATGACCGTGGACGCCATCGTGTTGCCGGTGGAGACGCGCGGCATCGCCGACGCGTCCGCGATCGACAACCCCTGGATGCCTCGGACCGAGAGCTTGCCGTCCAACACCGACATGTTGTCGCGGCCCATTTTGCACGTGCAGCTTTCGTGAAAGTAGGTGCCGGTGGCATTGCGCATGAAGTCCCTCAGGGCGTCGCCTTCCAACGGCCCGGGCATCACTTCACGCTTGACGAATTCCTTCATTGGCGCGGAGTTGCCGATCTCGCGGCACAACGCGATGCCGCGCATCAGCGCCTTGACGTCGTCGGGATGGGTCAGGAAGCCACCATCGACGAGCGCCATGTCCGCGGGGTTGGCCGATGCAAGCGTCACGCGTCCGCGGCTTTTCGGTCGCACAAGTCCGGGCGCGATCGACCACGAGCCTGCCGGTGGGTTGAATTGCGGCCCGGTGACTTCGGACGCGTACGGCACCTCGATCTGGAATGGCTGGAGGTCGGGTGTGTCGAGTGCCGGATCGCTTTTCCAGAAGAACGTCGCCTCGGCGGCGTTGTTTGCCGGAGGCAGCGGAGTGTTGTACTCCCAGATGCAACCGGCCAACAGCGCGTGATCCTGAAAATTCCGGCCTACGCCGGGCAGGTGGTGCTTCACCTTGATGTTGTGTCGCTTGAGTTCCGCTTCGTCTCCGATGCCGGAAAGCATCAGTAGCTTCGGCGTATTCATCGCGCCGGCGCTGAGAACGACTCGGCGAGTGGCTTTCACCACGGTCAACTTGCCGTCTCGCATGAGCGTCACGCCGGTCACACGATTTCCGACCATCGTCAAACCCTGCACTTCGGCGCCCGTCAGCAGCGTGAGGTTCGGTCGCTTCAAGGCGCTGTAGAGATAGTCCGAGGGCAGGTTTCGCCGCCGCCCGTCGCGGATGCGCAGATTCGCGATCGCGACGCCGCCGTCGCCTTCCATCATCTTGCCGTTCTGGTCGTCAAATTTTGGGATCCCTGCTGCTGCAGCGCCATCGAGCATCGCATGCGCGATCGGATTGGGGTTTCTCGCGGGTTCGATCCAAAGGCGACCGCCCTTGCCGCGACGGGCCGGATCGGGAACGCCTTGCCAGTCCTCGATGCGTTTGTAGATCTTGAGGACGTTCGCGTAGTTCCAACTCGCGTCACCGGTCTCCGAAGCCCAGAAATCGAAGTCGTTCTTGTGTCCGCGGGCCCAGACGGTCGCGTTGATGGACGATCCGCCGCCGACGACCTTGCCCATCGGCAGGATCAGCGCGCGGTTGTTGACAGCCGGGCTCGGCGCGGCGCTGTACTTCCAGTCCCGTTCGCTGCGAATGTTGGCGGGCCACATGCCGGGATTCAGCACCGCTTCGACTTGGTCCGTGCCCCCCGCTTCGAGCACGAGCACGCGGGCGTCGGTCTCTGCGGCCAAGCGGCCGGCAACCACCGAGCCACCGCTGCCCGAACCGATCACGATGTAGTCATATTCGGGTTGCAGGTTCCTGGCGTTGTAGAGCTGCGTGATGGCAGCGTCGCCGCCTTCTTGCGCCATGGCTTGCGCCATCGAGAGGCTCGTTCCGGCGGCAACCGCCAGGCGGATGAAGTCACGCCGGCCCAGACGCCCGCGATAGAGCGCGTCCTCCAGTTGGTTCAGCAGGTCCCCCCGATCCAGATCGGGTGTTTTCAATTTCTTCATGAACAGTCTCCAGTCATTCGAGTTGTTGCGGCGGGCACGAGCTCGCAAGCGCGGCTGCGTGGCTGCGTGGCTGCGTGGCGTGATGAAAATCGGTCGGACAGCGCAGGCCGACCCGCCTTGCACGGCGACGTCGACCGGAGCGCTCGGTTCAGAACGGGTACTGGATGCCCTGTTCCATCACGCTGATCCATTGGGACTGCGTGAATTCCTCGATATTGGCGGGGCCTCCGAAGCGCCCCCCATTGCCTGAGGCACCCATGCCGCCGAAGGGCACGTGGAATTCGTTGTTTACGGTCTGGTCGTTGATGTGAACCATGCCGGTGTGAAGCCGCTGCGCGATCGCGACGGCGCGTGGCGTGCTGCGCGAATGGATCGCAGCGGCCAGACCGTACGGTGAGGAGTTCACGAGCGCGACTGCCTCGTCGTCGGTGTCGAACACGGTGATCGGCGCGACCGGACCGAATACTTCTTCGGTGAACACCGCCATCTCCGGGCGCACGTCCGACAGCACCGTCGCGCCGTAGAGCAGCCCTTCGCGCGTACCGCCCGCCACGATCTTGGCGCCGTCCCGCACCGCATCCTGGACAATGCTGGCGACCCTGGCGGCCTGGCGTTCGTTGACCAACGGCCCGAGGTGAACTGGGCCGGCGTTCGGATCCCCCGCGTGCAACCTGGATGCACGGGCACCCAGGAGGTCGGCGTAGCGCGCTGCCACGCTTCGGTGCACCAAGTGGCGTCCCGCCTGCATGCAGATCTGCCCCTGGTGCAGGAACGCGCCCCAGGCCCCGCTGGAGCTCGCGACATCGAGATCGGCATCGTCGAGGATCACCAGCGCGTTGTTGCCGCCAAGCTCGAGCGCGCACTTTTTCAGCAGCCGCCCGCAGGTCTCGCCGATGCCGCGACCGACGGCGGTCGACCCGGTGAACGAGACCATCGCGACGCTGTCGTGGCGAACCACTGCGTCGCCCGTCTCCGCTCCGCCAGGCAGCAACTGCAGCACGCCTTCCGGGAGCCCGGCATCGGCAAAAACCTGCGCAATGAGCGCGCCGCCAACGATCGGTGTCTGGACGTCGGGCTTGAGCAGCACCGCATTTCCCAGCGCCAGCGCGGGCGCTACCGATCGCATCGCCAGCAGCAGCGGGAAGTTCCACGGCGCAATGACGCTGACCACGCCCAGAGGGATGCGGCGCCAGTAGTTCGTTCGACCGGGCATCGACGACGGAAAGATTGCCCCGGTCGGCTGCATCGGCAGCGCCGCGCTCATCAGGATCTGCTCGTAGGTCGCATGCAATTCCCAATCGGCCTTCGCAGGGATCGATCCGGCCTCGCGCACATTCCATAGCTGGAACTCGCCCGCGCGCTCCTTGAGCAAGCGTGCGGCCTCGCGCATCACCGCGGCGCGCTGGTCGAACGGCGTCGCGGCCCATCCGATCTGAGCGGCAGCGGCACCCCGCGCGGCATCATCGACGTCACTCTTGTCCGCGAACCCTACGTGAGCCAGCGTAGCACCCGTGGCCTTCTCCAGCACGGCGGCCTCGCCTCCGTGAGCTTCCCGCCAACCGTTGACGAAAATGCGGCTGTCCCAGGGGTTGCCATCGCGATTTGTCATGTCTTTGTCTCCTGTGGTGAAAGTCGCGGTCGACTACCCGTTCGCCGCTGTGCTCTCTTCCGCAAGACCCGTACCGCTGTCTCGCAAGGCACGTCGTAGAGGAAAATCTCCTTTTTCGTCAAGGGCTTGCATGTGCACCATTGGTCGACCTGGGCGCCTGACGAGGAGCGCGGCGTCTCATATCGGGACGAAGGCGTCTCCAGATGAGAATTCGTGCCGGAACCGAGACGGGCGTGCTCGGTACAAACCATCTTGCTGCGCGCCGCCGAAGTCACCAACATCGCGTCTTTGCCCGTTTTGAAGTCCTTTGACGTGCTCACTTCTTCACCGCTCATCGCCTACCAGCCAGAGGCAATCTGGCATGCACGCCGGGCATTCTTCGACGAAGGAAGGGAAACTGTTGGCCACATAGGCGATGCCGTGCTGCGGTCCTGGAGGCGCTGCAGCGATCAGGGGCATCGGGTGCAAGACGCCGTTGAGTTCGCTCCCGTGGAGCGCCCTGCCCTGCAGTTGCTGATGGAGCGAAATCGCACGCTGTTGGAGGTGGCGCAGCCCGAGCTGGGCTCGCTCGCGCGTTCAGTGTCGGACGCCGGCTATGCAACCCTGCTGACAGACGCGCGCGGCCATGCACTTGCGGTGGACGGCGCAATCTCCTCGCACAGCAAGCCGCTACGCCATGCGTTTCGTGCCGGAGTCGACCTGTCGGAAGCATCGATCGGCACCAACGCGATGTCCGTCGCTATGTCGGAGCAGCAGCCTGTGAGCGTATGCGGCCCGGAGCATTACTTTTCCGACGTACAGGTCTTCCATTGCTGCGCTGCACCCGTGTTCGATCCGCAGGGCCAGGTCATTGGCGCGGTCGACGTCAGTCACGACATGCCCGGCATGCTGCGAAGCGCGCTCTGGCTCGCCAGCCGTTGTGCACAACGCGTCGAACGACGCCTCTTCCAGAGCCTGCCTTCGTTCTTGCATCTCGAAATTGACGTGGATGAAGGCTTCACGAACGCGGACGGCACGTCGACACAGGCCTGGCTCGCATTCGACGACGACGGCCGACTCGTCGCCGCGAGCCGTGCCGCGCGTCAATTGATGGGTCTGCCTTCGGAGCTTGTCGGTTTCGCCTTCTCCGAGCTCTTCGATACTCGCTTCGGAAGCTGGCTGTCGCAGTTGGATGCGGCTTCATCTCATGGCTTGCCACTGCAGCTGCGGGGCGGTGTCCGCCTGCGTGCGCAGTCGATGGCAGGCACGGTTCGCGCGGTATCGGCGAGGTCGTTCGTCGCGCCGCCGCTGGCGGTCACGACCGAGTTCCGTCCACCCGCCACGCCTGCGGTGCGCACCGAGATCCGCCCTTTATTCGGCGATGAACGACTGTCCCGCGCTTTTGAACAGGCTCGGCGCGCGTTACGCGCCAAATTGCCGATCCTTCTGACTGGGGAGACTGGCACGGGCAAAGACGTCACGGCTCGCGCGCTGCACCACGCAAGCGCGCAAGCCGAGGGTCCATTCGTCGCGCTCAATTGCGCCGCCATCCCAGCCGAGCTCTTGAGCGGCGAACTGTTTGGGCACGTCGATGGGGCCTACACGGGATCTCGCCGGGGTGGTGCCACCGGCAAGATCGAGGCGGCCCACGGAGGGACGCTCTTCCTTGACGAGATCGGCGACATGCCGCTTCCACTCCAGGCGGCGCTCCTGCGTGTACTCGACAGCCATGAGGTCGTGCGGCTCGGCGACACGAAGCCGCGCCATGTGGATGTCCACATCATCTGCGCTACCCACCGCGACCTGGAGGAATGCGTGGCCGCGGGACAGTTCCGCGAGGATTTGTTCTATAGGGTGACGGGCCACGTCATGGCCCTGACACCGCTGCGGGAGCGCATGGACTTCGATGAGGTGCTGGACGCGCTTCTTCGGCAAGCCTCCACGCCCGCGACGAGAGTGCCAGAACCGGTTCGCGAGCGGCTACGAAGCGCACCTTGGCCAGGCAACGTCAGGCAGCTGTCCCACTCGCTAAGGCGCGCTCTCGCGCTCGCTGCACCTGACGCGCTTTTGTCGTGGTCGGATTTCGAACCAAAGGGACAACCCGTTGACTCGGCCCCCCGCATGGAATCGTCGCGCTCGGTCGCGATGGACACGGGTATGCTTCGCGCGGCCCAGAACCGCGCGATCGCGGCTGCGATGAAGGAAACGGGCGGCAACGTTACCGAAGCAGCGCGTCGGCTCGGCATCGGTCGTGCGACGCTTTATCGCAAGGTCAAGACGCTCAAGGAGCAAGGTCGGACGCTGGAGTAGGGGCGCGCCTCGGTCGTTGGTGGGATCACACTGCAACGGAGAATCTTGAGCTCTGCCGAGCGTGCCGGCCGTTCTTGGTCCCGATGGCTATGCTGCCGGCGAACCCGATCGTCTCTAGCACCCCATGGCGGTGAGCACCTTCGCAACCTACCGCGGCGCGGCGCCAGCAAGGAACATCTCCACAGCGCGCTGACCCCCCAAGCTTGTCGACGAGCAAACCACGCAGGCCGCCGGCCAGTCTGCGTAGAGGCACCTGCGCTTCGGGATGGCGCGCTCAGCGCATGCGTACGCGGATAATCAACGTCCCCTCGGCTCATCTAGAAGAAGGTACGACCATGACCTCGCGTCGCTCGTTCATCCAGATTGTTCCTGTCGCTGGAGTCGCACTTCTGAGTGCCCGACTCGCCCTCGCCGCAGAGCTTGACCCCAAGGAGCCGCAGGCCGCGGCGCTGGGATACGTCAGCGATGCTACGAAAGCGGACAAGGTCAAGTTCCCAAAGTACGCGGCCGGCCAAGACTGCGCGACCTGTCAGCTTTACCAGGGCAAGGCTGGCGATGCCGCGGGCCCATGCCCGCTATTTGCAGGCAAGACCGTCGCGGCGAAGGGCTGGTGCAGCGCTTACGTGAAGAAAGTTTAGTTCCAACGCACCGCGCTTGGTGGGCTCTCTCGGCAAAGGATTGCCTTTGGCCGACTGTAGCCCGTCGAGGCCCTCGACGGACGTACCGAGGCCGTACTCTCATCGGACGTCCATGTCGGACGGCGCCGATGCCAGCATCCCGGATGAATCCCGACATGACATCCGCGCCGAGGCCGACGTCCGGTCCGGCCCCGGGCTGCTGGTCTCGTGAGCCGCAATCATCTATACCAATGGCATGGACACGGCAACCCAAAGAGGCAAGGCGATTCTGGATTCGGGGAGCCCCGACAGGGGCTACGAGTGTTACGGATCGAAGGAGTGCGCGTGCATTCTGAATTGCGGCAAGAACGAGGCCCGCTTCTGGCAATCGCTGGGCTACGTGGTGCTTCACTTCGCACATCAGGCGCAGCGAGTCGCGATTCCGGCGACTGGAGAAAATTCATGTTGATCATTGTGAAGTCCGTGCCCCTCACCCAGGATTCGCGCGTCGTGATCGCATGCATTCGAGCCTGTGTCTGGGCGGGCGTCGAAGGGCGGCCTTTCTGCACTTTGCGGTAGGTGCTGAGTGCTTACCGTGCAAAAGGATCGATTGGCGTGAGCCGTGGCTGCATCGCATCAGGCGAGTTCCAGCGCCCGCCGCGATCAGATCATGCCGCGCTCAGCACCCCGCGACGCACCTGGTCGCGTTCGATCGACTCGAACAGTGCCTTGAAGTTGCCTTCGCCGAAGCCGTCATCGCCCTTGCGCTGGATGAATTCGAAGAAGACCGGGCCGCCGAAGGCGATCTCCGAGAAGATCTGCAGCAGCAGCCGCGGGTTGCCGCCGCCCTCGGTGGTGCCATCCAGCAGGATGCCGCGCGCCTGCAACTCGGCGATGGGCTGGCCGTGGCCCGGCAGCCGCTGCTCGAGCAGCTCGTAGTAGATGTCGTTGGGTGCGGTCATCAACGGCACGCCGGCCAGACCGAGCTGGTCGATGGTGTCGATCAGGTTGTCGCTGAGCAGCGCGATGTGCTGGATCCCCTCGCCATTGAACTTCATCAGGTATTCCTCGATCTGGCCCGAGCCTTTCGAAGACTCTTCGTTCAGCGGAATGCGGATCTTGCCATCGGGTGCGGTCAGGGCCTTCGAGGTCAGGCCGGTGTACTCGCCCTGGATGTCGAAGTAGCGGATCTCCCGGAAGTTGAACAGCTTCTCGTAGAAGTCGGCCCAGAAGGCCATGCGGCCGCGGTAGACGTTGTGGGTCAGGTGGTCGATCAGCTTCAGGCCGTGGCCCACGGGATGCCGCTCGACGCCGTCGAGGAACTCGAAATCGATGTCGTAGATGGATTTGCCGTCCTCGAAGCGGTCGATCAGGTACAGCGGCGCACCGCCGATGCCCTTGATGGCCGGCAGCCGCAGTTCCATCGGCCCGGTGGCGATCTCGATCGGCTGTGCGCCGAGCGCCAGCGCCCGCGCATAGGCCTTGTGCGAGTCCTTGACCCGAAACGCCATGCCGCAGGCCGACGGACCGTGCTCCGCGGCGAAATACGCCGCCGGGCTGTGGGGTTCGCGGTTGACGATGAAGTTGATGTCGCCCTGGCGGTACAGCACCACGTCCTTGGAACGGTGCTCGGCCACGAGCTGGAAGCCGAGTTTCTCGAAGAAGGGCTCGAGCGTGTCGGGTGTGGGCGAGGCGAACTCGACGAACTCGAAGCCCATCAGGCCCATGGGGTTCTCAAACAGATCCGGCATGGCACTGGTCCTGTGGTTGCGTTGACGATGAGAGTGAGCGGAGTGTACGCATCAGACGAGCTCGGTCAGCGCGTTCTCGAACGCGGTGCGGGCAATGCCGGTGCGGTCGCCGGAGCGCGCACGGCAGCGTTCGAGCGCTGACGCCACGGTGGCCGAGACGTCGTCGAAGATCGCCTTGTCGGAAATCTTCACGTCGTCCTGCATCAGGAACGCGAACGCACGCGCCATGCCGCAATTGGCGATGAAGTCGGGAATCACCGCCACCTTCGAATCGGCTTGCTCGTAGATCGGGCCGTAGAAGATCTCGCGATCGGCAAAGGGCACGTTGGCGCCGCTGGACACGACTTCGAGCCCGCCCTTGACCAACTGCTCGATCTGCTGCTGCGTCACCAGGCGCGACCCGGCGCAGGGCAGGAAGATTTCCGCGCCCGCGCACCAGACAGCACGATTGATGACGTCGAAAGGAAGCATGTCTTTCGCGGCCAGTTGGTTGCCCTTCTTCTGCAGGAACAGCGTGCGGACCTGTTCGAAGCTGAAGCCGTCGGGATTGAGCAGCCCGCCCTCGCGATCGATGATGCCGACCACGCGCGCGCCGGCTTGCGCAAGGTAGTAGGCCGCGGCAGAGCCCACATTGCCCCAGCCCTGCACGATGACGCGTTTGCCGGCGACCTCGCCGCCGTAGAGCCTGTAGTAGTGAAGCACCGATTCGGCCAGCCCCCAGCCCGTGATCAGGTCGGCCACCAGGTACTTGCGGGCGGAGTCAGGCGTGTAGTGCGGGTCCTCGACAACCTTGGCCACGCCCATGCGCAGTTGCCCGACCTTCTGGATGCGCTCACTGTCGCTCGGCTCGAAGTGGCCGTTGACGACACCCTCCTGCGGATGCCACAAGCCATAGCTCTCCGTGATCGGGATCACCTCATGCACCTCGTCGACGTTCAGGTCGCCACCGGTGCCGTAGTAGGTCTTGAGCAGTGGCGTCACCGCCTTGTACCAGCGCCGCAGCACGTCGTTCTTGCGCGGATCGGCGGGATCGAAATCAATGCCCGACTTCGCGCCCCCAATGGCCGGGCCGGAGACGCTGAACTTGACCTCCATGGTCTTTGCCAGCGACTCGACCTCACGCCGGTCGAGCCCCGGGCGCATGCGCGTGCCGCCACCGGCAGCACCGCCGCGCAGTGAGTTGATGACCACCCAGCCCTTGGCGGGCGTCTCGGCGTCGTGCCATTCGAAGACGATCTCAGGCGCCTTGTTCTCGAAGCGATTCAGCAGTTCTTTCATCTCGGTCTTTCAGATTCTGTGGAGTCAGGCCAAAAGCAATTTGTCGTCATCGAGCTTCTCGCCACGAGTCTTCTCGAACATGTGCAGCAGGTCGGGCACGTCCATGCCGGCGCGCTCGGCGCCCTTGACGTCGAGGATCACGTGGCCTTCGTGCAACATCACCGTGCGCGTGCCGTAGTCGAGCGCCTGGCGCATGCTGTGCGTGACCATCATGGCCGTCAGCTTGCCGGCCTCGACGATCCTCGCGGTGAGTTCGAGCACGAAGGCGGCGGTCTTCGGATCGAGCGCGGCCGTATGCTCGTCGAGCAAGAGGATGCGCGACGGCTGCAGCGAGGCCATCAACAGGCTCACGGCCTGACGCTGCCCGCCGGAGAGCAAGCCCATGCGGTCGGCCAGGCGGTTCTCGAGCCCGAGGTTGAGGATGCTCAGCTTCTCGCGGAACAACTCGCGCAGCTTGCGCGTCAGCGAGAAGCCGAAGCTGCGGCGCGCACCGCGCTTCCACGCCAGCGCCATGTTCTCCTCGATCGTGAGCGCTTCGCAGGTGCCGGCCATCGGGTCCTGGAAGACGCGCGCGACCAGGTCCGAGCGCTGCCATGCCGAGCGGCGCGTGACGTCGCTGTCGTCGATCTGGATGCTGCCGCGGTCGACAGCGAGGTCGCCGCTCACTGCGTTCAGGAAGGTCGACTTGCCGGCCCCGTTGGAGCCAATCACGGTGACGAACTGTCCTGTGGGGATGTTCAGGTCCAGCCCGCGCAGCACCCGGTTCTCGATCGGGGTGCCGGGGTTGAAGGTGATTTCCAGGCCTTTGGCGCGCAACATTACTTGGCCTCCTTGACGACGTGTGCCGGATTGGCGCGCACGCCGGGCCATAGGCCAACCAGCTTGCGCTTGTAGGTGGGAACGAGCAGCGCGAACGCGACCAGCACGGCGGTCACCAGGTTCAGGTCCTGGGCCTTCAGGCCGATGAAGTCGCTGTTGAGCGCCAGCGCGATGAAGAAGCGGTAGAGCACGGCACCGAGCACGCAAGCCAGCGTCGTGATGACCAGGCTGCGTGCCGGCAGGATGGTTTCGCCGATGATCACCGCGGCCAGGCCGACCACGATCGTGCCGATGCCCATCGAGATGTCGGCGCCGCCCTGGCTCTGCACGAACAAGGCCCCGGCCAGCGCGACCAGCCCGTTGGACAGCGCCAGGCCCCACACCGTCAGCCGGTCGGTCGAGATGCCCTGCGCCCGCGCCATGCGCGGATTGCCGCCGGTGGCGCGCATGGCCAGGCCGACTTCCGACGCAAAGAACAGGTCGATCAGAACCTTGGCGGCGACCACGATCGCGAGCAGCACCAGCGGCTTGAGGACGTAGTCCGGCAGACCGCCGAATTCGAGCAGACTGAACACCGTGGGCTCGTCGATCAGCGCAATGTTGGGCTTGCCCATGACGCGCAGGTTGACCGAATAGAGCGCAATCATCACCAGGATGCTGGCGAGCAGCTGCATGATGCGCAGCCGCACGTTGAGCCACGCGGTGAGATAGCCCGACAGCGCGCCGGCGACGATGGCCGCCGCAGTGGCGGCAAACGGGTTCCAGCCCGCGACAATCAGCGCCGCGGCAACAGCACCGCCGAGCGGGAAGCTGCCGTCGACCGTCAGGTCGGGGAAATTGATGATGCGGAACGAGAGGAAGACACCCAGCGCGACCAGTCCGAATATCAGACCGATTTCGATGGCACCCAGTGAAGCAATGAGCGACATGTTGGCGATGCCCGTTTACTTGACCACCACTTGCGCGGACTTGACGAGCTCGTCCGACAGCGTCACGCCCTGCTTCAGCGCAGCGCCCGGATTGACGTGCAGTTCGAAGGTGTTGCTGGTCTGCGAGGCGATCGTGCCCGCTGCCTGGCCCTGGAGGATGCGCACCACGATCTTGCCGGTCTGGTGGCCGATGTCGTAGTAGTTCAGGCCCAGCGCCGCGACGGCGCCGCGCTTGACCGCATCGGTGTCTGCCGCGACCACAGGGATCTTCGCCTGCTGGGCCACCTTGACGATGCCCTCGAATGCCGACATCACGTTGTTGTCGGTGGGCGCGTAGATGACATCGACCTTGCCGACCAGGCTCTGCGCCGCACTCGCCACATCGACGGTGCGCGCCGCGGCGCCTTCCACCAGCGTCATGCCCGCGGCCGGCACGGCCTTCTTCAGCGCCTCGATGATCGCCACCGAATTGGCCTCGCCCGGGCTGTAGATCACGCCGACGCGCTTCGCGTTGGGAACGACCCGCTTGATCAGTTCGAGGTGCTTGTCCAGCGGAGAGAGATCGGACACGCCCGTCACGTTGGTGCCCGAAGCCTCCCAGCCCTTGACCAGCTTGGCCGCGACTGGGTCGGTGACAGCGCTGTAGACAATCGGGATGTCTTTGCTCGCCGCGACCACGGCCTGCGCCGAGGGCGTCGCGATCGCGACGATCACGTCGGGCCGCTCGCCGACGTACTTGCGGGCGATCTGCGCGGCCGTGCCGTTGTTGCCCTGCGCGCTCTGGTATTCGTACTTGAGGTTCTTGCCGGCTTCGAAGCCCGCCGACTTCAGCTCGTCCCTGACGCCGTCGCGCACGGCGTCGAGCGCCTTGTGCTCGACGATCGCTGTGACCGCGACCGACTTCTCGGCAGCAAAACTGGGCGTGGCCGCGGCTGTGGCGACGGCGGCAGCGATCAGGGCCAGGGAGGAACGCAGGAAAGAATGTTGCACGTTGAGGTCCTTGTGAGAAATAGTCGGCGTGGATCAATTTAGAAAACTGCCTCGACCGGAAACCTGTTTGATCACCGTCCGGGAGCCGCCTTACAGGAAGAGAAGTGTGAACTTCCGCACGGACAATCTGTTTTCATCGCGGGTTGGGGCGAACCCTCAGACAAGCAACATAATTTCTCGTTCTGAACAAAAAAGGAGACGATCTTGTACGACCCCGATTTCGACCGTACCGACCGCAAAATCCTGGCCTTCCTGCAGGAACACGGGCGCGCGTCCAATCTGGAACTCGCCGAGGCTGCGGGCCTGTCGCCCGCCCAATGCCATCGCCGCCACCGTCGGCTGGAAGAAGCGGGATTCATCGCGCGCTATGAGACGCGCCTGGCCCCAGCGCGGCTTGACCTGCATGTCGTGGCCTTCATCCTCGTGGCCATGGAAAAGGGGCATATCCGCGACCTGTCGAAATTCACCAACGTGGTCATCGACATGCCGGAGGTGCTCGAGTGCTACTCGATCACCGGCGACTACGACTTCGTCATGAAGGTCATCGCGCGCGACCTCAAGGGGCTGTCGCGGTTCCTGATCGACAAGCTGATGCGGCTGCCGGGCGTCGACGGCGTGCGTTCCAGCGTCTGCCTGGACGAATTCAAGTGCACCAGTGCCCTGCCGCTACCTGAATGACGGGACAGCGCTGTCAAGTGCGACCGTTCGATCGGCGCCGGTTCATTGCACCTGCGGCCCGAACGACTACCCTGAATGGAGGTCAACGCCTGTAAGGGAACTCGTATGTCCAGGATCACGCTGCTGATGCTTCTGTGCCTGCTGGCCGGCTGTGCGGGCACCGCGACGCCACTTCAGCCCACGGCCTGCTCGACGGCGCCCGGCAGTTTCGAATGCCAGGTCGAGCGATATTCGAACGCGGGCATGTGAGGGCGCACGCGCGCCTGATCGGAGCGCGTGACCTTCGCTTTCATGCCAGCGTTCCTCATCATGGGGTGATGATCCTTTCCGTGTAGTTTGATACGGTCTGCCGCTCGCCTCTTCTTGTCGACACTCAGCCGATCAGCCTCAAGCCCGGCGGCAAGGCTTCGCCGAACACGCCGCGTTCGCCGGCTTCGTCGAGCGCAACGACCTCGCGCACCCGGGCGATCCACGGCGCCGGAGCCCGATGGGCCTCGAGCCGGGCGATGACTCGTTCGCGCGCTTCGAGCGACAGGTCGCGAGCGCGATCACCGCTCAGACGGGCCAGGTTGGCGGCGGCGGCGGCGGCGCCTTCGACGCCTTTCCAGTCCAGCGCGAGCAGGGCGTCGAGCCAGGCGGCGGCAGCGGCGACCGGCACCACGCCATGCGCGCTGCCGTACAGGGGCGCGCGCGCACCGATGCGGCCGATGGCCCACAGCGTCCAGGTGTCGCGGGCCTGAGGATCGCCTGCGGCGCCCGGTCGCTGCAGGCGCTCGACCAGCCAGTCGCCGATCTCCACCTTGTGATCGGCCGGGATGCGTTCGAGCGAAGCGCCCATGCGCACCATGTCGTCCCAGCCCCCCTTGACGAGCCGCGGTGGTCGTACGTGGATGCCCGCCTCTTCGCCACGCAGGTTGATCGCGAAATCCTCGAGCAGCCGCTGCTGGGCCGCCTCGTCCAACCCGCCGGCAACGCGGCGCCACAGCGTCCACCATTCGGCATTGACCTGGCGCTCGCGGCCGTGCTGCACGCCCAGCTCGAAAATCGACCACAACTGTTCGATGCGCCAGCCGTCGAGCGCATCGCCGAATCCCGGCCGCAGGCACCAGCCGGCCAGGCTCAGCCACAGACGTTCGTGGTCGGCCGAGCGGTGGCGGCCACGCGCGCGTTGCCACAGCGCATCGAACAGCGGACGCAGCAGCGCGGTCGGCCAACGCTCGCGGCTGCCGAGCAGGGCTTCGAGTTGCGTGCGCAACTGCTTGACTGCCTTGGGTCCTACCTCGCGGTCGCGCGCGCCGAAGACGCGCTCGATGCATTCGACCGCCTCGCCAAAGCGCGGTGGCAGTCCGGCCCCGGCGGATGCCGGGGCAGTCGAATCGGCACGCAGCTGGAACTCGAGCTTCCAGCGCTGCGTCGGGTCGCTGGCGGAGATGCAGTGCACTTCGAGCGTGCCGACCTCGGTCAACATCGTCGCCAGCGCGACGGGGATGTTGCGTCGCACGGTGCCGCCATCGGCCCGCACGACGGTGGCAACCGGCGGCAGCGGCTGCACATCGCGCCCGCCGAGATCGACCAGTTCGCCGGCCAGCGGTGTGGGCTGGCCCGCGCCACCGGCCGTGGTCGAAACGAGGTGGAAGCGCACCGGTTCGCCGACGCGCAGCACGTAATTCCGGCCTTCGAGGCGAATCTCGCGGCCTTCTTCGCTGCCCTGCGGCAGCACGCAGACGCCTCGCCCCTTGCCGTCGTCGAGCGGCAGAAAGTAGCTGCGCGCCGAACCGCCGCCGATCTTCGGCGCCAAGCCACGCCGCGCCAGCGCGTAGGCAACCGCGCCGCGCGCGACCGCGACGTCCGGGTCGGCGTTGTGCAGCGTTTGCAGCGGCGCGCCGCGCCACGCGCCGAGCGTCGCGTGAAGACGCGCGGCGATCGCATCGGCACGGAACACGCCGCCGTTGAGCAGCAGCGCGTCGGGCCAGTCGGCCGACGCGTGCTGTTGCAGGAAGCCGGCGATATGGCGCGTCACGGCTGGGTCGCTGGCGTACGGCAGGCCGAACGCGACCAGGCCGCTGGCGCGCTCGCGCCGCGGCAGTTCAGTGGCCGCCACCTGCGGAAAAAAGCCATCGACCACGATGCGCTCGACCTCTTCTCGGCCCAGCACGACCGAGCGTGCGCCGCCGATCAGGCGCGAACCCGCGCCGAGCAGCGTCACCTGCGCGCTCGCCGGCGCGTCGGCGGCAAGGAGTCGTTCCTTGGTGGCGCGACAGCGTTCGACCAGTTGAGACAGCTGGCTCGCCGACAGGCGCGCGGAAGGCTCGCCCGCCGCTGAGTCAAGTCTGGCTTCGGCCAAGTGCGCGAGTGCCAGGTCCATGTTGTCGCCACCGAGCATCAGGTGGCGGCCGACCGCAATGCGCTCGAGCCGTGGCTCGGCTCCATCCCAGTCGACGCGCACCAGGCTCAGGTCGGTGGTGCCGCCGCCGACATCGCACACCAGCACCAGCCGCGTGCTCTCCAGCGCCTTGGCGAGCGCGTTGCGGTGACGGAACAGCCAGTCGTACAGCGCAGCCTGAGGCTCTTCAAGCAGGCGCAGCAGCGGCAGGCCGGCGTCGCGTGCGGCTTCGACGGTCAGTGCGCGCGCCGCGTCGTCGAACGAGGCCGGCACCGTCAGCACCAGTTCCTGGTGTTCGAGCAGGGCTGTCGGATAGCGATGGTTCCAGGCCGCGCGCAGGTGCGCGAGGTAGCTCGCGCTGGCCTCCACCGGGGAGACCTTCGGCACATCGGCCGCCGCGCCCCAGGGCAGGATGGGCGCCAGCCGGTCGACCGCGGCATGCGACAGCCAGCTCTTCGCGCTGACCACCAGCCGCCCGGGCACCTGGGCGCCGAGTCGACGCGCCAGGCTGCCGATCACGGCCGCGTTGCCGGCGCCGGCCGGCGCCCAAGGCAGCGCCAAGTCACCCGGCGCCAGTTCGCCCGGCGCCGGGTGGTAGCGCATGGAGGGCAGCAGCGGCCGCGCCGCCACTTCGCCGGGCGCGACCAACTGCTCGATGTCGAACAAGCGGATGGCATCCACGCGGCCCTGCGCCGGCGCATAGGCGACGACGGTGTGCGTGGTGCCGAGGTCGATGCCGACCGTCCAGGCGGCCGTCATTGGACAACCTCCGTGCTTCGCACTGCGTGCGAGCTTGCTTGGAGCGGTCCGGCGCGGCGCTCATTGCCGGCGCCGGCACCCGGCTTGGGACCGCTACGCGTCCTGCTGGCGCTCGCCGCGCACATCGAATTCAATCTTCCAGCGCTCGCCGCCGCTGCGCGGCACCGCTTCGAGTTCGAGCGTGCCGGCTTCCGTCACGCGGGCGTGCAGCCGCACCGGCACCACCTCGCCGGGGCTGCGGCCTTCGGGCGGCAGCGTGGCCGAGATGGGGGCGAGTTCCTGCAGTTCGTCGGGTGCCCAGGCGTCGAGCAGCGTGCCGACGCTGTCCTGGCGCCGCACCGATGAGGCGTAGAAGCGGAAGTGCACCGGCTCACCGACCACCAGTCCGAGCTCGAGCGCCGGTAGTTCGGCTTCGGTGCCTTCTTCCATGCCGAACGGCGCCACGCACAGCGCCTCCACCGGCGGCTCGATGCCGGGCACCGCAGGCATCGACGATTCGACCCCGACGTAGTACGCGAACGCGGTGCCTCCGCGGATGCGCACGCCGCGGCCGTGCCGCACATAGCCGTAGTAGGCGGCGCCGCGCGCCACCGCCAGGTCGAGGTCGGCGCCGGCCAGGAGCCGTGCCGGCGCGGCACCCTCGGCCGCGAGCCACCCGTTGACGGTCGCCAGCGTGCGATCGGCCAGCAGCGCCGACTTGAAGACGCCGCCGTTGAACAGCACCGCGGTTGGATGCAGGAAGCTGGCGCCTTCCGAGCGGCTGCCGACGCGGTCGTCGAAGCCCTCGAGTTTGGCCACCGCGCCGACCTGCCGCCCGAGGAACGCCGCCAAGTGGCGCGTGACGGCCGCATCCTGCGCATACGGAAGACCGAGCTGCGCCAGGCCGGCGCGCACCCGACTCATCGGCCGTGCCGAGGCCTCGACCTGCGGGAAGAAGCCGTCGACGATCGTCGTGCCCACCTCGTCGGCCGTCAGCTCGGTACGGATCGAGCCGCCGATCAACTTGCTGCCGCGGCTGGGCACGACGATGGGTTGTGCGCTGGTGTCGGCCGGCCCGGTATCGCCGAGCAACCTTTCCTTCGCACTGCGGCAGGCGTAGGTCAGCGCGCGCAGCTGCCACGCATCGAGCGTGGTGCCGGCAGCGGCCAGCTTGCGGGCGACGCCGTGCGCCAGCGCCAGGTCCATGTTGTCGCCGCCGAGCAGGATGTGCTCGCCGACTGCGACACGGTGCAACTCGAGGTTGCCGTCGCGTTCGAGCACGGCGATCAGCGAGAAGTCGCTGGTGCCGCCGCCGACGTCGATCACCAGGATGATGTCGCCCGGCTGCACCTGCTTGCGCCAGCCACCGCCGCTGGCCTCGATCCAGCTGTACAGCGCGGATTGCGGCTCTTCCAGCAGCGTCAGCGAACTGCAGCCCGCGGTCTTGGCGGCTTCGACCGTCAACTCGCGCGCGGCGGGGTCGAACGACGCCGGGATCGTCACCGTCACATCCTGCTCGGCGAACGGCGCCTCGGGGTGCGCGTGGTCCCAGGCGCTGCGCACATGTTCCAGGTAATGCGTCGAGGCGTCGAGCGGCGACACCCGAGCCACCTCGGGCGGCGCGTCGTGCGGCAGGATCGAGGCGCGCCGGTCGACGCCAGGGTGGCAAAGCCAGCTCTTGGCGCTCGACACCAGCCGGATCGGCGTCGTCGCGCCGCGGCTGCGCGCCAGCTCGCCGACGACATGCTGGCCCTCGGCCGGCCAGGGCAACACCAGGTCACCGGCCGCCATTTCGTCGGCATGCGGCAGGTACAGGAACGACGGCAGCAGCGGCATCGATTCGACCGCGCCGGGCGCGGTGAGCTGCGGAATCGGCAGCGTGCCGTGAACGGTGGCGTCGCCGTCGCTGCCGGCGATGTCGACGTAGGCCAGCGCACTGTGCGTGGTGCCGAGGTCGACGCCGATCGCAAAGCGCGGCCCGCTCACAGCTCAACCTCCGCCGGCGCCACCACGCGCGCGTCGTGTTGCTCGGCCAGCTTGGGCAAGCGCACCTCGGTGACGCGCCAGCCGCGATGCCTCAGGCTGCCGGCAAAGGGCGGTTGACCGACCACGTTGCCAGTCACGCGGACCGCCGCGGCGTCGAAGCCCGCCTGCAACGTGACGCGGCTGCCTTCGGCCTCGTCGCGCACCGGCACGAGGCTGAAATGCTCGCGCAGCACCTTGGCGCAGCCTTCGTGCACTAGGCGTGCCGCCGCGCCGATCTGGGCGTCGGCATAGCCGCTCAGATCCTCGCCGACAAAATCGATCAACCGCGCGTCACGCTGCAGCAGCGCGAGCAGTTGCAGCGCGGCGTCGGGGCTAGGTTCCTTCAGCACCGACGGTCCGGGCGCCGGTGCAGCCGTAGTCGGAGTCGGAGGCGGTACAGCGCCATCGCGCAGCGCGGCATACCGCGCTGCCAGATCTGCATTCACCAACAAGTCGAACAAGGCGCCGAATGCCAGTGGAATGCGGCGCAACAGCGAGGGCTTGACACCGTCGGACGATGGGGGTTGCGGGCGGTTCATTGATTGCTCCAAATCGGCCGATCGGGCGGCTGCAGCCCCGATCGCCGGTTGTCAAGGCCCGAACTTGCTGATGAGGCCAAGGCCGGGAATCGGATGTCGCCATGGACACATGGTGCAGCGCAGCATTGTAAGTGGGCGACAGAAGCGAGTTGTCGCTCTTGGCCGCGGACTTCAAGGCCTCGATCGAGCGGATGCCGCTACGGGCAAGACGATAAGCCGGTTTCGGGGCGGTTCCAAATTCCGAAGCCGCAACGCCCCGCCTTGGCGTCCCAGGGCAGGATGGGCACGATTCGCAGGAACTCGTCCACGATCCGATGCAGCCGCACGGCCTCGGGCCGCTTGGCTGCACCTGCTCTCAGATGTCGCCCTCGATGGCCTTCTTTTCACGCCAGATGGTCTGCACGAAAGGATCGGTGACGCAATAGATACCGTGGGCCTTGCGCATGATCAGATTTGCCGCAAGCAGCTCGTTCACGACTGGCTGCGCCTCTTCGACGCGAACCTCGCGCCCCACGGCCTTCGAGTAGTCGGCCGCAGCCTCGGCCGAGAAAATCCCGCGCGCATCGCCGTCGGTTGAGGCAATCCGATCGAAGATTGCCGTCGCGAGACCGCCCATTTGCTCGACCTTCGCAAGCTCTAAATCGGCCGCGGCCGTGCGCAGCGTTGCCGCAATGACGGGCAGGAACAGGTCAGGATCTCCGCCGGGAGGAAGCGAGTGGAGCAGGTTCCGAAGCGCCTTGCGGATCTCCTCGGGCCGATTGCCGAGCGCCTTGAATGCCTCGATCGCCACCGCCAAAGTAGGCATCGCGGTCGCACCCTCCTGCCGCAAGCGCCCCATCAGGTGCTCCACGTAGTCGCCTTCCAGCACGGGATAGGCGACGGAGGTCGCCCCGACGAACGCCTGATTCCGGCGCGCCGTCAGCTCGTTCACGAGTGCGCGATGCGAGCCTGTGCCGATGAAGAGGAAGTGGCCCGGCGTGCCGGGGCGCGGATTGATAGCGTCGCGCGCGGCCTTCAGAGCCAGCAGCATCTGGTTCCCATCCTCCGAGGTGATCGCGTGCTGCACCTCGTCGACGATCAGGACAACGTCGGTCTTGGCCTGGTCAACGACCTCCGTCAGGGCTTGGGCGAGCGTGGGGCCGCCCTTCGCGCCGATGGCGTCCAGCTTGAAGCCGAACTTGAAACCAAGGGCGCCCACGTCGACGCCGCCGACGCGCTTGAGCCTCTCCAGGACAGAGGACGCCGGCGACTGGAGATCCGCCAGGGTCTTGCGGATGGCCGCATGGACGAGCGTAGCGGGGTTGATCTGGGCATCCGTCCAGAGGTCGACGTAGATCACCAGCGCGCCAGCCTCCTCCAGCGCCGGAATGAGGTCGTTGAGCAGGAAGGTCGTCTTGCCGATCCGACGCAGGCCGGACAGGAACAGGCCGGAGCGCAGCCCCTCGTCGAGCACGCCGGGGTGGAGCAGCTGCTTTGTCATGGCCTGGGCCAGTTCGGTGCGGCGATAGATGCTCATGAATTTATGCTTGTTTATGGATTTTGAATAATTATATGGAATCCATAAAGCACAATAAAGCCCTCCAGGTCAGCGGGCCCAGGGTCATGGCGCGAGGCGCCAGCAACCAGAAACCGTTCGGCGAGCCTCAAGCTGCCTTCGACCGCGTGCCTGCGCGCGGGGTGCCTCGCTGGGCTTCTCGGTCGTTTGACCATGCCGGCGACGACACTGATACTGCTCAATTGGATCTCAGGTTCACGACTGGAATCGCTGCCGTTGACAGACCCATCCGTCAAACACAGGCTGACGGCGATCCTTGCCGCGGACGCCGCCGGGTTCTCGCGCCTGATGGCGCTGGACGAAGGCGCTACCGTCGCAGCCCTCGATGCAGCGCGCATCGTGTTCCGGCAACACATCGAGGCTCAGCACGGCCGTGTCATCGACATGGCGGGCGACTCGGTGCTCGCGGTCTTCGAGACCGCCGCCGGCGCGGTCGATGCTGCGCTGGCGATTCAGCGGGGCCTGGCCCGTGCGCACGAGGGCGTTGCCGAAGCGCAGCGCTTGCGCTTTCGCATCGGCGTGAACCTCGGCGATGTCGCCGAGAAGGACGACGGCACCGTGTACGGCGACGGCGTCAACGTCGCGGCGCGGCTTCAGGCGCTCGCTGATCCGGGTGGCGTCACCGTGTCGGACGCAGTCCGCGGCGTGGTCCGGGGCCGTGTCACCGCCACCTTCACCGACCGGGGCGAACAGCAACTCAAGAACATCGCAACGCCGATCCATGCGTTTTCGATCGACCTCGGCATCGAAGCCACACCCGCCGCCGCGCCGGCGCCGCGCCTGTCCAAGCGTTCCTCGAGCCTTTTCGTCGGGCGGCGGCAGGAGATGCTGCAACTCACCAGGGCGCTCGACAGCGCTCGAAATGGCCACGGGCAGGTCGTGCTGCTGTCGGGCTCGGGCGGCATGGGCAAGACGCGGCTGGCGCAGGAGATGGCCGCGCACGCCGAACAGGCCGGCGTTCCCGTATTGTGGGGTCGCTGCCTCGAAGAGCCCGGCGCCCCACCCTATTGGCCCTGGCGCCAGTTGATTCGCAGCTACCTGCAAAGCGCAGGCGACCCCCATCCGCAAGAAACGCTGGGCAATGGACTGGCCGACATCGCAAGCATCGTTCCGGAAGTGAGCGAGGCCTTCGCGTCGCAGCAACCGGGCGTCGAAGCGCTCGACAACGCGCAGTCGCGTTTCAAGCTGTTCGATGCGGTCGCAGGCTTCTGGCGGCGCGCCGCGCGGCGGCTGCCGCAGGTGCTGATCTTCGAGGACCTGCACTGGGCCGATGCCACCTCGTTGCGGCTGTTGGCGTTCCTCGTCGCCGAGTTCGAGGACAGTGCCCTGCTGCTGGTCGGCACCTATCGCGATGCGGAGCTGTCGCGCCAGCATCCGCTGTTCGAGACGCTGGCGGAACTCGGGCGATCGTCCGCATTTCGCCGGATCGAACTCGCCGGCCTGAGCGAGCGCGAAACAGCGGAGTTCATCGCCGCGGCGAGCGGCGGCTCCGCGAGCGCCAGGCTGGTCGACGCGATCCACCTGCGCACCGAAGGCCATCCGCTCTTTCTCGAGGAGACGATGCGCTTCATGACGGAGACGCGCGTGCCGAGCGCCCCGGGCACGGCCGACGACGATTGGCGGCTGCTGCAGAAGGTCCCCACCGGCGTGCGCGAAGTGATCGGCAAGCGCCTCAACCGACTGAGCACATCGGCCGGAAGGCTGCTCTCCATCGCGTCCTGCATCGGGCGGGTCTTCGGGCTCGACCTGCTCGCGCAACTCGACACCGACAAGTCCGAGGACGACGTGCTGGTTGCGCTGGAGGAAGCCATGGCGGTGCACCTGATCGAGCCGGTGCCGCAATCGCAGCAGTTCAGGTTCTCTCATGCCTTGATTCGCGAATGCATCTACGACGAGATGCTGGGACTTCGCCGCGCCCGGCTGCACCTGCGCATCGGTGAAATACTGGAAGAGCGATCGGGCGCCGACGACCCGATCGTGCTCCCGCAACTGGCCTACCACTTCAGTGAGGCCGGACCCGGCGCCGTCGTCAAGGCACTGGCTTACGCACGGCGTTCGGCAGAGCACGCCGCGAAGTTGCTGGCTTTCGAGGAGTCGGTCCGCCTGTACCGGCTGGCGCTTCAGCTGCAGAAGCAGCACTTCTCGAAGGACCTGGCCCAGCGCTGCGAATTGCTGCTCGACCTGGGAGAAGTCGAGTGGCTGGTCGGCGCTGGCGAATTGGCGCGGGCGGCCAACCAGGAGGCGGCCGAGCTGGCGCGCGACCAGGGCCTTGCCTTGCTGTTCGCCCGCGCCGCGGTCGGCTTCGAAGCCAGCAACGTGGCCGCCGCGCGATCCGGTGAGGTGTCGGTGGCCCTGTTGCTGGAAGCGATCGCGCTGCACCAGGCCGATGACCCGTTGCGGGTCGAGTTGCTCGCGCACCTGTGCCGCGCCTATATCTACTGCAATCGCGCCGACGACGCCAGGGAGGCGCATCGGCGCGCCGTCGCCCTGGCGCGCCGGATCGGTGACAGCCGTGGCCTTTGCCTGGCCTTGACCACGATCGCCTCGGCGGTTTACTGGCCGGACCAACTGCACGAACAGTTGTCGGTCGCCGAAGAGGCCTGGGGCATTGCGGACCGTATGAAGCTGCCCCGCTTCATGCTGCAGCTGCTGCCGTATTTCATGATGAATCTGGTCCGCGCCGGCGACGTGCCCGCGCTCGCGCGCGTGAAGGCGCAAGGCTTGCGAATGGCACAGGAGAAGGGTTCGCTGCACGACCAGGCGATCTGCAACTTCGTCGAGGGCGTGGTCGCCATCAACGAAGGACGCTTTGCCGATGCCGAAGCGTGGGCCAACAAGGCACTGGTGATCGGCCGTCGCGTGGCCGAAGATCTGGCGGTCGGCGTCTATGGAACACAGATGTTCTGCCTGCGGCGCGAGCAGGGCCGGCTGCGCGAGACGCTGCCTCTGCTGCAGCACTTCGTGCGCACGACGCCGACGTCGCAGACCTGGGTGCCCGGCCTGACCCTGCTCTATGCCGAGCTCGACATGCGTGCCGAATGCGCGGCGCAGTTCGAAAGCCTGCCATGGCAGCGCGCCTCGACCGCGCCGACCGACGCCAGCACGATGACGGTCATGATGTTCGCCGCCGAGGTGTGCGTCTATCTAGGCGATGCCAAGCGCGCGGCGCTGCTGTATCCGCTGCTGAAAGACCATGGTGGCGCCAATCTGGTGGCCGACTCGGGCGGGCCGTGCCTCGGCTCTGCCGACCGGGTGCTGGGCAGCCTGGCCACCGTCATGCGCCAGTGGCTGGTCGCGCAGCGCCACTTCGAGGCTGCACTGGCGATGGACCTCAAAACCGGCTCGCGCGTCTGGCTCGCGCACAGCCGGTACGCCTATGCGGTGATGCTGCAGCGGCGCGCGCTGGCCGGCGACATGGACCGCGCCCGTACGCTGCTCGCCGAGGCACTGGCCGAAGCCACCGCGCTGGGCATGAACGCCCTGGTGCCGCGCATCATGGCGCTGGCCAACACCATTGCCGCGCCACCCCCTGCCTTTCCCTGCGGCCTGACGGAACGCGAAGTCGGCGTGCTCCGGTTGATGGCGATGGGCCGCAACAACCGCGAGATAGGCCAGGTGCTCGAGATCAGCCCCAATACCGTCGCCAACCATGTGCGCAGCATCCTCGAGAAGACCTACACCTCCAACCGCACCGAGGCCGCCGCGTTCGCCAGCCGCGAGGGCCTGCTGAGGGAGTAGGCGCGATGCTGCCGCTTATTGCGGCCGGATGTTCTGGTTCACCCGGAACAGGTTGTCCGGGTCGTACTGCCGCTTGATTTGCGCCAGGCGCTGGTAGTTGCCGCGATAGGCGGCGCGGATGCGCTCGTCGCCTTCGTCCATCATCATGTTCACGTAGGCGCCGCCGGCCGAATACGGATGCAATGCATCCCAGTAGTTCTTGGTCCAGGCGGTGATCTCGGCGCCGTCCTGCGGATCGGGGCTCACGCCGACGATCACCTCCGCCCACGAGGCGTCGCGGTAAGCGAAGGGCGTGTCGGCGGCCTTGGGCCGATGCGCCGCGCCGTCGATCGGATAGAGATGCATCGTGGACTGGCCCGTCGGCAGTTGCGCCGCGAAGCGCTGGTGCTCGGCAATGGCGGCATCCGAAAGCTCATTGACGAAGTCGGCGCGCCAGTACCAATGGTGGCCCGGGGGATAGAGCCCGTCGAACGCAGCCTGCAGCGCCGGAAACGGCATCGGCTGCACGCCGTGCATCAGCGGCGTGCCGAACTCGCGCACGGGCTTGAAGACCGCGTCGGCCGCCTCCACCGCGCCGGTGTAGCACCAGACCACGCCGCACACCTTCATGCCCCGCAAGGCTTCCGGAAACGGCGCCACCGGGGGCACCGTCAGGAAGGCGAAGAAGCCGTTCAGGTCTTCCGGCGCCGTGACGATGAAGTCGCGGTACCAGCGCATCACTTCGCCTGCCTTCTCCAACGGCCAGAAGGTCGGGCCAGCGACCACCATCGACACCGGATGCAAGCGGAACAGGAACGACGTGACGACGCCGAAGTTGCCGCCGCCGCCGCGCAGTGCCCAATAAAGGTCGGGGTTCTTGTCGGCGCTGGCGGTGACCAGCGAGCCGTCGGCCAGCACGACGTCGGCTTCCAGCAGGTTGTCGACCGAGAGTCCGCACTTGCGCGACAGATGGCCGATGCCGCCGCCCAAGGTGAGGCCGCCGACGCCGGTGGTGCTGATGATGCCGCTGGGCGTCGCCATGCCGAAGGCGTGCGTCGCATGGTCGACATCGCCCCAGGTGCATCCGCCTTCGACCCGCACGGTCCGCGCCTCGGGATCGACGCGGATTCCATTGAGACCCGACAGGTCGATAACCAATCCGTCGTCGCATGTGCCCAGTCCGCCGCCGTTGTGCGCGCCACCGCGCACCGCCAGCAGCAGCGAATGGTTGCGCGCGAAATTGACGCTGCAGATCACATCCGCGACGTCGCGGCAGCGCACGATGAACCGCGGGTTGCGGTCGATCATGGCGTTGTAGACGCGGCGCGCTTCGTCGTATTCGGCGTCGCCGGCCTGAATCAGGTGGCCGCGCAAGGTAGAGGAAAACTCGGCAATGGCGTCAGGGGTCAGCATGGCGTATCTCCAAGAGTGGTGCGTCCGGTTGAACACGAATCCACCGTGAAGTTGTACGCATCACTCCATCGTGGCGAAATAGTTAGTTCTGACCATCGCGCCGCCGACGCCGCTATCCGAAGCTCAGGCGCCCGCCGCGAGCATCAACTCCGGGCGGAACTGCGACACCTCGATGATCACGTCGGCCGGCACGTCCGCACGTCGTGCGGCCTCCCGGATGGCCTCTGGGTTGGCCGCCTCGTAGAGGCAGTAGGACTTTCGCTTGTCGGCACTCAGGAACGAGAACAGCCAGTTCACGCCTTCCTCGCCGTTGATCTTCGAAATGGCCGACACGCCGGCGTGGTTTAGCTCGAGCTTTTCCGCAAAATTGCGCTCGATAAGGAACAGCGGCATATGAGCCTCCATGACCGGGTTGTTTGCTGGCAGTACGCCGCCGCGAGCCGTTGTAGCGGATGCGCCCGTGTTTGGCAATTTGCCGGAGAGCCTAGCTAACTCGGCCAGGGTCACCGGCCAGGTTGTGTCAAAGAACGTCCACCCCAGGTCGCGTGGAGTGTTGATCGGGTTCTGTCGCGATAAGCCGGTCGGCCACAATCGAGCCCATGGTACCGCTGCACGTCCAACTTGCGAACTCAACCCTGCGAGGGGTGCTCAAGCGGCTGCATTTCCCGCTGGAGATCATGCTGGTGTGCGTTCGCTGGTACGCGGCCTACCCTTTGAGCCTGCGCAACCTGGAAGAGATGATGGCCGAGCGCGGTGTGCTGGTCGACCACGCCACCGTCCACCGCTGGTCACTGAAGATGTTGCCCGTGTTGGCCAAGGTGTTTCGTCGACGCAAGCACCCGGTGGGGCGTTCATGGCGCGTCGACGAAACCTACCTGCTCGTGGGCGGCCAGTGGAAGTATCTGTACCGAGCCGTCGATCGGCTGGGCCAGACGGTTGACTTCCTGCTGACCGCGTGCCGTGACACGGCGGCAGCGCGCCGGTTCTTCGAGCGCGCAATCGCCCAGCACGAAGTGCCGGAGAAAATCACCATCGACAAGAGTGGTGCCAACACCGCTGCAGTGCGAGGTCTGCTCGCCGATCGCGGCGGCGTCATCGAACTGCGACAGTCCAAGTACTTGAACAATCTTGTGAAGCAGGACCATCGAAGCATCAAGCGGAGAATCCGACCGATGATGGGATTCAAGTCCTTTGACGGTGCTGCCCGGCTGATCGCCGGCATCGAGACCATGCACATGGTCAAGAAGGGGCAGCTGCGCTGCCCCGGTGGCCTGGCAGGGGCCTGAAGACATCAGAGAAATCAGTCGAGCGCAAATTCACCAACCGCCTCGAACACAAAAATCCTGACAGCTCCCCGCCTCGACCGGCTTAACGCGACAAAACCTTCTCATTGCCGGCATTGAGTTGATGCACATGATCAAGAAGGGCCAGCTCGATTGCGCTGAAGGCCAAGTCACGCCCGCAGCATCGAAGTTCTACTCGCTGGCCTTTTGAGCGGCAGGCGATAGTCTGGCTCCACTGGGCTCCGCGCCGTTACCGCGACAGAACCCTGATGACGGAGCGCATCCTGAAGTCCAGCATGGACTTGGAGTTGACCCGGTTCCGTGGCCTTCGTTGATCACCAGGCGCTTGCGCTGGCATAGCCGCCCACCCCCATGCGGGACGCCGGCGGCCGCGCGTGGCCAGCGGTGGAGAGCACTGTGCGAGGGACGGCGCCGAGACTGCGACGACGCAGCCTTCACGCCGACGTGCCAGTCTTGTCTTTCCCTCGAAGAGTCCGATGTTGGTTTCAGTCGCACTTCGTCAAGACGCCTCAACTCCGTGGCATCGGCTTGATCACCGCAATCAACGCCCCCTGCGGGTCGCGCAGCATGCCGATGCGGCCGACGTCCGGGATGTCGGTAGCCGTCATGCAGACTGTCGCACCCAACTGGCCGGCCCTGGCGAGCGTGCTGTCGCAGTCGGTCGTGTTCACATAGGGCACCCACTGCGAAGGCATCTTCGGGTCGGACGACTGCATGACGCCGCCGCGACCCTTGTCGCCCTCTGTCTTCAGCAGGTAGTAGGTGCCCCCGGGATCCATGGGCATCGCGTCCTGCGTGTAGCCGATGAGTCCGGTGTAGAACTTCAGCGCCGCCTGAGGGTCCGAAGTGGCTAGCTCGTTCCAGACCCAGCCGCCCACGGGCGCGTCTTGGTCGGGACGGTCTTCTTGCGCGCTCTTCCACAACGAGATGCGCGCGCCGGTCGGGTCGACCACGGCCGCGCCGCGCCCTACCGGGCCGTAGTCCGTAGGTGGCGACTCGCTCTTGGCACCGGCGGCGAGCGCAGCCGCGTAGGCCTTGTCCACGTCCGGCACCGAGACATAGGAGACCCAGCGCGCACCGCCGTCGGCCTGCATGAAGCCACCAATGCCGTCGGCGCCGTTCATGATCATCGCGTATTGCATCTCGCCCATGGGCATGTTCTCGACATGCCAGCCGAACAGCGGCTCGTAGAAGGTTCGCGCCTTCGCAGGATCGTTGGAAACATGCTCGAACCAGACGAATTTTCCAGGCAGATAGCTCATCTCGATTCTCCTTTCACCGCGTTGCAGCGGCAGGGGTTGCATCATGCGGGGCGGTGGCAGCGGCAAAGCTGGGGCGTGCCCGCATCACGCCCAATGCGCGCCGGATGTTCGGTCGGTCCGACAGCAACTGAGCACCCTCGGGGAAGCGACCGAGGTAGTCCAGGATCGGTGTGACGAGGATGTCCGCATACGAAGGCGAGGCGCCGCCGATGAAGTCGCGGCCATGGTAGCAGCGCTCCAGCGCATCGAGCGGACGGACCATCTCTGTCACTGCCTTGTCGATCACAGCCCGGTCGGGACTACTGCCCTCGCCGCGCGAAAAGATGTACTGCAGCACGTAGCGCCGCACCATGGTGTCGTACATGTAGGCGCCGACCGCACTCACCCATTGTTCGGTGCGCGTCCGGTCCACCAGCATGCCGGGGTTCAGGGATGGACCGTCGAATCCCTCGTCGATGTAGCGCAGGATCGCGCTGGTCTCCCAAATCTCGGTCGTGCCATCGCGAAACGCCGGGATCTTGCCGAACGGATGGATCGCGTCGACCTCAGGGCTGTTCGGTGCCGCACGTTGCAGCGAGTAGGCCAGGCCCTTCTCGGCCAGGCCAATGCGCGCGCTGCGCACATAACTGCTGGCTGTATCGCCCAGCAGCGTGAGTGTGGCGGCGCTGCCGCGCGCGTCGAGCAGGTCGGTGAGGCGGTTGAAGACCGAGTTCCAGCCCTGGTTGTGGCCGTTGCGGGCAGCCTCCGAGGGGAAGCCGATGTGGCGCATGCGGATCTCCGTGCCTTCATCCCGCGCCACGAAGTCGATCTCAATCAGCGTCTGCAAGCCACCCATGCCCTCCATGCTTTCCTCCCAGACCCAGGTGTAGACCAGGCGTTCGGCGCGCTTGATCTCGCGGTAGCGTCCACCTACCGAGTGGCTGGCGTTCTCGCGCGTGCGCATGTCGATGCGCCAGGCGCCGTCGACGCGGGCGTCGACAGTCGCGCTGGCCACGGACATGCCGCGCGGGCAGTGCCAGCGCGCCAGCACGGCCTCGTCGATGAAGGCATCGAACACCTTCTCGCGCGGGGCACGGATGAAACGAGTGAGGTCCAGTGTGAAGTCCTGCGGTGCATTCATGATGGGCGGCTCCTTCGGCGGCGAGGGGACTTGACAGGGATGGCGGCACGGCGCTTGCGGCTTGCCGTGTCGCCAGGCGCAGGAGGTGACTCGAGCAACTCGGCCAGGCGGTCCAGGCTCTGCTCCCAGAACGTACGGTACGGCTCGAACCAGTCGTGCGCGGCACGCAGGCCGGGTCCGTGCAGGCGGCAGATCCGCCATTGCGCGCTGGTCTCGCGCTCGATCAGACCGGCTTGTTGGAGCACGCGCAAGTGGCGCGAGATCGCCGGCCCGGAAATCGGAAACGGCTCGACCAGCGCGCCCACATGCACCGGGCCCTGCGCCAGTCGCGCGAGGATCGCGCGTCGTGTCGGGTCGGCCAGGGCGGCGAAGGTGGTGCTGAGTCTATCCATGCCTTATTTAACCCAACGTTTAAATACATGTCAACCCGGGGCTGCATGGCACGGCCCCTGTCGAGCAGCCACGAGCTGGGATCCAAAGGCCCGTCGGTTCTGCCTCGCACATCGACCAAAAGGTCGGGCACCCACGGCCATGTCGGCTATTGCCGTGCGAGTTCGTGCGCAGTACCTTGGCGCCTCGTCCTTGCCACCACTGGTGCCGACCATGCCTGAATCGCAGGAACTGAAGGTCTTCATTTCCACCGGCGAGTCGACCTGCGACGATTGCGGTCAAAAGCTGGGTCGCCACGCGTGGATCTGCCTGGCCGGCGAACGCGGTGCGCTTTGCCTGTCCTGTGCCGACCTGGAGCATCTTGTCTTCCTGCCACCCGGCGTCGCCGCACTGACGCGCCGGGCGCGAAAGTACTCGACGCTGTCCGCCGTGGTCCTCCGATGGAGCCACGCCCGCCGCCACTACGAACGGCAAGGTGTCCTGGTCGAGGAAGCGGGTCTCGCCCGGGCGGAGGCGGAATGCATGGCCGATGACGATGCGCGGGCACGGCGGCGCAACCGCGAGGCCCAGCGGCGCGCAGACCAGGACCAGACCTATGTGGAGCGCTTTGCGCAGCGCGTGCGTGAGTGCTACCCAAGCTGTCCTGCCGGAGCCGAGCGCGCCATCGCGGAGCACGCCTGCCTCAAGTACAGCGGTCGGGTCGGGCGCTCGGCAGCCGCCAGGGACCTCGACGAAAAGGCGGTGCTCCTCGCTGTCGTGGCGCACATCCGCCATGTCGAGACGCCTTATGACCAACTCCTCGGTGCCGGAGTGAATCGCCTGCTTGCCCGCCGGCAGGTCGAGGACCAGGTGCGCGGCGTCGTCCACGAATGGCAAACCTCTCCTGTCGCTGGGGTTGTCGTACCTTCGGTGCGGAATGACACGGTGGCGCCGAAAATTTCCGTTGAAATCAACGACTTATAAATGTGGCTCGCGCGCGGAGAACCGGATTTCGTAAGTCCTTGTCGCAGAACGACTTTTCGACCCAAAGCGCACCGATTTGCACAATAGGTACGACTACCCCGCCCTGCGTGTCACCACGGTCTTCCCAAGACATGTAGCATCGCCTCGTGGAGACGCCTGTCCTGTGCGGGCCGACCATGCCACAGCCGCCACTTCAGGCCACCGGCCAGATACGACAATCGGTCATGGTCCATGGGCTTGAGTTGGCCGGCCGTCGCCTTGCTGTGCACGACGGCATCGAGCTTGCTGACGCGTCGTCGCAGGTGATACCGGACGGCCCGGCGCCGACAACGAGCACGTCACAGGAGGACGCGTCTGCTTCGGCGGCGCCCGGCTCAGCCGCCGCTGCCGTAGGGTCGGGTGAGGATCTCGAGGAAGTGGCCATCCGGGTCGTTCCAGTAG
>NZ_JBFUHO010000046.1:0-59310 GCF_056402355.1 Variovorax sp. P4_B11
GGCACATGCACTTCGTGCCGACCTACTCAAGCTGGCTCAATCAGGTCGAGCGATTCTTCGCGATCATCACCGACAAGGCCATCCGCCGTGGCTCGTTCAGAAGCGTCAAGGAACTGACGAACAAGATCAACACGTTCGTCAGCCAATACAACGAGACCTGCAAGCCCTTCACCTGGACGGCGACAGCCGATTCAATTCTCGAAAAGCTCACCCGCCTGTGCGGTCGAATTAACGGGACAGGACACTAGCGCGTAGGGGGGTTGGTCGGCTTCTCTTTCGCCGCGATCCGCGCCATGTCGCCGCGTTCAATGCGCTGGGCAATGTTCTCGCGGGCGTGAAGCACCAGACGCGTCGCCTCGTAGTCCTGGTATTTTTCAGACTCGAGCATCGCCAGGCCCAGCGATTGCACGGCCCGTGCATGGTGGGGAAATTCCTTCATGAACTCGTTGCGCTCCATGGCCCGGAAGGCGGCACCCTCGCGCGCCCATTGCAGCATCTGGGCCGCCGCAGGAACTGCTTCRCATCGCGCCACTGCCTCATCGCGCCATCGCAGCACCTCGCTCGCCACGTCGCGAGGCACTTCGGGGTCCTGGACCAGGCGCCGCACCAAGGTCTCCCACCGCATGGCGGTCTGCACGAGTTCCCTCGGCGCCGGCGTGCGATCGCGCTCTGCGTCCAGCGTCGCCTGGGCACGCGTGGTGCGAAGCCATTCGCCTTGCGCCAATCGGTTCTCGTAGAACTGGGCGCCCCGGGGATCGATGATGCGCAGGCCATCCACGGCCCGGCGATCCTCCAGATGCCCCATCACATGGCGGACGTTGGCGAGCGCCGCGTCGTGCGCCGCGGCTGAAATGAAAGGCGTCGGCAAGCCGCGGGATCGCCACCGGTCGTAGCGCGCCATCAACGCGATGCGACTCAGGTCGGGATGGGTGCTGACGAACACGGCCTGCACCGCGTACGCGTCTTTGCGCAACGCGGCCGCGAGCCTCGGAATCGACCTCGCGTCCTCCAGCTCGTCCTCGATGACCATGTGCAAGCGCTGCGCTCTCGCGTCCTCGACGGCACGACCCAGCCAATGCACGATGTCGGGCTGGATGGCAGGGAAATCGACGGCGCTGTCTGCACGGCTGGCCGGGTGGTAGGCCGTCAGACGCTCGATCGAGAGATGGATGGCCGGGCCTGCGGTCTTGAGCAACGCGCGCCGCAGCAGGGCTGCGGCCACCGGCACGCCGGCCCCAGGTTGCCCGGCGACGAGCATCGCGACCGGCTGGGGGGACGCGGCGATGCCCGCCAACAGGTCGGGCCGGACCCTTTGTTCGTAGAGACGGTCGCGCTCGGATGCGGAAAGGCGGTCGGTTCGCGTCATTCGGCGGCCCCCGAAGCGGTGGGATGCGCAGGAGGACCGTACCTCGCCAGAATCTGTGCGACCTCCGTGGCGCTCATCGGGTCGAAATCGGCGAGCAGCTTGCAGGCGGCGTCGCGTTCGTCGCGTATTCGGTCGAGTCGGCGGACGTCGGGAGCCGACAGGGCCAGACCTTCGTCGAGCGACGTCGTCAGATCGGCGATCGTCCGGTGCAGCAAGGCCAACGCCAACTCGGCGTCCAGCGAGGCATTCAGCGGGTCCCAGTAGCGCGCTTCGTAGTCCTCCACGGGCGGATTTGCCGCAGATCGAGAGGGGGCGTCCTGGTCCTGGTCGATCGAGAAGCTGCGCAGGCGGACCGCCTTGGTCAGCATCATGCGCATCACGTCCGGCAATTCCATGCCGAGCTCGGCCGCCATCCGATACGCTTCTTTCGCGATCGCGCGGTCGATTCGGAATCGGATGATTGGGCTTTCCATGGCGACGCGAGTTATAGCAGGCCGCGGAGGCGTACCCCGGGGGGTCTCGGCGCACTTTCGGCCCGGCGTGGGCCGGACCGACGGGCAGCGAGGCTCAGGCCAGCTGCTTAACGAGCCAGATGACGCTCAGGTGGGCGGGGTAGAAGGCATAGAAGACCCACCGGTAGCGCCCCACGGGAAGGGCCACCTGCGCGGCCGCCCAGATGAGCGGCAGGCAGGCGAGCGCCGCGAGGTTGCGGTTCACCACCCCCAGCGATGCGATCGCGGCCGCCCAAAGAGCAAGCCGCAACGCCGTCGGCCGCCGGCAGAAGGCCCAGGCGCCGAGGCAGCTCAGCAATCCGAACCACCAGAACTCGACCACCGCCCCCGCAAGGATGAACAAGCCGATTGCCAACGCCGTCCGGGCCCGGCCCCCGCCCTCGAGCAGCCCGACGAGGGTGGTTGCCGCGAGTAGAGTCCAGAGAATGTTCAGCGGCCACCCGCCGACCAGTGCCACGTAGGCAGGCGTGGCCACTGCGCCGAAGGCGAGCAGCCGCCACATCACTCTGCGGTGCACCCCCGCCGCCCAGGCGCCAGGGCGCGCGAGGTTGTACATCAGCACGAAGCCGAACAAGGGCATGACCATCCGGCCGAGGTCAAACAGGAAGACGAGGCGCTGGTCCCACAGATACTTGTTGACGTGGTCGAGCACCATCAGGATGAGCGCGAGCCACTTCAGGCCTTCCAGACTGCCGTCGGCGACCACAAAGCGTGCCTTGTGGGGGTGCGCGCGGGTCGATGTGCTGCGGGTCAGCATGATCGGACCGCCACGCGCATGCCAGGTTCAGTTCAGTAGGCCGGGGGCAGGTCCGTGCCCTCGTGCCAGAGACGCTGCCATTCGGTCGTGTACTGCGCCGCGATAGCGGGCGCGTTCCGAATCACCAGCACGTTCTCGGCGTTGCGCGTGGCGGCCGAGGCGGTGTAGTTGAAGCTTCCGGTCTGCACGGTGGCGCCATCGACCACCATGAACTTGTTGTGCTGGAGTGCGTAGCGCGCATTGAGGCGGACGGGCACACGCTCGTTGGCCAGAAACCGCGCGGCCGAATATTCCTTGGTCGCCTCGCCAGCGTCCACGATGACGACCACCTTCACGCCCGCGCGCGCGGCGTCGCGCAGTGCGACAGCGACCGGTCGGCTCGTGAAGGCGTAGGCAGCCACGAAGATCGACGATCGCGCGCCCCTGATCGTGTCGAGCACCAGGGGGAGCGCCTGTCCCGGTGTGAATGCTGCGAAGGCCTCGATCTGCAGGGATGGCGTCCGCTCCGCCGATGCCAGCGGCAGGCCGCTGCCGATCGCAAGGGCCGCTGCCAGAGCGAGCAGCCGGCTGGCGACATGTCGGCGGCGCGAAGGTGACAAGTGGTCGGTCATGGTCATCCACAGGGTTGCGTCGCTTCATTCGCGCGTGGGCTCGGGTTCGTCCCTGCGGGGGGGCGTGCGGCCGCGCGCGTGAACCGGGGCATGCAGCGTGCGCGGTGGCGGCATGCCAATGCGTTCGCCTCGCTCCACGGCGTCGGCGATGCTGTGACGGATCGCCTCGACCACCCTTTGCTGATCGTCGGGGCGCTGCGTCAGCCGGCGCGCAAACTGCCGCGCCAGTCTCAGGCCCAGCATGGCACCCGCGAGGTCCGGGTACTGGGCCAGCACGGCGCTCGTGGCCATCTGGCCCTGGCGCACGACCTCGGCCTTTCGGCCGAGGGCTCTGACGTAGTCCGTCTTCTCGACGGTCCAGCCCATGCGCTGCGCGACCTTCCTTGTCTCACCGACCAACTCTCCGGCCTCATTGCGCCGCGCGACCCGGACCGTCACGGATCGGCCGCCCTGCTGCCGCAGGCTCACCTGGTCGCCGACCTTTGCACCCGAGCGGGATTCGGCCAAGGCGCGTTCGAGGTCCGCGCCCCAGAACGTGCGTTCGCCGGCCGGGGTCCGCACGCGCGCGTAGTACGACATGCGCTCACTCGGATCGAAGTGGTAAGGCGCCGCTGCGTGGGCGAGCAGCTCGCCGGTGACCGGCGGGCGAAGCCAGTCGGGCGCCGAGCGGATCTCGCGCGCTTGCAGTCCGGAAGGGGACCGTTCGGTCGCGGTCGGGCCGCGTTCGTTGATTCGTTCCCCGCCTCGTTCTGCGCCGTCTGTCCCTGGCGGCCTGCGGTCCCGGGCCCGCTGCAACTGCTGGCTTTCGAGATCCGTCGGCGCGTAGCCCCGCACCTCGATGCCCAGCAAGCTCGCTTCGTGCCACACCGCGCGCCGGAACGCCTCGGTGCCCTTCAGCTGAACCACCTGCCAGCCTCGCGCCTGCATGATCGCCACCACGCTATGGATCACCTCGAGGTTGTGCGTGCGCACCTTGAGCTGCGTGCCCTGGTCGACGAAGGCCAGCGTGCGATCGGGAAAGAAATAGCGGTCGTCGATGCGCAGGAAGCGCCGGACCACGGCGTCCGGCACGACGCGGTTCGATGCGGCGCCGGGCCGCGGGGGCTGCTCGTCCACCATGCCAGCCCCGCCGTCCGGATCGCCGACGACGTGGTGGCTGGAGTTTGCCGGAGGGGTGGGATCAGTCGGATCGTGGGCCATGGGGGTCTCCTGCGGCCGTCGTCAGTCGAGCAGCTTCGAGATGAAGCTGTCGGCTGCGGCCTTGATCTCGGCGTCGGTCATCGGTCCCTTCGGGATCTCGACATCGTCGAAATCCAGGGAGAAATCCTCGAGGTCCAGGTCTTCGAGGCGTGTCGGATCGACTTGCATGTCGGGAACCTCCTTGGCAGCGACGTGGGCGCCTGGGTGGGCAGGGCGAGGGGGGCGGGGGCCTGGCGCCATCCGCAGTCGCGTGACGCTCGCGATGTCGAGCAGGGGCACTTCGGGCGGCGGGCGTTCCCGCTTGGCGAAGAAGCGGTCGCGAAAATAGTAGACGCGGTGCGCGAGCACGGGGCGAAGGCCCTCGTAGAAGAGGATCATCCGGTTCGTCCCCAGCTCCTTGACCTCCTGCGGCAGCAGGAGTCGCCGCGGCTGCTCGCTGATGCTCACGGTCGGCGACTTGCCGGCGCCGCCCCACATGGGGCGGCTGATGTTCTTCTGCCGGACCGTGCAGGTGCCAAGTTCGCGCGACACCGCCTCAGCATCGTCGAACTCCTTCGGCGGGAACACGATCCGCGCGGCCAGCATCTTGCGGATCGATTTCGCCCCTTCGATCCCATACTTCTCGATCAGCTGCGAGTTGGACTGCACGATGATCACGGTGCGCACGTTGTAGCCCGGCAGGAAGGCGGTGGACTCGGCGATCACCGGAATGCGCCCGAGCGCCGGGAACTCGTCCAGCATGAGCAGCAGCTGGAGTTTGAGCGCCGGGTTGTTTTCCGGGAGCTCGCGCGTCTGCAGGCCGATCGCCTGCTGGAAGAAGAGGTTCAGGAGTGGCTGCAGTCGCGCGATGTTGTCCGGGTTGATCTGGACGTAGATCGAGATCGGGCGCTTGCGCAGTTCGCGCAGGTCGAAGTCATTGGCAGACGTCGCCGCGTCGATCATCGGGTTGAGCCAGAGGTCGAGCCGGCTCGTGAAGGTCTTGCGGATGCTCGAAGCCGTCGTCGGCGCCAGGTCGATGACGTCGTACAAGCTTTGCACCGTTTCCTGGGAAAGCGGGTAGCCGGCACGTTCGCAGGCATCGATCACGCGCTTCCAGTGCTTCTGGAAGCCTTCGTCGTCGCTCGCCATGCCCTGGCGCAAAACCTCCCCCAGGGTGCGGGTCGCGCCCTCGGTCTCGAACAGGTAGAGCGCGATCCCGAGAAACAGCGAGCGTGCGGAGGAGGTCCAGAACGGGTCGCCTGCGTGCGGGTCCGGAAAGAGCATCGTGCCGATGCGCTGCAGGTCGTCGATGCAGCGGTAGGGTACGGTGGAGACGTAGCCCAATGGATTCCAGCGCGCGGATCGTTCGCGCTCTGACAGCGGATCGAACAGGTGCACCTCCTGGCCGTGCGCTGCGCGGTAGCCGGCCGTGCGCATGAAGTTCTCGCCCTTGATGTCACTGACGATCGTGGAACCCGGCCAGTTCAGGAGGTTGGGGATCACCAGGCCGACGCCCTTGCCGCTGCGCGGTGGCGCCTCGAGCTCGACACCCTGCTGGCCCGGCAACACCAGGTAGCGGTTGCCGAGGCGCCCGAGGATGATGCCGTGCTCGCCGAGCAGTCCGGCTCTCCCGATCTCCCGCTTCGTCGCGAACCGTGCGTCGCCATGCAGGGGTCGGCGGCGCGGCAGCATCGCGAAGCCGACCACACCGAACGCAAGCCCCTGGCCCCCGGCGAGCGCCATGATCAGCGCGCGCCGAATGTCGGGCCGTTCGCCGTAGCCCTGCCAGTAGTGCCAGGCGGTCAGCGGCGTGGCTTGATGGGGCGGCAGCTTCACGGCCATCAGGAAGAAGTAGCCGGCCAAGTGCAGGCCGACCACCGCCGCGCACAGCAGCGCGACCGTCACTTTCAACGGGCTACGCAAGGCCTCTGAGCTTGGTTCCAGGGTCATGCCAGATCTCCGTCACCATGCGCCGCTGGCGGTCGCGCGCGCACTGCACCACCACATCGATGCTCAGCTGCGCCAGTTCGACCCCCTCGCGGGTGCTCATGCCCTGGCCCGCCTCGCTGCGCTTCATGAGCTGCGCGAGCGCCACGAAGGCCATCTGGGCGTTGTCCGCATGCACGCTCGTGATCGAGCCCGGGTGGCCGGTGTTGACGGACACCAGGTAGTCGTACACCTCATCGCCGGTGCGCAGTTCCGAAACGAAGATGCGGTCGGGGCGCTGCCGCTTGGCGCTCGCGAGGAGTTGCCCCGGGGTGATGGCCGCCTGCCCCTGGGCACCCTGCGAATAGAACAGCCGGACGTGATTCGGCTGATTGCGCAGCGACAGCTCCTTGACGTCCTCGATTGTGACCAGGCGCTCCTCGGGCGACACCTCAAGGATCAGCGCCTTGCTCAGTGTCGTCTTGCCGGATCCGGTGGCACCGGACAGCAGGATGTTCCTGCGCAGCTGCACGGCGCGGCGCAGGAAACGGACGATCTGGCGCTCACCCAGTCGTTGCATGAGTTCGTGATCATCCGGCGAGAGGCCCGTGCCAGTTGCCATGGGACAACGGGCAACCGGGACGCTTCGAGTCGACTCGAACATGCCCAGCCCGTCGAGCTCCTCCAGGCTCCAAAGCACGTTCGACGGGCGTCGGATCGTGATCGAAACGGTGCGGTCTTCGGTTGCTGGCGGCAGCACGATCTGGATGCGCTCGCCGCCGGGGAGAGTGGCCGACAGCAGCGGCTCGCTCGCCGAAATGCGCTGACGCGTGAAATTGGCCACCAGCTTGGCGATCGACATGCACCAATCGAAGGTCGCGAAGGGCAGCGGCTCGCGGGTCCATCCGGTCTGGCGCTCGACGAAGGCGCTGCCGGGTTGGTTGATGCAGATCTCGGTGACGTCCGCATTGTCGAGGAGGGCGCCCAACGGTCCGAGGAAGAGTGCCAGTGACGACGGCTCGTCGTGGACAGGCTCACCCTGGCCCGCACGCCCCGAGAAAGCGGGGGTGGCGATCTCGGGAAGGACCGTGTCAGGGGCGGTCTGGATCGCTGCGGAGTGCATAGACGGCCCTGAAATCGACATCGCGCGCAACCAGGATCTGAATGCGCTCGCCCTGGTTCTTGATCACGGTCGGCGGAATCGACATGGTGTTGCGAAGCACCTCGGCGATCACGTCGCGGCTGCCCTGCGGGCCGAGCACCACGCCGCCGCCACTGCCGACGTTGGTGCCGCTCTGCTGATTGGCGACGATCGCCTGGATGGTGCCGTCGATCACGGACAAGAGGATCGCGGCGCCGAAGCGCTGCCAGAAGTGGGTATCGACAAAGCCGGGCAGGCCGTTGCGTCCGAGCTCGTCCGTGCCTGGAGACGCAAGCTGAACGACGACGCCCGTGGGCGTGCGCGCCTCGTTCCACACCACGAAGACACGGCCCTGTCCCTGACGCGGCTCGCCGCGCTGCTCGCCGACGAACTTCGTTCCGCGCTCCAGCAGCACCACCTTGCCGTCGGCGCCATAGATGTCGCTGGCGCCGATGCAGGTCGTCATGCCTTCGTAGGTGGAATCGATCGCGGTCTCGAGCGTGCAATCGATGAACGCGCCCTTGGGGAGCAGCATGCGGCGGGTCGGCAGCAACTGCGCGGTCACGGCCGGTGTCGGGGTCGGCTTCAGCATCGCCGCCAGGGTTCCGCCGCCTCCAGATGGAGAGGTTGTCGGCGCCTGGAGGGAACCGAGCAGCTGGGCCATTCCCGGGGCCATGCCCGGTGCCGTGGCCATTGGCGAGATTCCCGGCATCTGCGGCGCAGCGGCGAAGGCTCCAGGGGCGGACGTGTTGGCCGCTCCAGCTGCGGAGGTCGTCTGCGCGCGGCGAAGGACCGGGACGCCGAGCTGACGCTCGAGCGCCAGCTGTTCGGGGGTCTTGGACGGCGGGCCGCCACCGCTCGAGGTCACGGACGGAGGCGGAGGTGGCAACGCCGACGACGGCGTGCTGATCTCCGTCGCCGTGCGGGCGATCGGCGGATCGATACGGCCGAGCGGCGGCACCTTCATTTCGCCGGCCGCGCGAGTTGCGGCTGCCTTTCGGGTGGATTCCTCTGCGTCCTTGGTGCGGGAATACTGGGTGTTGTAGTACCAGAACAGGAAGCCGGCCCCGAGAAGGACGATGGTGCCCAGCGCAAGGCTGCTGCTCACGCGCGACTGGATCGAGCGCTCACGGTTCACTGAAGGGATGGCGCGCTCGCCCTGCACCGTTTGGGGCTGCGCATTCCCGGGCGACGATTCTTCGAGCTCCTCGTGCTCGCCGTGGCCGGACAGGATCTCGCCTGTCTCCCGGTCGACGGTCGGTGGCTCGTCTTGCGGCTGGCGACCCCTGTTGCCGAGGTCATCCGGCTTGCGGTGGAGGCGATCCTTCCAGCTCATTGCGCAGCTCCTGTCGTGGTGCGCGTTACGCCAGGCACGGTGGTGTTCGAGCGGCTGCGCGCTCCGCCGCCGGCAAACGACTGGTTCACCACGCAACCGACCAGCTTGCCGCGCCGGAGCACGAAGCGTCGAGCGACCCGGTGGATCACGACCTCGTCGTCCTCGATGTTGAAATTGAGCAGAGATTCGGAGCCGTCGTCGTTCTGGACGAACATGGCGGGGAACTCGGACCGCGTCTGGAAGCGAAGCCGGGTCTGCACGCCGTCGTCGTAGGCACTCATCGGCTTCAGGGTGTTGCTGCCGCAGAACCAGTAGTCGCTGTTGCGCGGGCGCTCGGCGACTGCATTTTTCATGCGAGCCTCTGTCAAGAGCCGCTCGCGCTCGGCGGCCGCGGCCCGGGCGTCGTCTTCTGGATAGGTGAAGCGAATGGAATAGACCATGCGACGTGCCGCCTTGCCTGTGGGTGCGGTCGCCGAGACGACATAGTCGAAGTGGTAGGCACGGCGATTGGTGAGAATCGTCAGGTTCGTCGTCGCATGGGCCTCCTTCGGCTTGATGAAGAAATGATTGCGCTCGGCGCCAACGTCAAAGGCGCCGTTGTCGCCGGACCCGAGGTTCACGAACTCCTCTCCCTCGGCCCACTGCATGTGGATCTGGAAGCCCACGTAGCCTTGCAACTCGACCACGTCATCCGGGTTGTAGGCAACGACGCGAATTCGCGCATCGACGGTACCCGCCGGTGGCACCGTGCCAGCCTCGGCGTTTGGCGAAAGGACGGTCATCGCCGCCAAGGCGCCGACGAAGAGGGTCGTCAGGGCCCGGCTCATCGCGTGTCTCCCTTGCCGCCAGCAAGCACGCCCGTCGGCACCTCCGGCTCGCGCCGGTACTCCACGACGCGAAAGCCCAGCGGATTGAGTGACCGGATCTTGTCGTCCTTGGAGGGCTGCGTGTAGGCGAACTCGATGGTCGATACCCAGTGGCTGGCCTGCTCTTCCCCCGTGGCTCCCGGGCGGGTGAAGCGACTGAAGCGGACCTGGGCGAGCTTGTCCCGGCCGCTCTCGAGCTTGAGGAAGGTCACCGAGCGGATCTGCGTGCGAACGGTCGTTCCGTCCTTGAAGAGATTGAGGGGTGAGAGCGGGTTGTTGGTGTTCCAGAGCGCGGCCCATTCCTGGTTCAGGCGCGGGGAGTTCTGTGCAGCGACCAGTTCGTAATCGGCTTCGGCCGTTCCGTAGAAGTACCGCTCGCGGGCGATCACATGGTTCGACAGAAGGTTGCGGGTCACGACTTGCTCGATGTCCGTGGTGCCCTCGTAGGTTGGAACCACATCGACGATGCCGCTGCTGCTGTCGACGCGAATGACGACGGGGACCGGCTGCTTCAGGGGCATGAGACCGGCAACCGCGGCGACGGCCAGCAATGCGATGGCGGAGGCAATGGCCGCGACGGTCCACGCCAGCTTCGAGGATCGAGCAGCGCGACGTGCGCGATCGATCTCCCAGCTCTGGGCCTCTTGCAGGTATCGCTCAAGGGTTGGCGCGCGATTCATGAATCGCTCCTCGCAGGGATGCATCGGCCTGGGCGTTGATCGGGCTCAAGTCTCCTTCACACTCGGGCGGCAACGGGGGCCGTGTTCCGCATGCCGAGAGCAGCGCGATGATCGAGAGAATCAGAGGGACCAGCCTCATCTTGTCCTCCACTTCTCTAGCGCAGGGTGTTCGGATTCGGCATCACCTGCTCCCGAGGCACTACCGTGCCGCCACGCCTGGAACCGCCGATCCGATCCCATGTGTTGGAGACGCCTGCGCCGACGCGATTGCCGGCCAACCGGCGCAGTGAGTCCCATTTACTGCCAGGGTCGCGGCGCAGTCCGTCGAGTACGCCGCGGCCGAACTCGTAGGTGGAGCGACGGGCGCCGCCCATGCCCCATCGCATCAGGGTGCTCACGGCATTGAATGAACTCAGCGAGATGCCGCTGGCCAATCCGGAAGCAATCGCCATTACCTGACGCATCACGAGAAACACCAGTGCGGAGGCAATACACACACGCGCACTCTCCGCGATGGTGATGCCTCCCCCCAGCGCCGATGCATTGGAGGCGTAGGAGCGCAGCACGCTGAGCAACAGTGCTGCGGCCATTGTGGCCAAAAGCGCTATCAAGGCGTAGTTTGCTAGTTGCGCAACCCAGGCCTCAAAGAAGCGTTTGGTCGCGTCGAAGAACAAGAGCACGATGAAGATCGGTCCCAACGCCAGGATCAAGGAAAGCGCGACCTTTGAAAGCGCGAGTAAAAAGGCAGTTACCACCACAGTCAGGCCGACCATGAAGTACACAACGAAACCAGCGATGTAGAAGGCGAAATTGCTGTTGAGCAGGCTGCCCTTGCTGAGAAGCTGTTCGGCGGTCAGATTCCCGTCGATCCAGATCTGATCGACAACGGATATGGTTGTTGGCGATCCAAGTACCGCCGCGGCCAGCTGATCGGGCCCTCGCGTAAAGGTGTCCACGACGAGTTCGTTGTAGCTCCACAGCCGCAGCCCTAAGCCGAGGACGACTGCGACTAAGAGGATGCGCTTCGTCCCTTCCCAGATCGGTTCCTGGATGCGGCCGGTCAGGCACAAGAAGCCCCACATCATGACGTAGACAGTGCCTAGCGTCACCGCAGCAGGCTCGATTGCTGCGGCCACTTTGACCGTGTTCGTGCTCACATATGCGGCAAGCTGACCATTCAACCAGGCGAAGAACTGCTCGAAGAATCCCATATCGCCTCCGCCCAGCTACCTCGACGGCGTCGGGGCAATCGGTACTGGTTTCAGTTGCTTGACGCTTCCGATACCTTCGAGGGTCTTTCGCTTGATCTCCTCTTCATCCCGGGACGGCGAGGTGGTCGCAGAAGAGGGTTGTACGGGAAGTGACGGTTCAGTGATCTGCACTGACGTGACTTGGCGTGAGTAGAAGTAGGCGCCCCCGGCAGCTATCGCCAATACAGCGATAGTTGTGTAGATCCAAGTTGTCTTTTGCATGCGTTGCTCCTCGATGCAGACCTCAGTAAGTCACCGTCGAAATTGATCGAATAGTCCCGACATCTGATATCGCCCGTTCTCTGATCCGTTGCTGTTGTGCCAGCTCCTCGCTCCGAGCCATCTCGTACAACCCCTGCAATTTCGTTTGCTCATTCGTCAACATGCTCTGCTCCGCTTGTATTCGCGCCTGCAGATCCTGGATCGCCTTGGGATCTCTCGCGGTCCCTATCCGATCGACCAGCTGTTGCAACGCGGAGAAGCGCTGGCTGGTGTTCTGGTAGGCCCCCTGGCTCATGGCGCCGAACATGGCGGAGGCTTGGCGGCCTTGTTCGACGACCTGCCGCATCTCCGGACTGAGCGCGCTCATCTGCGAGCTCGAGAGGATGCTGTTGGCACGCATGATTGACTGGATCTGTCCCGACAGGCCCGCGTACCCGCCCGAGGTCGCGTTGACCGTGTTCATCAGTTCGCCGTAGCTGGACGGCAGGTAGTTTCGAGCGATGTCAGCGGTGGGTAGCAGCTGCTCCATGCCACGCGCACCGGTCATGGCGCTGTAGGTCTGCTGGAGCTGAGCGTTGGATTGAGTCAACTGCTCGTACTGGCGCTGCATGCCCGAAAGTTGCTGTTGCCAGGCGCCGAGCTGCTGGATCAGGTTGGCAACGGCGGCCATGTCGATGACCGGGATACCGGCCCTGGCCTGCCAAGGCATCGCGGCCGCGGCGACCGCGAGGATGAAGCCAATGAGTTGTCTACGCATGGTGGTGCTCCTTCGCTGTGGATGCGATCTGGCTGTGGGTGGGGTCGCGGGAGAGCGCGGCTCGAAACTGTGGCAGCCATTGCGCTGGCTCCGGACCGTGCTGCTCGATGACCTCGCGCATCAGGCGCACATTGGCCGTGCGTCCGGAGATGACTTGCAAGGCGTCGTCGAAGCCCTGGAGGTCCAGCTGGGCGACCACGCTGACATGGTTCTGCTTGATCAGAAACTGCCGGGAGCCTGGCTCGAGTTCCTGCTTGATCAAGGCGAATTCCCGGTCCGTGAGATTGAAGCCCTGGGTGTATTCCGCGTACTCCGCCTCGGGGTTCGGGAACAGGATCTTGGTCGGGGTCTGCTCCACGATGGCGCGGGCGATCGAGGAGCCCAGGACGTGACTGGTGCTCTGCGTGAAGGTGGCGATGTTGGCGTTCTTCTTGCGCCAGGTCTCGAGGCCGTTTTTCGCGAACCTGGCAAAGGCAGGGTCGTTCAGCAGCTTGGCGAATTCGTCCATCCAGCAGACCAGGGGGCGGCCGTCGACCATGCGGTTCACCAGATGGAAGAGATACATCGTGAGCGGGGCCCGGACGATGTCGTGATCGAGGAAATCCGTGACGTCGAAACCCACGAGTGCGTGCTGGTCGAGCACCGGCGCGATGTCGTCGATCGGGTTGTCGAAGACCCACGCATAGTCGCCGTGCTCGGCTGCGCACCAGGGCCGCATGCGGGCATGCACGCCCTCGGGGTCCGTCACGTCGAGGAACGCCGCCAGGCGCGACAGCCGGCGATAGGGCATGTCCAGGCGCAAGGTGCCTCGAAGCGCCTGGTCGAGGTCCTCCTCCTGCCGCACGGTGAGCGTGTCGGCCGGGCTGCGCAGGACCAGCCGGCGCAGCCATTGCCGCATGAATTCCAGGTTGTCGGCCACCCCGTCGTCGAGCTGCAGGGGGTTGCAGCCGGTCGGGACGCCGTTCTTGAGCGGCAGGTAGCGGCCGCCTAGCGCCCGAATCAGGATGTGAAGCCCCTCGTCCTTGTCGAAAATCACCTGCGTGGCGTCGAGCCGGTTGCAGATGGCGACCATGCAGAAGCCGAGCAGGGTAGTCTTGCCGGTCCCCACGGGCCCGACGCCCGTCACATGCCCCACGTCGCGGCGACTGCCGCCATCGGCTCGGCGGGGATCGCTCGCATGCAAGGAGAAGTAGAACGGCGAGCCCGCGCGGGTCACGAACATGGCGAGCGCGTCGCCCCAGTAATTGCCGGTCGCCCGTCCGGTCGGGAAATTGTGGAACGGCGACATGCCTGCGAAGTTGCGACTCGTGATCGGTGCCTTGCGCGTCCGGTAAGCGAAGTTGCCGGGCAACTGCGCCCAGAACGCGGCCTCGAGCGCGAGGTCTTCTCGGGCCACGACCATCCCGGTATCCCCGAGGAGGTAGCGCGCCCGAGCGACGTTGTCGTTGAGTTGCTTGAGGCGAGGCAAGCCGTGGGGATCGCCCGTGCCGTCGACGACATCGGCCAGCACGTGAAGCGTGAAGTGGTGGTCGCCCACGACGAATCGGTTGCTCATGAGGTCGTCGAGCGCATCCTTCAGCTCCTCGGCCTGCGAAACCGCCATGTCGCCGGCAGCGGCCATCCGGTGGTGTTGGCGGCTCATCATGTCGGTGGCCGTCCCCTTGCCGAGGAAAGTGAAGCTCTGGGTGAGCACGAACGGGAACGGAGCGGTCAGCAGCGAGCTGAACATGCCCGGCGCGCTGGGGGTCGGGTACTCCTTGATCCCCACGAAGGCGCCAACCCGGGTCTGGGTGCCGGTCCGGTACTCCATCGCCTCGTTGCCGAAGAAAGGCCGGCTCGTGGCCAGGACCTCGTTGAGCGGTGCCCGCGGCAAGGGCATGCGCTGCCATTCCCCGTTGATCAGGAGGCCGTGGAACTCCATGAGGCTCGAGAAGAGCACGTCGCTGCCGGCGCGGCGGTAGACGCCCAAGGCCTCGGGGTCGTAGCGCTCCAGTGCCGCAAGCAGCTCCTGGCGCTTCTTGGCGCATTCGTCCAGCGAGTCACGCATCTCCGCGCGCGCGCCGTCCGGATCGGCCTTCTTGAGGAGGCGCAGCGCGGCGTTGCCGATGCGCGTCGGCTGGGGACGGAAGACGAGCGAGAGGTAGAGCTCGTTGACCATCAGGCGCTCCGCCGCCATCTGGTGCCGATAGCGCTCCTCGACCTCGCGCGCGAAGCCGGGGACGGTGCGACCTCGCGGCCAGGCGCCGTCGCGACGCCGGATGACATGGGTCCAGAGCGCCAGGTTGGGCGAGGCGATGTTGCGCCAGAGCACGTTCAGGCGTTCGTGCCAGTTGTTGATGTCCTCGTCGTCCGCGCTCTCGAAACTGGTGCCGGCCAGGCGCAAGGTCTGGACGTAGTCGCCGGCGCGCGTGCGGGCCACGTGCGCGTCGACATGGGCGACCAAGGGGATCATGCCGGCGGCACCCGCTTCGCGGCGCAGGAGGCGGTCTTTCTGCAGGCCCAGCGTCATGACGGCCTCCCGGGAAGGATGACGCGCGCAGGAGGCTGACGCCGGCGTCCGCGCGCATCCGGCAGGTCCAGCGTCAGGGGGCTGTAGGAGTTGGCACGCCAGTGCCGCAGGTTGCCGGCGAGCAGCGCCGGCAAGCGCGTGCGGCCCCAGAGCTGCAGCAGGTCGAAGAATCGGGGCTCGTAGAGGCAGACCAGGTAGAGCACGCCATGGATCGGGAGGAAGGCCAGCAGCCAGGCCAGGTTCTTCGTCACGATGAAGGACTCCGTCGTGATCACGACATTGACCATCATCGCGGAGTAGGTGACGCCCCAGACCATCGACGGGCGCGTCATGCCGACAAAGAGGGTGTCGGCCACGATGCCCTGGTTGCGGTCCATGGCCATTTGCCTCAGACGCCGAACATCCCGCGGATCCACGAGACGATCTGCGGCCCGCCGAACACCAGCACCGTGCCCAGCACGACGCCGACCATCCACCACCAGCTGATGCGGCCGAACCAGGCCATCACGCCGGACACCATCACCGCCACCGCGGCCAACGGCGTCAGAATCGCGACCAACTGGGTCTGCGTGGCGTTGGCCCCGGTGGCGAACGGGCTGCCGGCGGCCGCGACCTCGGGCATCAGTGCTGCGAGCGCAGCCCACAGCAGAAGCCCCGCCGAGAGTCGGGTTCGCGGCTGGGTGACTTTCCGGTTCAGACCAGGAGTTCGAGCCGGACCAGCGTGCTGCCGATCTCCAGGGTCTTCAGGTGGGTGACCAACGTGTTCAGGTTGCGGTAGGTGCGCGGTCCGCGCGATCCCATCACCGTCGAACGGCCGGGGCGCCAGGAGATGCGCGCCTGCAGGTGGTAGCGCCCCGGGTCCCCTTCCACGACGATGAGTTCGTTGACCGCCCGCCGGTGCAGGAAGTCGACCAGCTCGAGCGCGGTCAGCTCGTTGCGCGCGGGCGGCGTCTGAAGCTGCGTGTTCCCCGGCGTGTCGCGACGCATCGTTGCCATGGCTTTCCTTGTTTTCTCGGGATGGCGCAGGATTGTGATCGAGACGGCAGCGGGGCATGGTGCTCTACTCCAGGCGGCGGGTGGTGGCGTGGCGCGTGGCGTCGGCGCCCGATGGGGTGGCGAGGGACACGGGCTTGGCGCTGGCGGGCGTGGCCCGGCCGTAGACGTCCCACCAGCGAGCGGCAGGCGGGGCGTGCTTGACGGTCGCCGGCTTGGCTTCCGCGGCGGGGAGCATGGCGGCGTTCGATGCCGCCGGGCCGGACAGCCCGGCATGGGACTGTGCAGACCCGATCTCTCGCTTGAGCGCCTCGATGTCCTGGAGCAGGCGGGCGCGTTGAGCTTGCACTTCGTCGGCCCCGACGGTGTCGCTGGCCGCCAGGCGCTCGGCCCGGCGCTTGGCCAGCGCCTCGACCGCTTGCTCTGATTGACGCAGTTCCTCGCGCAGAATGCGCAGGCGTTCGTCGTCGCGTGCCGCTTGCTCCACCGCTGTCACGGCGGGACGCGTATCGGGAATGACTGGCTCCGCGGGTGCCGGCCCGGCGCCGAGCAGAAGCAGGAGCGCGAGGCAGCCCACTGCCGAAGGCCCTGCCCAGCCTTTCAACACCGCACCCATGCGTTGACGAGACCCTGCTTCCATGGGCGCACTTCACCACAACGCAAAATTCACGGTCAAGACAGATTGAGAATTTATTTTGCTATGGTTAGCTATAGCACATATGGACGAGCGATTTGTTTGGGACTACGCTGCGGTCACTGGCAGTCAGTGATCGAGGACCGCTCGGAGAATTTGCGCGAGACGGCGCGGCGAGCGAGGCGATGTGTTGATCGTAGGCCCTCGAGATGCGTCACTCAACGGGCCGCGTGCTGCGGCGCAGCAAGAGCGGCAACAGGAGGTTTCGCAGATGTCGGTCGAAGGTTCTCAAATGCCGTGAAGGAGCCGCAAATGCATGTGGTGGTCCTGACGAATCAGAAAGGCGGCGTCGGCAAGTCGACGTTGAGTGTCCTGCTGGCGCAGTGGCTCGCCGAGCGACACCGACTGCGCGTGGGCGTGATCGATCTCGATACGCAGGCCAACGCCTCGAAGTCGCTGGCGCGGTTCGGCAGCGGGCGCGTGGCGGCCGAACTCTTCGAATCGCACGGGATCCGGTCGTTGGAGGCGACGGCAGCATCCCTCACGCTCTTCGCGGGCACGAAGCGGCTCGCGGACCTCGAGCTCGCCAAGCCAGAAGTCGTCCTTCCCGCCTTCCGTCGGCAGGTCGCCGCGCTCAGTGGAGACTTCGACTTCGTCGTGATCGACACGCCACCATCGCTCGGCCTGCGCATGAGCGCCGCGCTGATCGCGGCGACGCACGTGGCGTGTCCCATCGAGCTCGAGGAATACAGCATCGACGGTGTCACCGACATGCTCAAGACGATCTTCGGCGTGCAGCGGCGCTACAACCCCGGACTGCGCCTGGCCGGGCTCATCGCCAACCGCTTCAACCCGCACTCGGTGCGCCAGAAGGCTGCGTTGCACGACCTGGTCGCGCACTACAGCGAGTTCGTGGTCCCGGCCAAGATCTCCACGCGCTCGGCGATCCCCGAGGCGATCGCCGCGGGGGTGCCGCTGTGGCGCCTGGCCAAGAGTTCGGCGCGCGATGCGGCGGCCGAGGTCTCGGTGGTGTTCGACCTTCTCAAGCAGCGCTTCGACGGGGTCGATGCGCCGCTGGCAGTGCAGGAGTGCCGAGGATGAGCAGCGTCGATTCCCTCGACCTCAGCGCCTTGGCCCAGTTCAAGGCCACTTCGTTGCTGGCGGAGGTCGATGTCTCCCCCAACGCAGTTGCAGGCAAGCCCCTGCAACTCGAGGTTCTGCGGATCGACTTCGATGCCGCCCAGCCGCGGCGCACGATCAGCGAGATCTCGATCGCGGAACTGGCCCAGTCGATCCGCCTGCACGGCGTGCTGGAGCCGATCTCTGTGCGGTCTCATGCCGAGATTCCGGGTCGCTTTGTCGTCAATCGCGGCGAGCGGCGGCTGCGCGCCTGCCGCATGGCGGGCCTGGACCGTGTTCCGGCCTTCCTGGACGAACGCCAAGACGCCTACGCGCAGGCGGCGGAGAACCTGCATCGCGAGGACATGTCGCCCTTCGATCTGGCGCGCTTCATCGCCGAACGCGAGAGGGAAGGGCAGGCGAGGGCGGAGATCGCCCGGCGCCTCGGCAAGCCGCGCTCCTTCATCACCGAGGCCGCCGCCTTGATCGATGCGCCGGCACCGGTGCGTGAGGCCTTCGACCAGGGACGACTCGGCGCCGACCTGCGGGTGCTGTATCGGCTCGCGGGCGCCATGAGGGAACGCCCGGTCGAGACCTCCGCGGTGCTGGCGGGCGCGGGCCCGATCAGCCGGGCCAACGTGGATGCGCTGCTCTCGGAAGTCGGCGCTCCTCGGACCGACGCCGCCGGACACGCAGGCGGGGATCCGTCGGCGCGTTCGGCACGCGTCGTCAGTGCAGGTCGGACCGTGCTGGTGGTGGAGCACGGCGGGCGGCGAGGCTCGTTGCGCCTGAAGGCCCACGACAAGGATGTGGGCGAGGTGCGCTTCGGGGATGGCAGCCGCACGCTTGTGCGACTCGCAGAGTTGCGGCCCTTGTGCTGGGCCACCGAGGAGTAGCCCATGAATCACGCCGTGAACGAGACCGAGGCAGCTCACCGCGCCCCCAAGTCCCGGGATGCGACGTCACCGCTCGTGCTGAGGCTCCTGGCCGGTCTGTGTGTCGTCACGCTGCAGGTCGCTCGCATCGCCTGCTGTGCCTTGCTCGTGCTGATCGAACCGGTGCTGCGTGCGACGCTGGTGCCGATCGCGTTTCTCGGATTCCTCGTGACGCTGGTGTTCGGATTCCTGATCGGCGATCCGCGGTTCCCGCGCTGGGGCATGCTGGCTTTCTCGGTGGGGACGCTGATGCTCTATTGGTTATTCTTGGGTTTGATGGGCCTTTTCATGACCTTGCCTGCGGACCATGACTGTCGTTGACGCCCCGCTGCTGGAGCGCGTGGCGCGCGAGCGCCGTTTCGACGCCCGCACGCTGGAGATCGCGCGGCGGCTGTTCATCGAAAATGAAACCCCGAAAAAGCTCGCCACCGAATACGGGGTCATTCACCAGCGCGTCTACGCCATTCGCAAGCTGGTGCAGGAAGCCGTCGAGAGCTACCGGCTGCCCGAAGGCTGGTCCGAGGTGACCCTGCGCGGGCCCGCCGATCTGGTGCGCGCGACAGCCACCCAGTTCGAGGCAAAGAAGCGCGCTCGCCTGCAGTCGACACAGTAGGGGCGCAGGGCCAGCACTGGCAATGGACCGCGGCGAGTTTTCCGAACGCGGTCGGGAGCCGGGACGCGGCGTTCTCGGCGGTGCTGCGGTCTCAGGCTTGCTTCGCGAAATCCTGCAAGGTCTTGCCGCTGTCGAGCGCCGCCTTCAACCACCCGGGCTTCGGGCCGCGGCCGGTCCACGAATTTCCCGCGTCGTCGCTGTAGTTGATCTTCGAGGGCGCGCGCTTGGTTTTCTTGGCGGGCGCCTTGGCTGCCGGCGTTGCAGCTTCCATTTGACCCATCGCAGAAGCCAACTTCGACTTGGTGCTCGAGCCTGCCCGGAACTCGTCGATGGAGCGACCTGCGGCGAGTGCGTCGCGCAACCAGCGGGGACGTGGACCGCGGCCCGACCAGTTGTTGCCTGCACCATCGCTGAACTGCGCCGATGCCTTGGCCGGGCGCTTGCCTGCGGACTTGGAAGATCCTGCCCCGGGGCCGAGCCCAAGGTGCGCAGCCGTCAGGCCGTAGTGCGCGATCGCGACCTTGATGCGCTCGATGACGCCCTTGACTTCAGTGTTGCGCAGGGCATCCGCCTGCTTTTGCAGCTGTTCGATCTGCTTCTGGATCTGCTTGTAGGTTTGTGCCATTGCTTGCTTTCTCTTCATTGAGGTTGAAAGTACTGCGACTCCCTTGGGGCGTGATTCTGCCAGTCCTGATGCGAAAGATGATGAATTGGCATGAAGCCTGTTCTTCGTCTTCGGGATATTCGCGACTTCGCAACTGGTGCTGAAAGCCTTCGCAAGTTGGAGACGTGCACTCAGACCACGTCCAACGGGCCGATCACGACGTTCTTGTAGCGATCCATGACGGCCACTTCAACGCCTAACCAGCGCGCTACTTCTTCAGGTGCGGTTCCACGTCGAAGTTGCCGCATCGCAAAGGTGTGTCGGAGCTTGAAGGTTCCGCCTTCGTTGCCATCGAGACCTGCCTCCGCGAGCAACTGCCTGGTGGCCGAGTAGTGGGATTGCTTGCTCCAGGGCTTGCCCGTCCCCGTTGACGGAAACAGCATGTCGCCCGGAATCTCTCGTTCCGAGCGAACCAGGAGCCAGTGCTGCAGGAGCTCGCCGGCCCAAGGGGCGATCGGCGTCTCGCGCGCCGGCGCATCTCCAATGGCGGGTATCGAGATCTTCCACGGCCGATCCCGCACGCGGCCGCCGCGTGAGATTGGCGAATTCAGCGTGAGGGCGCGGACCTCGGCGGGTGTCAGGCCGCCACCCAGGTGCAGTGCGACTGCCACGCGATTGCGTAACTCCTGCCAGGTGAACGCCGCGTGGGCATCGCGCCGTGCGCCGCTGGCACCGGGGCGAGGGCGCGCGTTGGACAGGAACGCAATCAGGTGCTTCGCCTCGGCGACGGACAGAAATTCCGGCAACGGGTCGCCGCTGGCTGCCTCGGAATAACGCACGTGCGGGTTCTCGGCGAGCCAATCCGAAGCCGCTGTATTCGGGTTGTCGTTGGACTGCGCTGCGTGGTGGCGCAGCACCCGGTCGATCAGGCGCAAGAGCCGAAGGGCGTGGCGGGGGGTGAGGGACAGGTCCGGGCTTTTCATACCGAAGCGAGCTGCCTGGAAAGCCTGCAGATCCCGCGCGTCGAGTGACTTCAGCGTGACGGCTGGCGACTGGCCCAGACACCAGCCCATGAACCCGCGCCACATCTCGCGGTACACCTCGATCGATCCCGGCTGCCGCAGAGCGCCGGCCGCGCGCTGGTCGGCGAGCCACTGCTCGAAGGCATCGTGCAGACCCCGATGTGCTGGGACTTCGTCAAAAAGGGAGAGGGAGGGCATTCTTTAAATATACTAACGGACCGAGCGATTGATTTCAAGGCGTGGCTGAAGAACAATTGTGTTGCTTGGGGAAGCGTAGGATTCAGACAGTTTCTGACGCGCGCCGTTAGTACATTGTTTAATTCGCCGCGGATGTCTGTTGCTGCTGGTCGATGGGGCGGGCGAGTCAGGTTGTCGAGGCGCGAATCGCGCAACAGCTCACTCGCCGCGTTATATGCTGACGCAGATGAAACTGCCGCACATCCTGGAAGCTCCGCCAAACTTCGACCGTAGCGCGCCGCTGGATCGACAGGTCGAAACCTTGATGAAGAAGCTGCCATGACGGCTATGACGCCCAACCCGGCTGAGTACGAAAACGTCCACGCCGACATCGTTGCGCTGCTGGAGGCTGCCCGAGCCGCCGCCGCGCGTACCGTCAACGCGCTGATGACCGCCACCTACTGGGAGGTCGGCCGACGCATCGTCGAATTTGAGCAAGGTGGACAGGAGCGTGCCGCCTACGGCGAAGCCCTGATCGAACGCCTGTCCGCCGACCTGTCAGCTCGATTTGGCCGTGGATTCAGTCGGCAAAACCTGTGGCAGATGCGCCTCTTCTACACGGCTTGGTCAGCAAACCAGATTCCCCAGACATTGTCTGGAGAATCGGTCGGTCGCGCAAAACTCCCGACGGTGTCTGGGACATCTCCCGACCTTCCTGCTCTCGCTCGAACTTTTCCGCTCCCCTGGTCGGCCTACGTGCGCCTTCTGTCGGTCAAGAGCCCGCTGGCCCGTGCCTTTTACGAAACCGAGGCGCTACGCGGCGGCTGGTCCGTGCGGCAACTCGATCGCCAGATCAATAGCCAGTTCTACGAGCGCACCGCGCTATCCAACAACAAGTCGGCAATGCTGGTGAAAGGCGAAGCGCCCCGGCCTGGCGATGCCATCACGCCCGAGCAGGCAATCAAGGACCCGTTCGTGCTCGAGTTCCTGAACCTCAAGGACGAGTATTCCGAGTCCGAACTCGAAGAGGGCTTGATCCAGCATCTGGCCGACTTCCTTTTGGAGCTGGGCGACGACTTCGCATTCGTCGGCCGGCAACGACGGCTACGCATTGACGACAGTTGGTTCCGCGTTGACCTCTTGTTCTTCCATCGCCGACTCAGGTGCCTACTGATCATCGACCTCAAGGTCGGTAAGTTCAGCTATACCGACGCTGGGCAAATGCACCTGTACCTCAACTACGCCCGGGAGCATTGGACGAGGCCTGGCGAGAATCCACCAGTGGGCCTGATCCTTTGTGCGGAGAAGGGCGCTGCTGAAGCGCACTATGCGCTTGAGGGTTTGCCCAACAAGATTCTGGCGGCCGAGTACCAGACCATACTGCCAGATGAAAAGCTACTGGCTGAGGAATTAGATAGGACGCGGCGTGAGCTGCAGGCTCGGCGGATCGGAAAGGGGCCAGGGCAAAAAGGCAGTGAATGAGAGCCTGCTTCGACGACTACTCGAAATGTTGCCTCTTTGCCTCAAGGCGCCAACTGGATCCACGTCTGCTGTCGGTCTGATGCCTGTCTGTCTGTCTGTCTGTCTGTCTGTCTGTCGACCAAAGCTTTGGACAATTATGTAAAACGCCGTTGGTTAGGCTGGCGCTGCCACAAGAGGAGGGCAGACCATTCCATCATAGCGAACGTCGAGCCCCAGTCCGGCCTTTGGTCAAGGCGCTGCGTCGCTGCATGCGCCATTGCTGGGGAACTTCAGTTTCAACTTCATGAAACCCGGCGTCAAACCGCCGACTCGATACGCCAAATAGCGAAACGCAATGAGCTCAGGGCGAAGTTGTCGGCTGGATCCCCGAGGTTGGTGGGCCCGACGCTTTGGTCGGGTTTCGCCTTGCGCATCGATTGACTCCGAAATTCGCATATCGATAGCTGAAATGGTTCTAGGTCGCCTGCACCGGAGGGCACTCGGCGGCCGCACAGTCATGTGTCCAGCAACTTTGCGCTGCGCGCGGCAGCCCCGCCGACCTCACCGTTGCCGTCGCACACGAGGCCCGCTCGTTGTCCCATGCTGACGGTCAACAGGAAAAACATTTCAACCAATGCTCAATATGGCCAAGAAACTCAAGATCGTCGCCGTCTCCGGCGGCCTGCAACGCCCGTCCCGCACCCTCGTGCTGGTCGAACAACTGCTCGAGGGATTGACGGACGCATTGCCCGTCGAAACGCGGGTCATCGAACTCGGAGAGATCGTCCCGAAGTTCGGCAACGTGCTCCAACGTCACGACCTGCCGCCCGAGGTCGAGTCGATCCTGCGCGACATCGAGACGGCCGACCTCCTGTTGGTCGCAAGCCCGATCTATCGGGGCTCGTACACCGGTCTCTTCAAGCACCTGTTCGACTTCGTGCACCAGGACTCGCTGGTTGACGTGCCTGTGCTGCTCGCAGCGACGGGAGGCAGTGACCGGCATGCGCTGGCGATCGATCACCAACTCCGGCCATTGTTCAGCTTCTTCCAGGCCCACACGCTGCCCATCGGCGTCTATGCGAGCGACAGGGAGTTCGCGAACTACCGCGTGAACAGTGACGCGCTGCGCGCCCGGATTGCGCTGGCCGTCGAGCGCGCGGTGCCTGTGTTGGGGCAACGCGGGCAGCTTTCATTGGCGGTGCCGACGCTCGCACTGGCCTGACCGGTGGGTCCTCGGGCGGTCGGTGGCCAGGTCGTGTCAGTCGAGCCGCTGGCCACCGGCGGAAGCCCTCGGCCCGGATCGATCTGGCACCAGGGATGCCAGCGCCTACTCAATGCCGGGAAGTGGGCGCACTGCTCGCGCTCGGCGCATGCGCGAGCAGTTGCGCAAGCGCCGACTCGGGCAGCGGCTCGCTCTCCCCCTCGGCCGCGCCACCGCCGAGCGCTTGTTTCACCGCGGGGCGCGTCAAGGTGGGGGCGAAGGCTTCGATGAAGGCGTAGACGAAGCTGCGAAGGTAGACCCCGCGCCGCACCGCCAGCTTCGTCAGGTTGATGCCGAAGAGGTGTCCCGCATCGACCGCGCGCAATCGAATATCGCGCTCCGCTTCGAAAGCGATGCCCGCGACGATTCCGACACCGATGCCGAGTTCGACGTAGGTCTTGATGACGTCGGCGTCCATCGCGGTGATGGCCAGTTCGGGCTTGAGGCCGGCTTCGGCAAAGGCCTGGTCGATGCGCGTGCGGCCGGTGAAGCCGCTGTCGTAGGTGACGAGCGGGTACGCGGCCAGTCGTTCGATGGTCAGTGGCCCGTCGAGCAAGGGATGGCCCGGTGGCGCGATCACTGAATGGGTCCAGCGAAAGGACGGCAGCGCCACGAGTTGGGGGTAGTCGCCCAGCGCTTCCGTGGCGATGCCGACATCGGCCTCGCCGTCGAGCAGCATCTGCGCAACTTGCTTGGGCGAGCCCTGGCGCAGGTGCAACTGCACGTTGGGGAACCGGCCGCGGAACTCCTGCACGGCGATCGGCAATGCGTAGCGCGCCTGCGAGTGCGTCGCGGCGATGGAGAGCAGGCCGTCCTCTTGCGCAAGGAACTCCTGCCCGGCCTGGCGCAGATTGTGACTTTCCAGCAGCACACGTTCGATGATCGGCAGCAAATGGTCGCCTGGTGCCGTGAGGCCCGTGAGCCGCTTGCCCGCACGCGCGAAGAGCGCGATGCCGAGTTCGTCTTCCAGTTCACGGATCTGTCGGCTGACGCCCGGCTGCGAGGTGTGCAGCACGTGGGCGGCTTCGGTGAGATTGAAGCCGCATCGAACGGCTTCGCGCACGGAGCGCAACTGTTGAAAATTCATGGAGCCCAACGAGAAAGCAGTGCCGATCAGCACTCGGCGGCCGATTCTGCGGGCGTGCTTTCAAATTCCGAACTACCGATTCGTTGCATTCAAATAAGAGAATGATCTGAGCCGCCTTTTGGGGCTATGCGAAATCTCCATAACCAAAGAACAAGGCATTCGTTGGAACTGTTGGAGCGACTTTCGACAATCGTTGCTTTCATCTCTCTGGAGACTTCATGGCAACCCTGCGACTCGGCGATACCGCCCCCAACTTCACCCAGGACTCCAGCGAAGGCCCGATTGATTTCTACCGATGGGCGGGCGACTCCTGGGTCGTGCTGTTCTCCCATCCGGCCGATTTCACGCCGGTCTGCACCACTGAACTCGGCAAGACTGCGGCCTTGTCGGGCGAATTCGCCAAGCGCGGGGTCAAGCCGATCGCGATCAGCGTCGATCCGGTGGACAAGCACAAGGACTGGATCGCGGACATCAACGACACGCAGAACACCACCGTCAACTTCCCGATCCTGGCCGACGCGGATCGAAAGGTGGCGGATCTGTATGACCTGATCCATCCGAACGCATCGACCACCGCGACGGTGCGCAGCGTCTTCATCATCGATCCGAAGAAGACGATCCGCACCACGATCACCTACCCGGCGAGCACCGGCCGCAACTTCGACGAGATCCTGCGGGTGATCGATTCGCTGCAGCTCACCGACAGCTACAAGGTCGCAACGCCGGTGAACTGGAAGGATGGCGACGACGTCGTCATCATCCCCAGCCTGCAGGACCCGGCCGAGCTCGCCCAGCGCTTCCCGAAGGGCTTCAAGGCTGTGCGCCCGTACCTGCGCCTGACGCCGCAACCGAACAAGTGAACGCGGCGTCATTGCAGCGCGCGACGCGCGGCGCCTGAGCTCAAAACGGATCGGCCGCGAGCGTGGCGCCGGCGGCCGAATCCCAACGGATTGCCTGAACAGCGACTACTTGAGCTTGGTCGTGTAGATCTGCTCGCGCGCGATACGACGAGATGCAATACCGAAAAGTCGGTCGCAGTGGGCTCGCGTGCGCAAGGCGCAACGCGACACGGCCGACGGGCGAGCTTGCAAATCTGGAGATCGACTATGGATATTCGGTAAACATCGTTGGCAGGAGCGCTCGCCACAAGTATCGTCTGAACCGTTTCTCTGCAATTGAAGGAAGGTTTGTCTCCTCGTCGTTTTCGAACGACGTTCACGGGCCTTCGGGCCCTTTTTTTTTGGGCCCGCGCACACGCCGGACGCGGGGTGCGCGTTGGATTCAGTAGCGCGCCGGAAGGAACCGATTCGCCGGCCGGGGCAGGCCGAGGTTCTCGCGCAGCGTGCGACCCTCGTACTCGCGCCGGAAGAGGCCGCGCCGCTGCAGCTCCGGCACGACCTGGTCCGCGAACGCATCCAGCCCGCCCGGAAGCCATGGAAACATGATGTTGAAGCCATCGCAGCCTTCGGTCTCAAGCCATTCCTGCATCTCATCGGCGATGCTCGCCGCGGTGCCGACGAAGGCCAGCCCGCCGTAGCCGCCCAGGCGCTGCGCGAGTTGCCGCACGGTGAAGCCCTCGCGCTGCGCGAGTGCGATCACGCGCTCGCGGCTACTCTGGCTCGCATTGGTTTCCGGCACCTCGGGCAGCGGCGCATCGGGGTCGAACTTCGATGCGTCGTGGCCGAGCGCGATCGACAGCGACGCGATCGCGCTGTCGTAGTGCACCAGGCTGTCGAGCCGGGCACGGATGGCACGCGCCTCGTCCAGCGTGTCGCCGACCACCACGAAGGCGGCAGGCAGGATCTTGAGGTGGGCGCGCTCGCGGCCGAGGGCGGCCAGCCGCCCCTTGACGTCAGCAAAGAAGCGCCGGCCTTCCTGCAGCGTGCCGTGGGCCGCGAAGATCACTTCGGCCGTCTCGGCCGCCAGCTGCCGGCCGGCTTCGGACGCCCCCGCCTGGACGATGACCGGCCAGCCCTGCACCGGCCGCGCGATGTGCAGCGGCCCGCGCACCGAGAGGTACTTGCCCTTGTGATTGAGCCTGTGCAGGCGCGCGGGATCGAAGAAGAGGCCGCTCTCGGGATCGCGGATAAATGCGTCGTCGGCCCAGCTGTCCCATAGGCCGGTGACTACGTCATGGAACTCGCGCGCCCGCGCATAGCGCTCGTCGTGCGGCATGTGGTCCTCGCGGCCGAAGTTGAGCGCCGCGTCGGGGTTCGACGTGGTCACGATGTTCCAGCCCGCGCGGCCGTCGCTCAGGTGGTCGAGCGAGGCGAAGCGGCGCGCGATGTGGAAGGGCTCGTCGAAGGTGGTCGAGGCCGTGGCGACCAGGCCGATGTGCTCGGTGTGCTGGCTCAGAGCCGATAGCAGCGTGAAGGGCTCGAAGGAGCTGACCGTGTGGCTGCGCTTGAGCGCCTCCATGGGCATGTTGAGTACCGCGAGGTGGTCGGCCATGAAGAAGGCGTCGAAGCGGGCCCGCTCCAGTGTCTGGGCGAAGCGCTTGAGGTGCGTGAAGTTGAAGTTCGCATCGGCAAAGGCGCCCGGATAGCGCCAGGCGCCGGTGTGGATGCTGACGGGGCGCATGAAAGCGCCGAGCTTGAGTTGGCGATTGGAGGGCATAGATCGCCGTTGTAAACGATCGTCGGCGCCGCCGCCAAAGACCGATTGCTTCGATGCTTATGCCCCGGCTTTCCGAGCGATGCATGCGCCCGGAGGGTCAACGGAAAACGCATCTGCAAACTCGTATTCCTTCGTTTGCAGGCGTGTCGCGTGTCCGCAGAATCCGCCAGGTCGAAGCCCCGCAACTCGTCTCCCCGGGCTTCTTAGCTTCACTATCGATTGGGCTCATCATGTCGCTTCGCAATCCTGAACTCCTGGCGCCACGCGCCCTGTCCGTGCTGCGCATCGTCTCGGCCTTCCTGTTGATCCAGCATGGGTCGGCCAAGCTGCTGGGCTTTCCTCACGTGGCCTATTTCGACAATCTCCAGATCGTGTCGCTCCTCGGCGTCGCAGGCGTTCTCGAGCTGGTCGGAGGTGCGCTGCTGCTGATCGGACTCTTCACGCGTCCGACGGCGTTCATCCTCTCCGGCCTGCTGGCCTTCGCCTATTTCCTGGGCCACGCGACCAAGGGCTATGTGCTGGCCCCCTCCCTGAACCAGGGCGAAGCGGCAGTGCTGTTCTCCTTCGTGTTCCTGTACATCGCGGCTGCGGGTGCCGGCCCCTGGAGCGTCGATGCACGCCGCTCGAAGGCCATCACACCGACGGGCCTGCCCGCATCGGCCTGAACCTGCGGCGAGGTCGGTTGTTTTGGCTATATGCAACTGACTTAACGGTCGTTCCGGTTCCTGCAACCCCTTCCGACAATCGCGTTCGCCTGTTTTTGACGACCCCGGGATTTTCTTATGCTGCCTGTTCCCACTGAAGACTTCGAGCTCGACCCGCCGGGCAGCTCCATCAACCTGCCCGAAGCCGCCGCCGCAGGCGCTGCATGAACTTGAGGCTCCCGATGAAACGCAATGCCGAGTTGACGCCCGCCGAGCATGTCCGCCGCGTGATCGCGCAAACGGCTTCGGACTGGCAGATCGCGCCAGCCTCGCCGCGCGAAGTGGCCCGTCGTGCGCCGCACGGCTATGTCCCGGTTCGGATCATGCGGCGCATCCGCGCAGCCGCGGTGGCGTACGGCCGGCCGGCCCTCGCGCATTCCTGGTGAAAGCGGCGTGAGGCCATGAACATTCCAAAGATCTCACGCCGTGCGGCGCTCGCCACGCTGACCGCGGGCATCGCCCTGGCGGGCACGACTGCGCTTGCGCAAGGCAGCCAGCCCGTGCGCATCGGCTACCAGAAGTCGTCCACGCTGATCGCGGTGTTGAAGGCGCAGGGTGCACTCGAGCGCGACCTGACGCCGCTTGGCGTCAAGGTGAGCTGGCATGAATTCACGAGCGGCCTGCCGCTGCTCGAGGCGCTGAACCTCGACAACCTTGATTTCAGTGCCGACGTGGCCGACACCGTGCCGGTGTTCGCGCAGGCCGCCGGAGCGCAACTCACCTTCGTGGCACAGGAAGCGCCGTCGCCGACCGCGCAGGCGATCGTGGTGCGAGCGGACTCGCCACTTGGTACCTTGAGTGACCTGAAAGGCAGGAAGATCGGCGTCGCCAAGGGCTCCGGGGGCCACTATCTGCTGCTGGCCGCGCTCGACAAGGCCGGGATCTCCTTGAAGGACGTCGAGGTCGCCTATCTGACGCCTGCCGACGGTCGCGCTGCCTTCGAGAAGGGTGCGATCGATGCCTGGGTGACCTGGGATCCATTCTTCGCAGCGGCGCAGCGCCAGGCCGGTGTGCGCGTGCTCGCCGACGGCACCGGCATCGCGTCCTACCAACGCTACTACCTTGCCTCCACGAAGTTCGCGCAGGCTCGCCCCGACGTCCTGCGCGTGATCTACGCCGCGCTCGACAAGGCGGGCAAATGGGTCAAGCGCAACCCCAGGGATGCCGCGGAACTGCTGGCGCCGGTGTGGGGACTGGACGTCGCCACCATCGAACAGGCCAATGCGCGACGCAGCTACGAGGTTCGCCCGATCGTCACGACCGGCCTGGGCGAGCAGCAGCGCATTGCCGATGCGTTCTTCGCCGAGAAATTGTTGCCACGGCGGGTCGATGCCCTTCAAGCGGCGCTCTTTCAACCGGCCAGGTGACGCCTTGACTCAGGGACTGCGCTGGGCCGTCTGACAGCCGCCTTTTGACACTGAACTTCTTCCGGAACACCAACGATGTCGAACAACTGGAAATTCGAGACCCTGTCGGTTCATGCGGGCTATTCGCCCGAGCCCACCACGCGCGCCGTGGCGCCGCCGATCTATCAGACCGTGGCCTATGCGTTCGACAGTGCGCAGCACGGCGCCGACCTGTTCGACCTCAAGGTGCCGGGCAATATCTACTCCCGCATCAACAACCCGACCCAGGACGTGCTGGAGCAGCGCGTGGCGGCGCTCGAAGGCGGCATTGCCGCGCTCGCGCTGGCCTCGGGCCAGGCGGCCGTGACCTATGCGATCCAGACCATCGCCGAGGCGGGCGACAACATTGTCAGCAGCACCGCGCTCTATGGCGGCACCTACAACCTTTTCGCGCACACGCTGCCGCAATTCGGCATCACGACGCGCTTCGCCGACCACCGCGATCCCCAAAGCTTCGAGCCGCTGATCGACGCGAAGACCAAGGCGGTGTTCGTCGAGTCGCTCGGCAACCCGGCCGGCAACATCACGGACATCGCCGCCATCGCCGAGATCGCGCACCGCCATGGCGTGCCGCTGATCGTCGACAACACCGTGCCGTCGCCTTACCTCAGCCGGCCGATCGAGCACGGCGCGGACATCGTCGTGCATTCGCTCACCAAGTACCTCGGCGGCCACGGCACCAGCATCGGCGGCGCGATCGTGGACTCCGGCAAGTTTCCCTGGGCACAGCACAAGGAACGGTTCCGGCGCCTCAACGAGCCCGACGTGAGCTACCACGGCGTGGTCTACACCGAGGCGCTGGGGCCGGCCGCCTACATCGGCCGCGCCCGCGTGGTGCCGCTGCGCAACACGGGCGCGGCGATCTCGCCGTTCAACGCCTTCCTGATCCTGCAGGGCATCGAGACGCTGGCGCTTCGGATGGACCGCATCAGCAGCAACGCGCTGGCGGTGGCGCGCCACCTGAAGAAGCGCGAGGCCGTGAAGTGGGTCAACTATGCGGCGCTCGAAGACCACCCCGACCATGCGCTGGCGCAGAAGTATCTCGGCGGCAAGGCCAGCGGCGTGCTGACCTTCGGCATCGGCACCGGCCGCGAGGGCGGGGCCAGGTTCCTCGACGCGCTGAAGCTCTTCACCCGACTCGTCAACATCGGCGATGTGCGTTCGCTCGCCACCCATCCGGCCTCGACCACGCACCGGCAGCTCTCGCCCGACGAACTGGCCCGGGCTGGCGTCACCGAGGACACGGTGCGCCTGTCGGTTGGCATCGAGCACATCGACGATCTGCTGGCCGATCTCGACCAGGCGCTGGCGGCTGCATGACCTCGTCGGACAACCCAACCCACCCACCAACAGCCCAACACCCGCAATGACCACGCTCCAAGCCGTTCCCGACGCAGCACTCGATCAGCTCTTTCGCAATGCACGCACCGTGCATGCGTTCAAGCCGGTGCCTGTGACCGACCAGACCATCCGCGCGCTCTATGACCTCGTGAAGTGGGGTCCGACCGCGTTCAACGCGCAGCCCGCACGGTTCGTGTTCGTGCGCAGCGCCGAAGCGAAAGAACGCCTGAGGCCTGCGCTGTCGGCGGGCAACACCGCGCAAACCCTGGCCGCGGGGGTCACCGTGATCGTCGCGCACGACACGCGCTTCTACGAGCATTTGCCGCTCCAGTTTCCGGCCTACGACGCCAAGCCGATCTTCGAGGGCAACGCCGACGTCGCCCAGGCGACGGCCTTTCGCAACGGCAGCCTTCAGGGCGCGTACCTGGTGCTGGCTGCCCGGGCGCTGGGGCTCGATGCCGGTCCGCAATCAGGCTTCAATGCCGAACTCGTTGACAAGACGTTCTTCCCGGACGGGCGCTGGCGCAGCAATTTCCTCATCAATCTGGGCGTCGCCGACCAGGCCGGCACGTTTCCGCGCGGCCCCCGGCTGCCGTTCGACGACGTCGCACAGATCCTCTGATTCCGTTACTCATCCCGTTCGCATTCCCCGGAAGGTTCCCGTGTCATCCCCCATCAAAGCCATCAATGTCCGCAATCAGTTTCGCGGCAAGGTCCGCGAAATCATCCGCGGTTCAGTCGTCTCCGAGATCGACGTCGAGACGCCGTTCGGGATCGTGACGTCAGTCATCACCACGCGCTCGGTCGACGAGCTCGAACTGAAGGTCGGTTCGGCTGTCGTGGCCCTCGTGAAGTCGACCGAGGTATCGATCGCCAAGCTCTGAGACTTCCCCAAGCGTCAAGTCCGCCACCCGAGCATCCATGTCGACCCCGTCTGCCGATCTTCCCTTTGTCCTGGCCGCCGACGCCCCGGAGCTTCGTTCGTCGGGCTTGTCCTGGCGCTGCGGGTGGCAGCGCGTGCTGCCACGCCTGGCGGGCTGGCCCTTTCCCCTGGCCGTATTGCTGCTCTGGTACCTCGGTGCACGCTTCGAGTGGATCGCGCCGCAGGTGCTGCCGTCGCCCGCGGCCGTCTGGGCCACGCTGCTCGACCTGTTTCGCACCGGGGAAATCTGGGGCCATCTCCGGATCAGCCTCTTTCGGGTTTTCGCCGGCTTTGCGCTCGGCCTGGTCGCCGGCGGCGTGCTCGGTGTCGCGATGGGACTGTGGCCGACCTTCAAGGACTATGTCTATCCGCTTTTCAAGGCCTTCAGCCAGATCCCGGTGCTCGGTTGGCTGCCGCTGCTGATGCTGCTGGTTGGCATCGACGAGGCGCTCAAGATCATCCTGATCGCGAAGGCTGCGCTGGTGCCCGTGGCACTCAACACCTACAAGGGCATCGAGGGCGTGCCGACGCGCTACATCGAGGTGGCCCGGGTGTTGCGCTTCACGCGCTGGCAGCTGTTGACCAAGGTCGTGTTCCCCTCGGCCTTCGCGCCGATCTGGAATGGCGTGCGCTACGGCTTCACCCACGCCTGGCTGGCGCTGGTGGTGGTCGAACTGCTGGCCTCGAGCGAGGGCATCGGCTTTCTGATCGTCTACGGCCGGCAGCTGTTCCAGCTCGATGTCGTGCTCGCTGCGGTGGTGGTCGTCGGGGCCGTGGGCTTCGCGCTGGACCGGGCACTGGCGCTGATCGAAGCGCGTCTCACGCGCTGGCGCAGAGCCGGCTTCTGAGCGCCCAGACGACATTTCCATCATGAGCGACAGCCAATCATTGCAGATTACGGGCGGGCGCCGCCAGAGCGGCCATCCGGTGCCGCAGGCCGTGCGCGGCTGGGTGCTCCCGGCGGGCCTGCTGCTGCTGTGGTGGGCCGCTTTTCACTTCGGTTGGAGCAGCTCTGCGCTGTTGGTGTCACCTGCGGCGGTGTGGCAGCGCGGGGTGCGCTACGCCGCCAGTGGCGAGCTGCTGACGGCCCTGGGCTCCAGCCTCTGGCGCAACCTGGCCGGCTTTGCCATCGGCGCGACCGCCGGGCTGGTCTTTGGTGCGGCACTCGGCTTCTCGCGCCTGTTCGAGCGCGCGGTGGGGCCGAGCTTTCACACGCTCAAGCAGATCTCGCTGTTCGCCTGGATCCCGCTGATCTCGGTGTGGTTCGGCCTGGGCGACGCGGCCAAGGTGGCGTTCCTGTCGCTCGCGGCCTTCTTCCCGGTGGTGCTCAACACTTTCGAGGGCATCCGCAGCGTCCCGCGCGAATTCATCGAGGTGGCACGCGTGCTGCGCTTCAACCGGCTGCAACTGCTGTCGCGCGTGGTGCTGCCGAGCGCTTCGCCGTCGATCTTCGCCGGCATCCATCTGGCCCTCATCTATGCCTGGCTTGCCACGCTCGGCGCCGAGTATTTGCTGGCGGCTGGGCAGGGCATCGGCAACACCATGATCGACGGGCGCGAGCGCTTCGAGATGGATCTGGTGATCTTTGGCGTGATCGTGGTCGGGCTGGTCGGCTTCACGCTCAACTGGATCGCCACGCGCGTCGAGCGCCGCCTGCTCGCCTGGCGTGGCCATTCGGTCGCGCAGTTCTGAATCGCAACCACAGGGATTTCCTCATCATGGCGAACAACGCGGGCACGCTCGACATCCGGCATCTGAGCAAGCACTATGAAGTCGAGGGCGCGCCGCTCAAGGTGCTGAGCGACATCTCGCTGCGCATCGAGCCGGGCGAGTTCGTCAGCATCGTCGGCACGAGCGGCTGCGGCAAATCGACGTTGCTGCGGCTGGTGGTCGGCCTCGAGGATGAATACCAGGGCGAAGTGCTGCTCGACGGCCGGCGCATCGTCGGCACCAGCCTGGACCGGGGCATCGTCTTCCAGGAGCACCGCCTCTTTCCTTGGCTGACGGTCGAGGACAACGTCGCGCTCGGGCTGCTCAATGCACCGATGACCGAAGGGCAGAAGCGCTTCGCCGTGCGCGACCACATCGCGCTGGTCGGCTTGAAGGGCTTCGAGAAGGCCTGGCCGCATCAGCTGTCGGGTGGGATGGCGCAGCGCGTGGCGATCGCCCGCGCGCTGGTGAACCGGCCCGAAATCCTGCTTCTCGACGAGCCCTTCGGTGCGCTCGACGCCATCACGCGAGCCCATCTGCAGCAGGAGCTGCAACGCATCTGGCAGGCCGAAGGCATCACGACGATCCTGGTCACCCACGACGTCGAGGAGGCCGTGTTCCTGGGCGACAAGGTGGTGGTGATGGCGCCGCGTCCCGGCCGCATCCAGCGCATCGTCCCAGTGCCTTTGCCGCATCCACGCAACCGGACATCGCCAGCGTTTGTCGAGGTCAAGGACGTCGTGCTGGCGGAGTTCGGAGGCGAGATGCAGGCCCCTGAACCCCTGGCTGTCCAGCCGCGCGATACCGCATCCATCCAACCCATTTCACACAAGACCTTTGCATGACTTTTTCTACTGATTCCCTCGGCCGCCGTTCGTTCGTGGCCGCCGCCATCGCATTCGCCGGGCTGCTCGCAGCGGCCACCGCACCGGCGGCCGATCTGCCCAAGGTGATACGCCTGGCGGCGCCCGAGCAGGGCAGTGCGGGCAAGTCCTTCGCCGGCGCCGGCCCGGTGTCGCTGGCCTACGCGAGCAAAGCGATCGAGGCCGAGTTCGAGAAGGACGGCGTCAAGGTCGAATGGAAGTTCTTCAAGGGCGCGGGCCCCGCCATCAACGAGGCGCTGGCCACGGGCCAGCTCGACGTGGTGTTCCTCGGCGACCTGGCCGGCGTGATCGGACGGGCGAGCGGGCTCAAGACGCGGCTGGTGCATGCCGGTGGGCGCGGCAGCAACAGCTATCTCGCGACGGCGTTGGGCTCCAACATCCAAAGTTTCAAGGACCTGAAGGGCAAGCGCGTCGCCGTGCTGCGCGGCACCGCCTACCAGTTGTCGTTCAACCGCTTGCTCGAGGACCAGGGCCTGACCGAGAAGGATGTGCGCTTCACCAATCTCGACTGGCCGACTTCCAAGGCGGCCCTGGCGAGCAAGGACATCGACGCCACCTTCGGCGGGTCCGACCTGCAATTGCTCAAGCTGGCGGGCACGGCCGACATTCCGGTCAGCACCCGCGGCAAGGGTCCGATCTACGGGATCAACTCGGGCACCATCGCCACCGACGAGTTCGCCACGAAGTATCCGGAAGTGCTCACGCGGCTGGTCAAGGTTCTTGTCCAGCAGGCGCATGCCGCCTCTCTCGACGAGGCGACGCGCAATGAACTGTTCGCGCGCTTCCACGACATCAGCGGCCTGCCGGTGACGCTGTTCGCGAGCGACTTCGAGGGAGCGACGATCAAGGACCGCTACTCGCCGCTGCTCGACAACGGCTTCGTCTCGCACTATGCCGACGTGATCGATGGTGCGAAGAAGGTCGGCATCATCCGCCAGACCTACGACGTACGAGCGTGGGCCGATCCCAGTTTTCTGAACCGCGCGTTGAAGGAGCTGAAGCTCGAGGGCTTCTGGGCACCCACCAACGCAGCCGGACTGCTGGCGGCGCGATGAGCGGGACGCCCAACATCGTCTTCATCCTGGCCGACGACCTCGGCTGGGGCGACCTGGGGGTTTATGGCCAGACCGGCTTCGCCACGCCGCATCTGGACCGCCTGGCGGAACAGGGCGTGCGCTTCACGCAGGCCTACGCCAATTCGGCCGTCTGTTCGGCCACGCGCTTTGCGCTGATCACCGGCCGCTACCAGTACCGGCTGCGCGGTGGGCTGGAGGAGCCTATCGCCAGCGCCGGTAAGGGCCTGGGGCTGCCGCCCGAGCACCCGACCCTGCCCTCGCTGCTGAAGGCGGCCGGTTACGACACCGCACTCATCGGCAAGTGGCATCTCGGCCGCCCACCCGAATACGGGCCGTTGAAAAGCGGCTACGACCGCTTCTTCGGCAACCTGAACGGCGTGGTCGACTACTTCACGCACAAGTCGGGCGTCGGCGACCACGTGCCGCGCGACCTGTGGGAGGGCGAGGTGCCGGTGGACCGCACCGGCTACTACACGCAGATCCTGGCCGACGAGGCCGAGGCCTATTTGCGCGACCAGCGGGATGTCGCCGGGCGTCCGTTCTTCCTGTCGCTGCACTTCACGGCACCGCACTGGCCCTGGGAAGGGCCGGACGACGAACACGTCTCGCGCGAGCTGAAGGATCTCTTTCACTACGACGGCGGCAACCTGAAGAAGTACGGCGAGATCGTGCAGGCGCTCGATGCGGCCTTGGGCCAGGTGCTCGCCGCGCTGGACGACACGGGGCAGGCCGGCAACACCATCGTGGTCTTCACGAGCGACAACGGCGGCGAGCGCTTCTCCCAGACCTGGCCCTTCGTCGGCCAGAAGACCGAGCTGCTCGAGGGCGGCCTGCGCGTGCCCACGCTGCTGCGCTGGCCGGCGCGCATTGCGCCACAGGTTCAGGCGCAGGTGACGATGAGTTTCGACTGGCTGCCCACGCTGCTGGCCGCCGCTGGCGTTGCCCCTCACCCGGACTACCCGAGTGACGGCGAGAGCATCCTGCCCGTCCTCGAGGGGACCGCCCCCGTGCATCCGCGCACGCTGTACTGGCGCTACAAGGCGCAGGCCCAGCGTGCCGTGCGCGATGGCGATTGGAAGTATCTGAAGATCAATGACAACGAGTTCCTGTTCGATGTCGTGATCGACCAGCGCGAACGCGCCAATCTGCGCGAGCGCGAGCCAGAGGTGTTCGCGCGGCTGAAGCGGCAGTGGGTCGAGTGGGACAGCGGCTTCCTGCCGATCACCGACGAGGTCTTCACCCACGGCGTGACGCCCGACATCCAGGCCGACCGCTACGTGCCTCGCAGCCTGACGCGCAGCGCGCCGGGAGAGAGGACGAGATCATGAGCACATCTCCTGTCGACCGCGCGCCGGTGACATGGATCGCCGGTGTCGGCGCCAGCGCCGGGCTCGGCGCGGCCCTGGCGCGCCGGTTTGCAAGGGGCGGCTTCACCATTGCGCTGACCGGGCGCACGGCGCAGCAGCTCCAGGCGGTGGCCGCCGAGATCGAGGCGGCGGGCGGGCGGGCGCATGCATTCGCCGGCGACGTCGCGAGCGAAGCGGAGATCCACGGCATCGCGCAGCGCGTGCAGGCGCTCGGTGCGCTGTCGGTCGCCGTCTTCAATGCCGCCAGCGCGGTGCGCGCGCCGACGCTGGAGCTCACGGTCGACCAGTTCACGCAGGCCTGGCGCACCAGCACCTTGGGCGGCTTCATCTTCGGGCGCGAAGCACTGCAGCTGCTGCTGGCGAATGGCCTGGACCCTCGGGCGCCGAACGGCCGCGGCAGTCTGCTGTTTACCGGCGCCACGGCCGCGCTGCGGGGCAAGCCGCCATTTGCCGCCTTTGCATCGGCCAAGGCCGGTCTGCGTTCGCTCAGCCAGAGCCTGGCGCGGGAGTTCGGGCCGCAGGGCATTCACGTCGCCCATGTGGTCATCGACGGCGGCATCGACGGCGAGCGGCTGCGCAGCCATGCGCCGCAGCGCGTGGCGCTGGCCGGTGACGACGGATTGCTCAACCTGGACGCGATCGCCGAGAGCTACTGGCAACTGCACCTGCAGCATCGCAGCGCCTGGACGCAGGAAATCGACCTGCGCCCGTTCAAGGAACCCTTCTAAGGAGAACCCATGAGTGCCGTACTGAATGCGTGGCCGGGCGTCGCGAACGTCTCGACTGTGAAGGCCGAGCTCAACTACTTGGCGCCGAGCGACGTTCGCCCGGTCAGCTACACCTTCGAGCCGCCTGAGGGCGTTCGCTGGAGCACTGGTGAGCTGACGCCGGAGTGGGTCACGATCCACGATGGCCGCTCGCTGGCCGCGCTGGGCGAGCTTTCGCTCGACCGCAGTGGCTTCTCGCAGGTCGCGCACCGCAGCGCGTTGACGGACTTCAGCGACGATGCGGCCATCCGCACGGTCTACTACCCCGAATCGGCCGAACTGCTGCGCACCGCGACCGGTGCCGAGAAGGTCGTGGTGTTCGACCACACCTTGCGTGACAGCGCGAACGGATCGCGCGCCACGAAGACGCTGCGCGAGCCCGTGCGGCGGGTGCACAACGACCAGACCTTCGTCTCGGGCCCGCGCCGGGTGCGCGACCACCTGCCCGCCAACGAGGCGGCTGAACGTTTGAGGCATCGCTTTGCCATCATCAATCTGTGGCGGCCGCTGGCGACCGTGGAGCAACTGCCGCTTGCACTCTGCGATGCGCGCTCCATTTCGCCCGGGGATCTGGTGCCCAGCGATCTGGTCTACCCCGACAAGGTGGGCGAGACCTATTCGTTTCTGCACAATCCCGATCACCGCTGGTACTGGTTCCCACGGCTGCGCAGCGACGAGCCTCTGCTGCTGAAGATCTACGACTCGCGCGCGGACGGCACGGCGCGCCTGACGGCGCACAGTGCGTTCGTTCATCCGGACACACGGCCCGATGCGCCGCCGCGTCGCAGCATCGAACTCCGGGCCCTGGTGTTCTGGCCTGCCGAATCGACGCGCGGCGCATGAACACTCCTCGCAAGCAAATGCACCTCGGTGCCTTCTTCTTCGGCGTCGGCCATCACCTGGCGGCCTGGCGTCACCCGGACGTCGATCCCGAAGCGGCCAGCCGCATCGAGTCGCTGAAGGAATGGACGCGCATCACCGCCTATCAGGGCCGAACCCTGCGCGAACACCTCGGGCTTGCGCGGCCTGCCCACCCTGGTGCATGCATCGTGCCGCAGGCGCATAGATGAGATGGTTGTTAGGAATCGACTTTTCGGTCGTTTGTGTTGGCCGTGGTCCGGCCTAAAGTGGTCTATCGCCATCCAGGCGAGACCCGCAACCACTCAATCAACGGAGCACTTTTTCATGTCATCGGACGTCGAATCCCTCGCACTGCCGGCCGCGCTGGAGCAAGCCCGGACCGCAGCGGAGCAACAGAACCTGCCCTGTGCCGGGGGTGTCGCGCCGCCGGTCGCATGGCAGCTGGTTCAGCAGCGCGAAGCGGTGTTGGTCGACGTGCGTTCGGGCGAGGAGCGAAAGTTCGTGGGCCACGTGCCCGACAGCCTGCACGTGCCTTGGGCCACGGGCACCGCGCTCACGCGCAACCCGCGCTTCGTGCGGGAACTGGAAGCGAAGCTGGCCAAGGAGGGCGGCAAGGATGCGGTGGTTCTTCTGCTGTGCCGCAGCGGCAAGCGCTCGGCGCTGGCCGCCGAGGCTGCCGCCAAGGCAGGCTTCAGCCATGTGTTCAATGTGCTGGAGGGCTTCGAAGGCGAGATCGACGCCGATCAGCACCGCGGTGCGGCCGACGGCTGGCGCTTCCACCAATTGCCCTGGGTTCAGGATTGAGCGCGCCCCCGGCGCGTGCCCGTATCAAGGAGGAAAGAGATGCCGGGATTTGATGTCGACCAGGTGGTCGGCGCGTTGCGCAGCGTGCGCGGCGAATGGCGTGATGCCCAACGGCGTCCACGCGAGCCCGCCGGTCGGGAATTCCCGTCGCGCGATGCGCTTTCCATCGTGGTCGAGCAGCTCAAGGGCGCGCTCTTCCCGATGCGGCTGGGCCCCTCGGACCTGCGCCACGATGGCGAGGACTTCTACGTCGCCCACACGCTCGATGCCGCGTTGCATGCCCTGCTGGAGCAGGCGCGGCTGGAACCGCAGTATGTCGGGCGCCATGCGCCGCGCACCGCAGCGGAGATCGATGCCCAGGCGCGCGAGGCCGTGCATGCTTTCGGCGCCGCCTTGCCGGAGATTCGCCGGTTGCTCGACAGCGATGTCATCGCGGCCTACCAGGGCGACCCCGCTGCGCACAGCGTCGACGAAGTGCTGCTGTGCTATCCGGGCGTCCTGGCCATGATCCACCACCGGCTGGCCCACCAGCTCTACCGGTTGCAGTTGCCCTTGCTCGCACGCATCGTCGCCGAACTGGCCCACGGGCAGACCGGCATCGACATCCATCCTGGCGCGCAGATCGGCAATGGGTTCTTTATCGACCACGGCACGGGCGTCGTGATCGGCGAGACCGCGGTGATCGGCCAGCGCGTGCGGGTCTACCAGGCGGTGACGCTCGGGGCCAAGCGCTTTCCGGTCGACGCCCACGGCCTGCTTCAGAAGGGCCTGCCGCGCCATCCGGTCGTGGAAGACGAAGTCGTGATCTATGCCGGCGCAACGATCCTCGGGCGCGTCACGATCGGCCGAGGCGCGGTCATCGGCGGCAACGTCTGGTTGACCGACGACGTGCCGCCCGGCGCCAGCGTGACCCAGGCCGGCCTGCAGAATGCCGCGTCGGGCGACGAGGCACTCGCGGTGGCTGTCCGGTGAGCGCGCTGGTGGAGCGCTTCGGGGTGACCGTGCGCCAACTGCGCGTCCAGAACGGCTGGTCGCAGGTGCAGCTGGCAGAACGTTCAGAGCTGGATCGCTCCTATGTGGGCGAGATCGAGAGGGGGCGGGTGATCGCCTCCATCGTCACCGCGGAGAAGATCGCCGTCGCGTTGCAGCTCGACGTGGCGGCCTTGCTCTCGCGCTGCCAGCAACTCGGCGAACAGCGCGCCGGACAACTCATCAGTTTGGCGGCTATAGCCCGTTGAGGGCAATCCCGAAGCCCTCGACACTTCCCGCAATCCCTTTTTCCTCGAACCACGGAGTTTCCCCCCATGACAGCAACAGTCGGCGGAACGCACGCCCTCGGCGATAGCGCCGCGCGCCAGCTAGCCAACGCCACCAAGAGCGTTCCCCAGCTCGAAACGATCAGTCCGCGCTGGCTCACCCATCTGCTGCAATGGGTGCCCGTCGAGGCCGGCATCTACCGCCTGAACAAGGTCAAGAACCCCGAGTCGATCCAGGTCGTCTGCACGGCCAAGGAAAGCGAAAACCAGTTGCCGCGCACCTGGGTCGACTACGAAGACCATCCGCGCGAATACAACCTCAATGCGGTCAGCACCGTGCTCGACGTGCATACGCGCATCTCCGACCTCTACAGCAGCCCGCACGACCAGATAAAGGAACAGCTGCGCCTGACGATCGAGACGATCAAGGAGAACCAGGAGAGCGAGCTCATCAACAACCCCGACTACGGCCTCTTGTCGCAGGTGACGGACGAGCAGCGCATCTTCCCGCTGACCGGCGCGCCGACGCCCGACGACCTCGACGAGCTGCTGACCAAGGTCTGGAAGGAGCCGGCCTTCTTCCTGACCCATCCGCTCGCGATCGCCGCGTTCGGCCGCGAAGCCACGCGCCGCGGCACGCCGCCGCCGACGGTGAGCCTGTTCGGCTCGCAGTTCATCACCTGGCGCGGCATTCCGCTGATTCCGTCGAACAAGGTGCCGGTGGCTGACGGCAAGAGCAAGATCCTGCTGCTGCGCGTGGGCGACAAGCGCCAGGGCGTGGTCGGCCTGTTTCAGCCGGGCTTGACTGGCGAACAGAGCCCGGGCTTGTCGGTGCGCTTCATGGGCATCAACAACCACGCGATCGCGTCCTACCTGATCTCGCTGTACTGCTCGGTCGCGGTGCTGACCAGCGATGCGCTGGCGGTGCTCGACGACGTCGAGATCGGCAAATACCACGACTACACCGTCCTCGACACCTACAAGTAAGCCGCGCGGTGAGCACGTCCCTATCTCCCCAAGGCCTGGCGCAAGTGCCGCAGCAGGCCGAGGCGCCATTCGACCCGGCCGTTCTGGCGCGCATGGCGAACCAGCTGTTCGCGGCGCTGCCGGGCCAGGCTGCGCCGCCCGGCGTGCAGGCGCCTTCGCAACTTGCGCCACCGGGCTCGCCCCTGGTGAGTCCGGCTGGCTTCGGACCGAGCGTGCCGGGCACGCCGATTCCCCAGGGACAGGTGCCGGGCACCAACCTAATCCCGGCCTCGCCGACGCAGGTGCTGTCGCTCGGCAACCGCGCGCCGGCTCTGAAGCCGCACGCCCTCGCGGGCAACGGCGTTCCTGAAAACGCGCTGGGCGCCGTGCCGGCCTACGAGCCACGGCTCGGCGGTGCGGTGCTCGGCGTGCCCGAGGCGCTGGCTGCAACGCCTGCGCAGTCATCGCCGTTTTACTTCCTGGGCGACAGCTACGGCCAGCCGTCACCGGGCGGTCGCGGCACCGACAGCGTGCCGGCCGTGCACGATGCGCTGGCCGACTATCCGTTTGCACAGCCCGAGGGCAGCGATGTCCAGAGCCTGCTGGCCAGGCAGCCGCCGACCCAAGCCGGCCCTGCGCCCGAACCCTCGACCCAGCCGCAGTACTACTTCGTCGATGCGGTTCGCCTGCCGAGCGGCTACGTCACGCCCGCCAAGGCCTCGCCGCACGGCGACGTGCCGACGGTGGCCGCCGGCCAGCGTCAGCCCTTCGACGTGCATGCCGTGCGGCGCGACTTTCCGATCCTGCAGGAGCGCGTGAACGGGCGGCAGCTGGTCTGGTTCGACAACGCCGCGACCACGCACAAGCCGCAGTCGGTGATCGACCGCATCTCGTACTTCTACGAACACGAGAACTCGAACATCCACCGCGCCGCGCATGAACTCGCCGCGCGCGCGACCGACGCCTACGAGGGCGCGCGTGAACGCGTGCGGGCCTTCATCAACGCGCCCGACGTGAACGAAGTGATCTTCGTGCGTGGCACCACCGAGGCCATCAACCTGGTGGCCAAGAGCTGGGGCGGCCAGCACGTGGGCGAGGGCGACGAGATCATCGTCTCGCACCTCGAGCATCACGCCAACATCGTGCCGTGGCAGCAGCTCGCCTCGGCCAAGGGCGCGAAGCTGCGCGTGATCCCGGTCGACGACTCGGGCCAGGTGCTGCTGGACGAGTACCGCAAGCTGCTGAACGACAAGACCAAGATCGTGGCCGTCACGCAGGTCTCGAACGCGCTCGGCACGGTGGTGCCGGTGAAGGAGATCGTGGCGCTCGCACACCGCGCCGGTGCGCTGGCGCTGGTCGACGGGGCTCAGTCGGTCTCCCACATGCGGGTCGACGTCCAGGACATCGGCGCCGACTTCTTCGTCTTCTCCGGCCACAAGGTGTTCGGTCCGACCGGCATTGGCGTGGTCTGGGGCAGGCGCGAGGTGCTCGAGGACATGCCGCCCTGGCAGGGCGGCGGCAACATGATCGCCGACGTGACCTTCGAGAAGACCGTCTTCCAGCCGATCCCGAACAAATTCGAGGCCGGAACCGGAAACATCGCCGACGCGGTGGGTCTGGGCGCCGCGATCGATTACGTGAACAAGGTCGGCATCGAGCACATCGCGCGCTACGAGCATGAGCTGCTGGTCTACGGCATGCGGCAGCTGGGAGCCGTCAAGGGCGTGCGGCTGATCGGCACCGCGGCCGACAAGGCCAGCGTGATGTCCTTCGTGCTGGACGGCTACAGCACCGAGGAGGTGGGCCAGGCGCTCAACGACGAAGGCATCGCGGTGCGTACCGGACACCACTGCGCGCAGCCGATCTTGCGCCGCAATGGCGTCGAGACCACGGTGCGGCCGTCGCTGGCCTTCTACAACACCTTCGACGAGATCGACCGACTGGTGGCCGTGGTGCGCAAGCTGTCGGGGCAGCGGCGGGCGGGTTGAGCGGTGGGGCGAGGCGCATCGCGCCTCAGATAGTTTGTTCATAAGCAAGCGAAAAATCGGTTGTTCCTGATGGCAAACGCGACACCTACAGTCGCGGCTCGCTCTCACCAACAACCGACTTATTCATGCCGGACGTCCTGTCGCCCCACGCACCCGCCCAGACTTTCGAGATTCGGCCCTTCGACGCTCCGGTCGGCGCCGAGATCGTCGGCCTCGACATCTCGAAGCCGATCAATGACACCGACTTCGCACGCATCCATCGCGCGCATCTCGATCATCACGTCGTGGTGTTCCGCGACCAGCAGGTATCGCCCGCCGACCACATCGCGTTCAGCCGCCGCTTCGGGCCGCTCGAGATCCACGTGCTGCACCAGTTCCAGCTGCCGAACCATCCCGAGATCCTGATCGTCTCCAACATCAAGGAGAACGGCGAGCTGATCGGCCTCGGCGACGCGGGCGTGTACTGGCATTCGGACATCTCGTACAAGCCCAAGCCCAGTCTCGGCTCGCTGCTGCATGCCCAGGAACTGCCGGCCGAAGGCGGCGACACGCTGTTCGCCGACCAGCACCTGGCCTGGGCAGCGCTCGACCCGGCGCTGCAGCAGCGCATTCTGCCGCTGAAGGCCGAGCACAGCTACCTCGCCAAGTACGAAGAACTGCGCGCCAGGAATCCATGGCGGCCCAAGCTTTCGCAGCAGCAGGTCGACCAGGTCGCCCCCGCCGTGCAGCCCGTGGTGCGCACGCATCCCGAAACCGGAAAGAAGGCGCTGTTCGTCAGCGAGCATTTCACGACCGGTATCGTCGGCCTGCCGAAGGGCGAAAGCGACGCCTTGCTGGCCGAGCTGTTCGCACACAGCGTCAAGCCGGAGTTCGTCTACCGCCACCGCTGGCAGCCGCACGACCTCGTGTTCTGGGACAACCGCTCGCTGATGCACCTGGCGGCCGGCACGCCCGACCACCTGCGCCGCAAGCTCTACCGCACCACCATCGTGGGCGACGCGCCCCATTGAACTCCCGAAGGACATCGCATTCATGAATCACATCGCACGCAAGGCCGCGGCACTGGCCGTCGGGCTGGGCTTGCTGGCCGGCAACCTCGCCGCGCACGCCGAGGGACAGATCCGCATCGCCGAGCAGTTCGGCATCGTCTACCTGCTGCTCAACGTCGCGCAGGAGCAGAAGCTGATCGAGAAGCATGCCAAGGCGGAGGGCATCGACGCCAAGGTCGAATGGGTCAAGCTCTCGGGCGGCTCCGCCGTCAACGATGCGCTGCTCTCCGGGAACATCGAGATCGCCGGCGCCGGCGTGGGCCCGCTGCTCACGATCTGGGATCGCACCAAGGGCAAGCAGAACGTCAAGGGCGTGGCGTCGCTCGGCAACTTCCCGTACTACCTCGTGAGCAACAACCCCGCGGTGAAGACCATCGCCGATTTCACGGACAGGGATCGCATCGCGGTTCCAGCCGTCGGCGTTTCGGTTCAGTCGCGCGTGCTGCAGTTCGCCTCGGCCAAGTTATGGGGCGACAAGGACTATGCCCGGCTCGACAAGCTCAGCGTTGCCGTTCCGCATCCGGACGCCGCGGCGGCCATCATCAAGGGCGGCACCGAGATCAGCGCCCACTTCGGCAACCCGCCGTTCCAGGAACAGGAGCTGGCCGGCAACCCGCAGGCGCACATCGTTCTCGACTCCTACCAGGTCATGGGCGGGCCAGCCTCGGCCACCGTCCTCTACGCGACCGAGAAGTTCCGCAGGGAGAGCCCCAAGACCTACAAGGCATTCGTCGATGCATTGAACGAAGCCGCTGCCTTCGTCACCGCCAACCCGGAGAAGGCCGCCGACATCTACATCAAGGTCGGCAACGCGAAGATCGATCGCGAACTGCTGCTGAAGATCATCAAGAACCCGCAGGTCCAGTTCAAGACCACGCCGCAGAACACCTATGCCCTGGCCGAGTTCATGCACCGCGTGGGCGCCATCAAGAACAAGCCGAGTTCGGTGAAGGACTACTTCTTCGAAGAAGCGTACGCGCAGCCGGGATCGTGATGGCCTCGCCCGTTCTTCATGCACCCCGCGTCGCTGGGTCGGCCTTCTGGCGCAGCGTGGACGCCGTGGCGGAACGCGACCTGGCGCACGCGATCGCAAGCGACGGATTGCCGCGCATCCCGGCACTGACGCCGAACCCCGCTGCGCTGCTGCAGGTCGACGGCGTCAGCCTCGAATACCGTACCCCCGAGCGAGTGGTGCGAGCCACCCACCGCGTGAGCTTCGACCTCCACGAGGCCGACCGCTTCGTGCTGCTCGGCCCTTCGGGTTGCGGCAAGTCGACCCTGCTCAAGGCGATCGGCGGCTTCATTGCGCCGGTGGAGGGCGAGATCCGGCTCGACGGCCGGGCCGTCGCCGCGCCGGGGCCCGACCGCATCGTCGTGTTCCAGGAGTTCGACCAGCTCCCGCCATGGAAGACCGTCAAGCAGAACGTGATGTTCCCGCTGCTGGCTTCGCGCCTGCTCGGCAGGAAGGAAGCCGCAGAGCGCGCGATGCACTACCTCGACAAGGTCGGCCTCGCGCCCTTCGCCGACGTGCACCCGCACCAGCTCTCGGGCGGCATGAAGCAGCGCGTGGCGATCGCCCGCGCGCTGGCGATGCAGCCACGCGTGTTGCTCATGGACGAGCCCTTTGCCGCGCTCGACGCGCTCACGCGCCGCAAGATGCAGGAAGAGCTGCTTGCGCTGTGGGCCGAGGTGCGCTTCACGCTGCTCTTCGTCACGCATTCGATCGAAGAGGCGCTCGTGGTCGGAAACCGGATCGCGTTGCTGTCGCCGCACCCGGGCCGCATGCGCGCCGAGATCAACAGCCACGGGTTCACGCTCGAGAGCCAGGGCGGCGCGGAGTTCCAGACCGCGGCGCAGCGCATTCACCGGCTGCTGTTCGAAGAGCCGCTTGCAGAGGGATTGGCCGCATGAGCGCAGCGCCGGGCCGCCCCAAGCAAGCTCGCACCGCAGTGCGAAGCACGAAGGTATGGCAATGAGCTATGTCATCGATCCGCCGGTGCGGCCCGAATACGAGCGCCGGCTCGAGCCCTTCACCGCGCTGCCGCTCGAACGCTCGCTGCCGTTGGCCACGCGCCTCTGGGCCCAGGGCTGGCTGCGCAAGAGCGTGATCCTGATCGTGCTCGCCGTGATCTGGGAAGTGGCCGCGCGCTGGCAGGACAACGACCTGCTGCTGCCGACGTTCTCGGCGACTGCACGTGCGCTGGTCGAGGGGCTCGCAAGCGGCGAGCTGCTCGAGAAGGTGCGCATTTCGCTGGCCGTGCTGCTGCAGGGCTACGTTGCCGGCGTGCTGCTGGCCTTCGGCCTGACCACGCTCGCGGTGTCGACGCAGATCGGCCGCGACCTGCTGGGCACGCTGACCTCGATGTTCAATCCGCTGCCCGCGATCGCGCTGCTGCCGCTGGCGCTGCTGTGGTTCGGCCTCGGGCGTGGCAGCCTGGTCTTCGTGCTGATCCATTCGGTGCTGTGGCCGCTGGCCCTCAACACCTACGCGGGCTTCCAGGGTGTTCCCGAGACGCTGCGCATGGCCGGCCGCAACTACGGACTCAAGGGCCTGCGCTACGTGTTGCAGATCCTGGTGCCGGCCGCGCTGCCGGCGATCCTCTCGGGCCTGAAGATCGGCTGGGCCTTTGCCTGGCGCACGCTGATCGCCGCCGAACTCGTGTTCGGCGCCTCGTCGGGCAAGGGCGGCCTCGGCTGGTACATCTTCCAGAATCGCAACGAGCTCTACACCGACCGCGTCTTCGCAGGGCTCGCGCTGGTGGTGCTGATCGGCCTGGCGGTCGAGAGCCTCGGCTTCGCGACGCTCGAGCGACTCACGGTCCGCAAGTGGGGACAGCAACGGTAGCCCGAGCGCTGTGCGCCGGCTCGGCCTCAGGCGACGAGCCGTTGAACGGGATCGGCATCGGCGGTCTCACGCGATCGCCGGGCTTCGTAGCTGCGCAACTGCGCATAGGCCAGCGGTAGAAGGACCGTGTCGGCGGTTGACCAGCGTCCACGGCGCAGGAAATCGCCGAGTATGTGATCGCCCTCGGTCGGGGCGCCGCGCTCGATGTCCTTCAGCAGCGAAGCGGTCAAGGCCGAGCCCGGCGCGGTGACCGTGGCGCGGGTCCTGCCCAAGGCCTCCGGACTGGGCGGGAAGCCGTTGTGCGCGGCGATACGGCTGCATTCGTTCAGCAGCTCGAGGGCAACGTGCTGCGCCCCGGCCTGCACGATGTCGCCCACGCTCGCGCGCATCAGGCTGGTGGTACCGGCCAGCGTCGCGATATGCACCCATTTCTCCCACATGGATTGCAGGATCGTGTCGGTCGGCCGGCTGTCGAAGTTCGCCGAGGCGAACGCGGCCGCGATGGCTTCGATGCGCGGGCTGCGCTCGCCGTCGAGTTCCCCAAAGGCGAGGGTGTGGTCCCGGCCGAGGTGCAAGACCCCACCGGTCTCGTCGAGCGCGGCGGAGATCATGCCGAGGCCGCCCAGCACCCTCCGGTAGCCGAAGCGTTCGGTCAGTCGATCCAGGTGGCGCAGCCCGTTGAGCAGCGGCAGGATCGCGGTCTCGGGCCCGACCGCAGGCGCGAACGCAGCGATCGTTCCTTCGAGGTCGTATGCCTTGCAGCCAACGATGACCAGGTCATAGGGCGACTTGAGCTGGTGCGCGAGCACGGCGGGAGGCGACGGAAGGTGTGCGTTGCCCGCCGGGCTGTGGATGGCCAGGCCGCCCGTCGCGAGCTGTGCGGCGCGCCGCGGGCGCAGCAGAAAGGTCACGTCTTGCCCGGCCTGCAGCAGCCTGCCGCCGAAGTAGCCGCCGAGGGCGCCGGCGCCCACCACGAGGATTCTCATTGATCGTCCTTTCGAGTCTGTCGGTGTGCGAATGCACGAAGGTGGAGGCGGTTCATGCAGGGTATGCGGGCTCGCTCCGTTTGACCACGAAGCTTTCGGCATGTGCTCATGCGAAAACCGTCGGGCGATATCCATGGACGAAAGGCGTCGTCGGCTTTTGCGTCGGACGCTGGCCGATCGGCTGCTCGCGGCGTCCTCGGGGGCTACGGGTGTCAGACCAGATATTGATAGAAGAAATCAGCGCAAGGTCCCGGGCGTCACCGACAACAGAATTCGAGCACTCCTTCACGCGTGCATCCGGCACGAGTCACCTTGTCCTATTCGTTGTCCCTGCTCGACAAGAGCCTCATCCCCGAAGGCCTGGGCGCGACCGAGGCCTTCGCCGCCACGATCGCGCTGGCCCAAAGTGCCGAGCAACTCGGCTATCGGCGCTTCTGGCTCGCAGAGCACCCCGGCAACCGCGGCTACGCCGGATCGGCGCCTGAGGTGCTGGTCGCGCACATCCTGGCGCAAACTTCGCGCATTCGCGTCGGCACGGGCGGCGTCATGCTGCAGCACTACAGCCCGTTCAAGGTGGCGGAGACATTCCGCGTGCTGTCGGCACTGGCGCCGGGACGGGTGGACCTTGGCGTGGGCAAGGCGCCCGGGGGCTTGCCGCTCACGACCCGGGCCTTGCAATGGCTGCATGATCCGCAGGCCAAGCCCGACTTTGCCGTCCGCCTGGCCGAACTCGACGGGCTGCTGCGAGGCACCTTGCCCGCCGGACATCGATTGGCCGAAGCGATCGTCTCGCCCGTTTCAGTGGGGGTGCCGGATCGCATCCTGCTGGGCGGCAGTCCGGACAGTGCCGCGCTCGCAGCGCGTCTGGGCTGGGACTTTGTCTACGCCGGCCACTTCAACGGCGATCCCGCCAATCTCGCCGAATCTGTCGAGGTGTACAGGGCGGCCAGCGGCCGCGCGCCGCGGCTTGCGCTCTTCGCCTTCGTGGCCGACACGCGCGAGGAGGCCCAGGCGCGCGTCGGGTCGATGCGCAGCTTCAAGGTCCAGTTGCCATCGGGCCAGAGCGTCAACCTGCCGAGCCTCGAGGGCGCGGCCGAATATGCGCGCCAGGCGGGCTTCAGCGACTACCGGACCGAAGAACGTTCGCCGCACGTGATCGCCGGCACAGCGGCCGACGTGCGCGCGGAGCTCGACGAACTCAGCGAGCGTCACGGGATCGCCGAATTCATTCTCGATATTCCCGTCGCCAGCTTCGCCCATCGCCTCTTCGCGATCCAGTTGCTGGCGGGCGCCTACGAGCCCGCCTTGGCCTGAACAACCTCACGAACGATTTCTTCGATGACCCAACCCATCACCTTCGGCGTCATGTTGCAGGGCGCCGGCAGCCACATGAACAGCTGGAAGCATCCGGGCGGACCGGCCGACGCGAGCGTCAATCTCGACTTCTACGTGCGGACCGCGCGCAAGGCAGAGGAAAACGGCATCGCCTTCGCCTTCGTCGCCGACGGCCTGTACATCAACGACAAGTCGATCCCGCATTTTCTCAACCGCTTCGAGCCGATCTCGATCCTGTCGGCCCTCGCAGCGCTGACTTCCAGGATCGGTCTGGCGGGAACGGTCTCCACCTCCTACAGTGATCCCTTCACGGTGGCGCGGCAATTCGCATCGCTCGACCTGATCAGCGGCGGACGGGCCGGCTGGAACGTGGTGACCACGCCGCTCGAAGGCAGCGCCAAGAACTACAGCCGCACCCATCCCGAGCATTCGCTGCGCTACGAGATCGCCGACGAGTACCTACGCGTCACACAGGGGCTGTGGGACAGCTGGGATGACGATGCCTTTCCGCGCGACCGCGAGACGGGGCAGTTCTTTCGCCGCGACAAGCTGCATGCGCTCGATCACAAGGGCCGCTTCTTCGAGGTGGCGGGCCCGCTCAATATCGCGCGCTCGCCGCAAGGCCAGCCGGTGATCTTCCAGGCCGGTGCGTCCGACGCAGGCATCGGGCTGGCGGGCAAGTACGCCGATGCGGTGTTCACCCACTCGCCTTCGCTGGAGGAGACGCGCGGCTTCCTGCGCCAGGTGAAGGCGAGTGCGGTGGCGCAAGGCCGCCAGGCCGCCGACGTGAAGATTTTTCCGGGGATCGGCCCGGTGGTGGCAGCGACTGACGCCGAAGCCGAAGCCAAGTACCTCGCGATTCGCGCGCTCCTGACGGTCGAGGAGGCGCTGGCCTTTCTCGGGCGCTTCTTCGATCACCACGACTTTAGCCAGTACCCGCTGGATGCGCCGTTCCCCGAGCTCGGCGAGATCGGCCGCAACAGCTTCCGCTCGACCACGGACCGCATCAAGGCGCAGGCCAAGGCGAAGGGCAGCACATTGCGTGAAGTGGCCCTGGAATTGGCGACACCCAGGACCCAGTTCGTGGGCAGTGGCGAGCGCGTTGCCGACGAGATCATCCGTTGGGTCGACGAGGGCGCCGCCGATGGTTTCATCCTCGGATTTCCGGTGCTCGGGCAGGGACTGGACGATTTCATCACCTTCGTCATCCCGGTGCTGGAAGCACGCGGACGCTTCCAGCGCACGCTCACCGGGCGGACGCTGCGCGACCACGTGGGCCTGCCGCGCAAGGCGAGTCGCTACGCCGCCGCGAGCATCGACCCAACGCTGGCGAACGAGGCGGCCTGATGTCGAGCGACACCGCCGCAGTGGCTCCGCCTTCCGGGCTTGCCGAGGAACCAGTCGCATGAGCGAACAGCTTGTCTACACCACACTGCGCGATCCGCGCGCGAAGCCCCTGATCGACGAGCTGACCGTCGAGTACGACAGCCGCTACGGCGACGTGCTCAGGGAGCCTGGCCTGCCACGCGAGATGGACCGATTCACGCCGGAGGTGTTCGCGCCGCCCCACGGGAACTTCCTGCTGTTGTTGCGCGCTGGCGTCGCCATCGCGGGCGGCGCCTTCATGCGGCATGACGAACGGACAGCGGAACTCAAGCGGATGTGGACGCAGCGCGATTGTCGGCGGCAGGGGCTGGCCGCCAAGGTCTTGCTCGAACTCGAGCTGCAGGCACGCCGTCAAGGCTACGCGCGCATCTATCTCACCACCGGCTTCCGCCAACCGGAAGCCGTGGGGCTTTACCGCGCGCATGGCTACACGGCGCTCTTCGACGAGGTGCCCGATCCGCAGACGCCGCGAAAACTGCCATTCGAAAAACGCCTGGTGATGCCGGCGCAACGCCGTCGGCAGGCCGCGCTGGAAGCGGACGTGCGGCAATGAGCACCCGCATTGCGCTGGAAGGCGTCCGCCAGCCGGCCGGCCCGCCCAAGGCACCGCCATTCGCGAGCGCGGTGCGGGCTGAAGACGGCGACTACGCGCGCTTGCGCGTGGTACCTGCGCGCTATCCGGCGCGCACCGCGGGCACGTTGTTCGCGTTGCTGGTGATCGCGGTCGTCCTCCAGTCGATCTTCACCAACCCGCGCTGGGGCTGGGATGTCTTTGCCGAATGGTTCCTGGCCGAGCCGGTGCTGGTGGGTCTGGGCCGCACGCTGCTGCTGACCGCGCTCGGCGCGCTGCTCGGTTTTTTCTTCGGCACCGCCTTGGCGCTGGCGCGCGTCTCGCGCTCGCCGCTGCTGGCCGGTCTGTCGTGGGTCTATGTCTGGATCTTCCGCTCGATCCCGGTGATCGTGCTGCTGCTGATCATCAACAACCTCGGCTACCTGTACGAGACCGTGACGCTCGGGGTGCCGTTCACCGGCTGGACCTTCTTTTCTTACCCGACGACGCAGCTGATCAGCCCGTTCGCGGCGGCCCTGATCGGCCTGACGCTCAACCAGGCCGCGTTCGCCTCCGAGGTGGTGCGCGGCGGGATCCTGTCGGTCGACCAGGGACAGCTTGAAGCGGCCGCCGCGCTCGGCCTGTCGCGTCGTCGCCAGGCGTTTCGCATCGTGCTGCCGCAAGCGATGCGCACCATCCTGCCCACCGCCTTCAACGACATCATCGGCCTGGCCAAGGGCACCTCGAACGTGTACATCCTCGCGCTGCCGGAGTTGTTCTACACGATCCAGATCATCTATCGCCGCAACCTCGAGGTGATACCTCTGCTGATGGTGGCCACGGTCTGGTACCTGATCATCCTCACCGTGCTGTCCGTGATCCAGCACTACGTGGAGCGGCACTTCTCCAAGGGCGCGCTGCGGCATCCGTCGCGCGACCTGGTCGCCGTGGTGCTTCGCAGGCTCCGGCCCGCGCGCACTGCTGCGGCCGCACCGCCCGGCGGCGAAGCGCCCCGAAGCGTGCCGGCGACGACGCTGGCGGAGCCGGTCGTGGTGCCGCCCTGGACCGAACAGCGCGTGCGCGGCGGCGAGGTCACGCTGCACGGCGTCTCGAAGAGCTTCGGCGCGTTGAAGGTGCTCGACGATCTCAGCTTCACCGTGCCCTCCGGGAGCGTGGCCGTGGTGCTCGGGCAGTCGGGCTCGGGCAAGTCGACCTTGCTGCGCGCGATCAATCACCTGGAACGGTTGGACGCCGGCTTCATCGCCATCGACGGCGAGCTGATCGGCTACCGCCGCGAAGCCGACACGCTGCACGAACTGCACGAGAAGGACATCCTGCGCCGTCGCGCGGACGTCGGCATGGTGTTCCAGAGCTTCAATCTGTTCCCGCACCTGACGGTGTTGCAGAACCTGGTGGAAGCACCTATCGCGGTGCGGCGACTCGCGCGCGCTGAGGCCGAGCGGCTCGCGGCGGAACTGCTCGCGCGGGTCGGCCTGAGCGACAAGATCGACGCCTACCCGCGCCAGCTGTCGGGCGGCCAGCAGCAGCGTGTGGCCATCGCGCGTGCGCTGGCGTTGCGACCCAAGGTCCTGCTGTTCGACGAGCCGACTTCGGCGCTTGACCCGGAGCTGGTGGGCGAAGTCCTGTCCGTGATCAAGGAGCTCGCGCGATCCGGCACGACCTTGATCATCGTGACGCACGAGATCGGCTTCGCGCGGGAGGTGGCGGACACCATCATCTTCATGGAACAGGGACGCATCCTCGAAGCGGGCACGCCGCAGCAGGTGTTCAACGCACCGCGCCACCCGCGCACGGCCGAGTTTCTGGCCAAGGTTCTCTGAGCCCTTGACCTTCTTCATTTCGACCGCTTCCTCTCAATCACCCAGCGCCTGGCGCTTCAACTGAAACCCAAGATGAAACTCCGAAGAAGAATGCTGTCCACCCTGTGGAGCCTGGCCGTGGTCACGGCCCTGCCGTGCACCGCCCTCGCTCAGGCCGTCGACCTCAGCCCGGAGCAGCCGGGGCGCCCCCGCGCGCAAAAGGTGGACGTTGCGGTCCGGCTGCTGCCCAAGGACTTCAAGTGGGTGAAGGAGGGCGTGCTGACGGTCGGCACCACGGCAAGCCGCCTGCCGTTCGCGGTCTACGGCAACGACACGCGCACCCCGGTCGGCAATGCGCCGGACATCGCGCAGCTGGTGGCCGACAGTCTCGGGCTCAAGCTCGAACTGGTGAACACCGCCTGGGCCGACTGGCCGCTCGGCCTGCAGTCGGGCAAGTTCGACGTCGTCGTCTCGAACGTCACCGTGACCGAGGAGCGCAAGGAGAAGTTCGACTTCTCCACCTACCGCAACGACCAGCTCGGCATCTATGTGAAGTCGGACAGCAGGATCGCGAGCATCAAGGAGCCGAAGGACATCGCGGGCCTGAAGGTCATCGTGCAGGCCGGCACGAACCAGGAGCAGATCCTGCTGCGCTGGAACGAACAGAATGTCGCCGCTGGCCTGAGGCCCGTCGAGATCCAGTACTACGACGACGACGTGGTGCTGCGCCTCGCGCTGCAATCCGGCCGCGCCGATGCTTACCTGGCGCCCAATGCCATCGCGGCCTACGAGGCGCGGGACGGCAAGACCCGGCTGGTCGGTACCTTCTCGGGCGGCTGGCCGCAGACGGCCGAGATCGCGGTCACCTCGCGCAAGGGGTCCGGCCTCGCCGAAGCCGTCACCACCGCGCTCAATGCCCAGATCAAGAACGGCAACTATGGCAAGGCGCTGGGGCGGTGGAACCTGGATTCGGAAGCGATCCAGGTGTCACGCACCAATCCCCCCGGCCTGCCCAAGAACTGAGAAGACATCCCCATTCATTCCATGAAGTTCAAGACTCTTGCTGGCGCCTTCGGCGCCTTCCTGCTTGCCTCGGTGTTTGCCATCGGACCCGCCACCGCTGCGGACGTCTTCGACTTCACTCCCGAGCAGCGCGGCCGCCTGCGCGCGGACCGCGACGCCGAAGCCATCAAGGCCATACCGAAGGGCTTCAAGTTCGTGAAGGAGGGCGTGCTGACGGCGGCGATCGCCCCGTTCGGGCCGCCCATCGCCGCCTACGCCACGGATGCCAAGACACCGGTCGGCTTCGATCCGGATTTCGCCCAGCTCATCGCCGACGCGCTCGGCCTCAAGCTCGATCTCCAGCCCATTGCCTGGGCCGACTGGCCGCTGGGGCTGGTCTCCGGCAAGTACGACGCGGTCATCTCCAACGTGGGTGTGACCGAGGAGCGCAAGGAGAAGTTCGACTTCTCGACCTACCGGCTCGGCTTGCACGGCTTCTATGTCAAGGCCGACAGCCCGATCAAGTCGATCCGCCTGCCGAAGGATGCGGCGGGACTGAAGATCAGTACCGGTTCGGGCACCAACCAGGAACGCATCCTGATCGAGTGGAACAAGCAGAACGTGGCCGCGGGCCTCAAGCCGATCGAGTTGCAGTATTACGACGACGATGTGGCCCGCATCCTGGCGGTCGTCACGGGCCGCGTCGATGCCAATTTCAATCCCAATGCGCCGCAGGCCTACGCCGCGGCCAAAGACGGCAAGATCCGTGCGGTGGGCACCGTCAACGCCGGTTGGCCGCAGAAGTCGGACGTCGCCATCGCCACCCGCAAGGGCAGTGGCCTGGCGGCCGCACTCACGGCCGCGGCCAATGGACTGATCCGCAACGGAACCTATACCCGCGCCCTCGACCGCTGGAGTCTTGGCGAAGAGGCGCTGCCCAAGGCCGAGACCAATCCACCCGGGCTGCCCAAGTTCTGATCCGTGGCCATTCGACACATCGCGTTCCTGACGCCCGGCAACTACGCCGAAGACGATCCGGCCACCGGGCTCGAGTCGACCCTCTCGTTGTTCTCAATCGCCGAGGGTCTCGGCTTCGACGGTGCCTGGGTGCGGCAGCGCCATCTCGAGCGCGCGGTGTCGTCAGCGGCGACCTTTCTCGCAGCTGCGACCCAGCGCGCGCTGGACGCATCGAGCTCGGCGCCGCGGTGATCCAGATGGGCTATGAAAACCCGTTCCGGCTCGCCGAGGACCTGGCCACCGTCGACGTGCTCTCGCGCGGCCGGCTGGAAGTGGGCCTGAGCGCCGGCCCGCCGCTGCATGGTGCCCTGCTGGGCGAGCGCTTCCAGGATGGCGATCCGCGCGGCGTCGATTTCTCGCATGCACGCATCGTGCGGCTTCGAGACAATCTGAAGAGCGAAGCGATCGGCGAAGCCGAGACCTTCATCGAATCGGCCGGCTGGCGCCAGCGGCCTCGACTACAGCCGCATGCGCAGGGCCTGACCGAAAGACTCTGGTACGGCGGCGGTTCGTTGCGATCGGCCGAGTGGGCCGGTCGCAACGGCTTGAACCTGCTGGTCGGCAACGTGGTGCAGGGCGAGGCCACCGACGATTTCCATCAGGCCCAGACGAGCCATGTCGAGCGCTTCCGCTCGTTTCATGCCGGGCCGCACGGAGCGCGCGTGGCGATGGGACGCGTCATCGTTCCGCTGGATCATGCGGATGCCGCGACGCGCAGGCGCTATCGCGAATTCGCGGCTGGCCGCGCTGCACGCACGCTGTATCCGCAAGGAGACCGGCGCACGCTCTATCCGCTCGACCTGGTCGGCACGTCGGACGAGATCCTCGAGCGGTTGCGTCTGGATCCGGTCCTGCCATTGGTCAGCGAGCTGCGCCTGGAGCTTCCGTACGCCTTCGCGCATGACGACTACGTGCAGATCCTCGAAGACTTCCGCCGCCGGATCGCGCCCGAACTGGGATGGAGCGAAGGAGTCGTCGAAGCCGATGCCGAGGTGTGGCGGAACTGCGGGGTCGCGTCGAGTGCGCCCTGCGAGCCGCGGCGAAGCGGCCTATGATCCGGTCCTCCCTCCGGACTTCCGAGATGCGCAACCCTGCCGTGCTCGACCTGATCGGCAACACGCCGCTGTTGCAGGTGACGCGCATGGACACCGGTCCATGCACGCTGTTCCTCAAGCTGGAGTCGCAGAATCCCGGCGGCTCGATCAAGGACCGCGTGGGCCTGGCCATGATCGAGGCCGCCGAGCGCGATGGCCGCCTGAAGCCTGGCGGCACGGTGGTCGAAGCCACCGCGGGCAATACCGGACTGGGCCTGGCGCTGGTGGCGCGGGCCAAGGGCTATGGCGTGGTGCTGGTGGTACCCGACAAGATGTCGACCGAGAAGGTGCTGCACCTGAAGGCGCTCGGCGCCGACGTGCGCATCACGCGCTCCGACGTCGGCAAGGGCGATCCTGCCTACTACCAGGACTATGCGGCGCGGGTCGCCGCGGAGATACCGGGCGCCTTCTTCGCCGACCAGTTCAACAACCCGGCCAATCCGCTGGCACATGAGCAGGGCACGGGGCCCGAGATCTGGGAACAGGCYGGCCACGACCTGGACGCCATCGTGGTCGGCGTCGGCTCCGCCGGCACCATCACCGGGCTGACCCGCTACTTTCGCCGGGTGCAGCCCGCGCTGCAGTTCGTGCTGGCCGACCCGGYCGGCTCCGTGGTCGCCGAATACACGCGCAGCGGCAAGATCGGCAAGGCGGGCTCGTGGGCRGTGGAGGGCATCGGCGAGGACTTCATCCCGGCCATCGCCGACCTCTCGGGCGTCGCGCAGGCTTATTCGATCGATGACGAGGAAAGCTTCGGCACCGCGCGCGAGCTGCTGCGTGCCGAGGGCATCCTGGGGGGCTCGTCCACCGGCACGCTGCTGGCGGCCGCGCTGCGCTACTGCCGCGCGCAGACGGTGCCGCGGCGTGTCGTGAGCTTCGTCTGCGATACCGGCACCCGCTACCTGTCGAAGGTCTACAACGACCAGTGGATGCTCGATCACGGCCTGCTGGCGCGCAAGCACTACGGCGATCTGCGCGACCTGATTTCGCGCCGGGTCGAGGAAGGCAGCGTGGTCAGCGTCGGCCCGGACGACACCCTGTTGACGGCGTTCCAGCGCATGCAGCTGGCCGAGGTGTCGCAACTGCCGGTGCTGCGGGACGGTGGGCTGGTCGGCGTGCTCGACGAATCCGATCTGCTGCGCGAGGTGCACGCGGATGCGGCTCGCTTCGGCTGGCAGGTCGAGACCGCCATGACCGACAGGGTGCAGACCCTGCCACCGGGCGCCAGCATCGCGCAGCTCGAGGCGGTGCTCGACCGCGGCCACGTGGCSATGGTGGCCGACGCCGCCGGCTTTCATGGCCTGATCACCCGCATCGACCTGCTGAACCACTGGAGAAGAAAACTGAAATGAGCCGCGATCCCGACGACACCAGACATCTGAGATTTGCCAGCCGGGTGATCCATGCCGGCCAGACGCCCGACCCGAGCACCGGGGCGATCATGCCGCCCATCTATGCCACGTCGACCTATGTGCAGCAGAGCCCGGGGGTGCACCAGGGCTATGACTACGGCCGCTCGCACAATCCGACGCGCTTCGCGTTCGAACGCTGCGTGGCCGATCTCGAGGGCGGTTCGCAGGCGTTTGCGTTCGCTTCCGGGCTGGCCGCCATCTCGACCACGCTGGAGCTGGTCGATGCGGGTTCCCAYATCGTCTCGGGCGACGACATCTATGGCGGCACCTTCCGGCTGTTCGACAAGGTTCGACAACGCAGCGCCGGCCATCGCTTCAGCTACACCGACCTCGGCAAGGTCGACCAGGTGGCCGCGGCGCTGCGGCCCGACACCCGGCTGCTGTGGGTCGAGACCCCCAGCAATCCGCTGCTGGGACTGGCCGACCTCGAAGCGCTGGCCGCGTTGTGCCGCGCGCGCGGCATCATCAGCGTGGCCGACAACACCTTCGCCAGCCCTTTCGTGCAGCGGCCGCTGGAGTTCGGCTTCGACGTCGTGGTGCATTCGACCACCAAGTACCTCAACGGACATTCCGACGTGATCGGCGGCGTCGCGATCGTTGGCCGCGAACCGCGGCACGAGGCCCTGCGCGAGCGGCTCGGGTTCCTGCAGAACGCGGTCGGCGCCATCGCCAGCCCCTTCGACAGCTTCCTGGCGCTGCGCGGCGTCAAGACGCTGGCGTTGCGCATGGAGCGGCATTGCGCCAATGCCGCCGCGCTCGCGCGATGGCTGGAGGGGCAGGCGCAGGTCAAGCGGGTCCACTACCCGGGCCTGGCGTCGCATCCGCAGCATGCGCTCGCGCGCCGCCAGATGACGGGCGGCTTCGGCGGCATGATCTCGCTCGACCTGCACGGCGACCTGGCCGGCGCCCGCCGCTTCCTCGAGGCGGTGAAGATCTTCTCCCTGGCCGAGAGCCTCGGCGGCGTGGAGAGCCTGATCGAGCATCCGGCGATCATGACCCACGCCACGATCCCGGCCGAGACCCGTGCAAGGCTCGGCATCGGCGACACGCTGGTGCGGCTGTCGGTGGGTGTCGAGGCGGTGGAGGATCTGCGGGAAGATCTGGCGCAGGCGCTGGCGCGGATCTGAC
>NZ_JBFUHO010000047.1:0-56465 GCF_056402355.1 Variovorax sp. P4_B11
CCTCCGGCCCGCGCGGGCCGCGCACGCCCGGCGGGCCGGGTGGCGAGGGCCGCAGGCAGCGGCCTGCCCCGCAGTAAGGGGGCGTGGTGAGTCCCTCGCGTCCCTTCATCGAGCGGCCCGTCGCGACCGCGCTGCTGATGCTTGCGATCGTGCTCGCGGGCCTGGTTGGCTTCCGCTTCCTGCCGCTGGCGGCGCTGCCGCAGGTCGACTATCCGACGATCCAGGTGCAGACGCTCTATCCGGGCGCCAGCCCCGAGGTCATGAGCCGCACCGTGACCGCGCCGCTGGAGCGCCAGTTCGGCCAGATGGCGGGACTGGACCGCATGAGCTCGACCAGCGCCACCGGTGTCTCGATCGTCACGCTGCAGTTCGCGCTCGACCAGACCCTGGACGTCGCCGAGCAGCAGGTGCAGGCGGCGATCAACGCCGGCGGCTCGCTGCTGCCGGCCGACCTGCCGGCGCCGCCGGTGTACGCCAAGGTCAACCCGGCCGATGCGCCGATCCTGACCCTGGCCGTGAGCTCCGAGACCATGCCGCTGACCGAGGTGCAGAACCTCGTCAACACGCGGCTGGCGCAGAAGATCAGCCAGGTCGGCGGCGTCGGGCTGGTGTCGCTCTCGGGCGGCCAGCGCCCGGCGGTTCGGATCCAGGCCAACACCAACGCGCTGGCCGCGGTCGGCATCGGCCTGGACACGCTGCGCACCGCTATCGCTGCGGCCAACGCCAACAGCGCCAAGGGCGGCTTCGACGGCCCGAAGCGGGCCTACACCATCAACGCCAACGACCAGCTGGTCACGGCGGCCGACTACAAGAACCTGATCGTCGCCTGGAAGAACGGCGCGCCGGTGCGCATGAGCGACGTCGCGCGCGTCATCGACGGCGCCGAGAACACCCAGCTCGGCGCCTGGGCCGGGGTACAGCCCGACGGGAAGGCCGGTTCTCTTCCAGAGATACCGCAGAACCGGCTTTGCCGGGCTGCTGGTATCGCCCCCGGAGAGGGGGGAGGCGAGAGCGACACGCAGTGCGCGAAGCCTGGGGGTGAGCGTTTGTACCCCGCCATCATCCTCAACGTGCAGCGCCAGCCCGGCGCCAACGTGATCGGAACGGTCGACGGCATCAAGAAGCTGCTGCCCGAGCTGGAGGCCTCGCTGCCCGGCGCGCTGAAGGTCGAGGTGCTGAGCGACCGCACCACCGGCATCCGCGCCTCGGTCAACCACGTGCAGCTCGAGCTCGCGCTGGCGGTGGTGATGGTGGTGCTGGTGATCTTCTTCTTCCTGCACAGCGTGCGCGCCACGGTGATCGCCAGCATCGCGGTGCCGATCTCGCTGATCGGCACCTGCGGGCTGATGTACCTGCTGGGCTACAGCCTCAACAACCTGAGCCTGATGGCGCTGACCATCGCGACCGGCTTCGTGGTCGACGACGCGATCGTGATGATCGAGAACATCGCGCGCTACCTCGAAGAGGGCGAGCCGCCGTTCCAGGCCGCGCTGAAGGGCGCGACCCAGATCGGCTTCACCATCATCTCGCTGACGGTGTCGCTGGTCGCGGTGCTGATCCCGCTGCTGTTCATGGGCGACGTGGTCGGGCGCCTGTTCCGCGAGTTCGCGGTGACGCTGGCGATCACGATCCTGATCTCGGCGGTGGTCTCGCTGACGCTGGTGCCGATGATGTCGGCGCGCTGGCTCAGGCCGCAGGCCGAGGAGGGCGGGCGCTTCGGGGCCGCGGTGCAGCGCTTCTTCGACCGCGTGATCGCGCGCTACGACATCTGGCTGCAGTGGGTGTTCCGCCACCAGCCGCTGACGCTCGTGGTGGCGCTGCTGACGCTGGCGCTGACGGTGGCGCTCTACGTGTGGATTCCCAAGGGCCTGTTCCCGACCCAGGACACCGGCCAGCTCAAGGCCCGCGTGCAGGCCGCCCAGGAAGTGTCCTATGTGCGGATGGCCGAGCTGCAGCAGTCCGCCGCCAACATCATCCTGGCCGATCCGGACGTGCAGAGCCTGAGCTCGGTGGTCGGCGTCGACGCGGCCAACAACATGGCGCTCAACACCGGCAGCATGCTGATCAACCTGCGCGGCGGCCACGGCGACCAGGCCGTGGTGATGCAGCGGCTGCGCGAGCGGGTGCGCGACGGCGTGGCCGGCGTGTCGCTCTACCTGCAGCCGACGCAGGACCTGACCATCGATGCCGAGACCGGCCCGACCGAGTTCCGCGTCTCGCTCGAAGGTGCCGACACGACGACAGTGAACGAGTGGGCGCAGAAGCTGGTCGAGCGCCTGCGCAGCGTGCCGCAGGTGCGCAATCCGACCACCGACGCCGGCGCCAAGGGCCTGTCGGCCTATGTCGACATCGACCGCAACACGGCGTCGCGGCTGTCGGTGACGGCGAGCTCGGTCGACGATGCGCTCTACAGCGCCTTCGGCCAGCGCATCGTGTCGACCATCTTCACCGAGACCAACCAGTACCGCGTGATCCTCGAGGCCCAGCGCGAGGCGCTGTCCTCGCCGGAGGGCCTGGGCACGCTGCAGCTGCGCACCGGCGCCGGCACGGCGACGCCGCTGTCGGCGCTGGCCTCGGTGCGCGAGCAGTTCGCGCCGCTGCAGGTCACGCGCGTGGCGCAGTACCCGGGCGCGACCGTCGGCTTCGACACGCCGCCGGGCGTGTCGCTCGGCAAGTCGGTGGCGGCGATCCGCGCCGCGGCGAAGGAGATCGCGCTGCCGCCGAGCGTGAGCATGACCTTCCTCGGTGCCGCCGGCGCCTACGAGAAGTCGCTGACCAACCAGCTGTGGCTGATCCTGGCCGCGGTGGTCTGCGTCTACATCGTGCTGGGCGTGCTCTACGAGAGCTACATCCATCCGCTGACCATCCTGTCGACCCTGCCTTCGGCCGGTGTCGGTGCGCTGCTGGCGCTGATGCTGACCGGCAACGACCTCGGGGTGATCGGCATCATCGGCATCATCCTCCTGATCGGCATCGTGAAGAAGAACGCGATCATGATGATCGACTTCGCGATCGACGCCGAGCGCCACCAGGGCAAGGGGCCGCTGGAGGCGATCCACCAGGCGGCGCTGCTGCGCTTCCGGCCGATCCTCATGACCACGCTGGCGGCGTTGTTCGCAGCGCTGCCGCTGATGCTGGGCTGGGGCGAGGGCGCCGAGCTGCGGCGGCCGCTGGGCCTGGCGATTTTTGGTGGGCTGGTGGTGAGCCAGGTGCTGACGCTGTTCACCACGCCGGTGATCTACCTGGCCTTCGATCGGTTGGGGCGGCGGTTTGGGCAGAGGGCAGCGGGATGACTTGTGGTCAACTTTCGATCAAGGACGCGTTCCCCCTGGAAGTGCGCCCGGCACGCGGTACGGGCCGAGCGACCCCACTGCGCCGGCCCTTCGGGCTGCCTTGCGCTGCTCGCCTTTCGCGGGGTCTCGCTCAAACAGTCGCGAGCCCTGATCCGCGAAAGGCTGCGCTGCTCAGCGGCGCAGAGGGGATCGCCCGACCCGCACCGCATGCCGGGCTTGGGGGTGTGCGAGCAATGCCTACGTCTCCAACGCCGATGCAACCCCGACCTGTCCGCGGTGGTGGGCGGTATGCCCCGGACCGGCCGTTGAGGCACCGCCGAGCAGCGCAGCGGTACGCGGATCAGGGCTCGCGACTGTTTGAGCCGAAGGCGAGTTTGAGCGAGACCCCGCGTACCGCGAGCAGCGCAGGGAAGCCCGAAGGGCCGGTGACGTCGGCCGGTCCGGGGCATACCGCCCGCCGCCGCGCCCCCTGTCCCGGCGCAAGGCAGCCAAGAGAGGCCACATGAACCTCTCCAAACCTTTCGTAGAGCGCCCGATCGCCACGATGCTGCTCACCATCGGCATCGCGCTGGCCGGCATCGTCGCCTTCTTCGTGCTGCCGGTGTCGCCGCTGCCGCAGGTGGACTACCCGACGATCTCGGTGCAGGCCAGCCTGGCTGGCGCCAGCCCCAGCACCATGGCCTCGAGTGTCGCCACGCCGCTGGAGCGGCGGCTCGGCATCATCCCCGGCGTCAACGAGCTGACCTCGACCAGCTCCAACGGCTCGGCCCGGGTCACGCTGCAGTTCGACCTGAGCCGCAACATCGACAGCGCCGCGCGCGAGGTGCAGGCCGCGATCAACGCCGCCCGCGCCGACCTGCCGGCCACCTTGCGCAGCAACCCGACCTACCGCAAGCGCAACCCGACCGCGGCGCCGGTCATCATCCTCGCGCTGACCTCGAAGACCCGCACGCCGGGTCAGATCTACGAGGCAGTGTCCAACATCGTGAGCCAGCGCCTGTCGCAGGTCGAAGGCGTCGGCGAGGTCGAGATCGGCGGCGGCTCGCTGCCCGCGGTGCGGGTCGAGCTCGAGCCCTTCGCGCTCAACCGCTTCGGCATCAGCACCGAGGACGTGCGGGCCGCTATTCAGGCCAACAACGCCAACCGGCCCAAGGGCGCCATCGAGAGCGCCGACCGCCGGCTCCAGATCTACACGCCGGCACCGGGCCGCCATGCCGCCGAGTACCGCGACATGGTGATCGCCTGGCGCAACAATGCCGCAGTGCGCCTGGGCGACGTCGCGCGCGTGATCGACAGCGTCGAGAACACCCGCACCCTGGGCCTCTTCAACGGCGAGCCGGCGGTGATCGTGCTGGTGACGCAGTCGCCCGGCGCCAACATCATCGAGACCGTCGACGGCGTGCGCGAGCTGCTGCCCGAGCTGCGCGCGCAATTGCCGCAGGACATCGAAGTCCAGGTCGCCTCCGACCGCACCAACTCCATCCGTGCCTCGCTGCGCGAGATCGAGGCCACCTTGATGATCTCGGTGGTGCTGGTGGTGCTGGTGGTCGGCCTGTTCCTGCGCAAGGCGCGCGCCACCATCGTGCCCGCGGTCGCCACCGTCGTCTCGCTGCTCGGCACCTTCGGCGTCATGTACCTGCTGGGCTACAGCCTCAACAACCTGAGCCTGATGGCGCTGACCGTCGCCACCGGCTTCGTGGTCGACGATGCGATCGTGGTGCTCGAGAACACCACGCGCCACGTCGAGGCCGGCATGAACCGCATCGAGGCGGCGCTGCGCGGCGCCCGCGAGGTCGGCTTCACGGTGCTGTCGATCAGCCTGTCGCTGGTGGCGGTGTTCATCCCGCTGCTGTTCATGGGCGGGCAGGTCGGGCGGCTGTTCCGCGAGTTCGCGGTCACGCTGTCGGCCTCGGTGCTGATCTCGCTGGTGATCTCGCTCACCACCACGCCGATGCTGTGCGCGATGTTGTTGCGCAGCAAGGCCGAGGAGGGCGATCGCAAGCCGCCCGGGCGCCTGCGCGCCGGCTTCGGCCGGCTGGCCGAGCGGGCCTGGAACGGCACGCTGCGCACCTACGCCCACAGCCTCGACTGGGCGCTGGCCAGCAAGGGCGTGGTGATCGCGGTGCTGCTGGCCGTGATCGGGCTCAACGTCTATCTCTTCAACGCGATCCCCAAGGGCTACTTTCCGCAGCAGGACAACGGCCAGCTCAACGCCGGGCTGCGCGCCGACCAGAGCATCTCCTCGGGCGCGATCGCCGACAAGCTGCGCCAGGCGGTGGACATCATCCGCAAGGACCCGGCGGTCGACACCGTGGTCGGCTTCTCGGGCGGCGGCCGCTCGGGCGGCGGCTTCATGTTCGTCAACCTCAAGCCGGTGGCGCAGCGCAGCGAGAAGACGCAGGCCGTGATCGACCGCCTGCGGCCCCAGCTCAACCAGCTGACCGGCCTGCGCGTGTTCCTGAGCCCGGTTCAGGACCTGCGCATGGGCGGACGCTCGAGCAACTCGAGCTACCAGTACACGCTCAAGAGCGACAACCTGGCCGATCTGCGCGCCTGGTCGACCAAGCTGGCCAACCGGCTGCGCGACGAGACCGCGCTGACCGACGTCGACAGCGACGATGCCGACAACGGCGTCGAGACCTTCGTCGACGTCGACCGCGAGGCCGCCGCGCGGCTCGGCGTGACCTCGGCCGCGGTCGACAACGCGCTCTACAACGCCTACGGCCAGCGCGCGGTGGCGACCATCTACGACGAGCTCAACCAGTACTCGGTGGTGATGGAATGGGCGCCGCGCTTCCAGCGCTCGCCGATCGTCCTGAAGGACCTGTACGTGCCCTCGACGTTGAAGACGACCACCGACGCCAGTGGCCAGTCGACGACCAGTTCGGTCGAGAACACGACCGACGCCAACACCGGCACCTCGACCACGGTGTCGGCCAATCCGGCCCTGCGCACCGCCTCCACCGGCCAGCAGATCGCCACCGACACCACGCGCATGGTGCCGCTCTCGGCCTTCGCCAAGCTCAGCGAGCGGGCGGTGCCGACCTCGATCGACCACCAGGACACCGAGCTCGCGAGCACGGTCTCGTTCAGCCTGGCCGACGGCGTCAGCCTGTCGGACGCCAAGCGCATCGTGGCCCAGGCCGAGGCCGACATCGCGATGCCGATCAACGTGCGCGGCAGCTTCCAGGGTACGGCGCTGGCGGCGCAGCAGTCGCAGGGGCAGCAGTGGTTCCTGATCGTCGCGGCGTTGATCGTGATCTACATCGTGCTGGGCGTGCTCTACGAGAGCCTGGTGCATCCGATCACGGTGCTGACCACGCTGCCCTCGGCCGGCGTCGGCGCGGTGCTGGCGCTGCTGCTGTTCCGGATGGAGTTCTCGATCATCGCGTTGATCGGCGTCTTCCTGCTGATCGGCATCGTCAAGAAGAACGCGATCCTGATCATCGACTTCGCGCTCGAGGCCGAGCGCTCGCGCGGGCTCAGCGCCGTCGAGGCGGTACGCGAGGCCTGCCTGCTGCGCTTCCGCCCGATCCTGATGACGACGCTGGCGGCCGCGCTCGGCGCACTGCCGCTGGCGATCGGCTTCGGCCTCGGCTCGGAGCTGCGCCAGCCGCTGGGCGTCGCCATCATCGGCGGGCTGATCGCCAGCCAGCTGCTGACCCTGCTGACCACGCCGGTCGTCTACGTGCTGCTCGACAAGCTGCGCCGGCGGCCCGCCAACGAAAAATCCCTGAGCCGCGGCGCCGGATCCTCCCTGACCGGCGCGCCCGAGATCGCATCGAATCCATGACTGCAGCCAAACGTCCTTTCCCCCGTCTTCCCGTGGCACTGGCCCTGGCGGCACTGCTGGCCGGCTGTGCCGTCGGCCCGACCTATGAGCGGCCGCCGGTGGCCGCGCCGGCGGCCTGGAAGTCGGCGCCCGCCGAAGCGGGTTGGCAGCCTGCCGCGCCGGCCGATGCCTTCGACCGCGGCGAATGGTGGAAGCTCTTCGGCGACGCCACGCTGGACGACCTGGCCTCACGCGTGCAGGTCTCGAACCAGAACATCGCCGCCGCGGTCGCCAACTACGCGCAGGCGCAGGCGCTGGTGCGCGGCCAGCGCGCGGCCTTGTTCCCGCAGGTCACGCTCGACGCCAGCGCGCGCCGTACCGGGGGCCGCGACATCTCGGCCGCCACCGCCTCCGCGGCCGTGCTGGGCGTCGACTGGCAACCGGACGTCTGGGGCCGCCTGCGCCAGGCGGTCGACAGCGCGCAGGCCACGGCCCAGGCCAGCGAAGCCGACCTCGCAGGGGCCCGCCTGTCTTCGGTCGGCGAACTGGCCACCAACTACTTCTCGCTGCGCGAGGCCGACGCCGAGCTGCGCATCCTCGACGACACGCTGGAAGGCTACGAGCGCAGCCTGCAGATCACGCGCAACCGCTATGCGGCCAGCATCGCGGCCCAGAGCGACGTGCTGCAGGCCGAGACGCTGTACGCCAATACCCAGGCCGAGCGCGCCGCGCTCCAGCGCAACCGCGATGCGCTCGAGCATGCGATCGCGGTGCTGGTCGGCGTGGCGCCGGCCGACTTCAGCCTGCCCGTGGCCGAGTGGAAGATGGCGGTGCCCGGTGTGCCGGCCGAGTTGCCCTCGACACTGCTGGAGCGCCGGCCCGACATCGCATCGGCCGAGCGGCAGGTGGCGGCGGCCAATGCGCAGATCGGCATCGCGCGCTCGGCCTACTACCCGAACTTCAGCCTGAGCGGCGGCATCAGCACCAGCGCGTCCCGCCTGGGCGACCTGTTCAATGCCTCGAACACGCTGTGGTCGCTGGGCCTCTCGGTGGCGCAGGTGGTGTTCGACGCCGGCGCGATCGGCGCCAGCGTCGATGCCGCCAAGGCCGGGCACGAAGCCTCGGTGGCGCGCTATCGCCAGACGGTGCTGGCGGCCTTCCTGAGCGTCGAGGACCAGCTCACCGCCGGCACCAGCCTGGCGCAGCAGGAGGTGCTGCGCCGCCAGAGCTCGGCTGCGGCCGACCGCACCGAACAGCAGTTCCTGAACCGCTATCGCGCCGGCACCATCGACTACACCAGCGTGGTGGTGGCGCAGGTGTCCGCGCTCAATTCGCGGCGGACCCTGCTGCAGGTGCAGGCCAATCGCCAGCTCGCGGCGGTGACGTTGATCCAGTCGCTGGGCGGCGGCTGGCATGCCGAGTGGCTGGCGCCGTCGCCGAAGCCGGTAGCAGCGGCCAGTTCCTGAGTCAGCCCCCGCGCAGCCTCGGCGCCTGCAGGTAGGCCCCCGACTCGAACAGCTGCGTCTCGGCCTGGTCGATGCGCTTGACCACCGGCTTGCCGGCGCGACTGGCCAGCAGCTCGAGCAAGGCTTCGGCCAGTGCCGTGCCGGCGGCGACCGAAGGAAAGAAAGAGGGGCTCTGGATCGCGAACAGCAGCGTCTCGTCCGCCAGCAGCGACAATGGAGAGGCCGCGCTGTCGGTCAGCGCCAGCAGCTTGCAGCCGGCGGCCTTGGCCGCTTCGGCCACCTGCAGCGCTTCGCGCGAGTAGGGCGCGAAGCTGGCGACGACCAGCGCATCGCCCTTGGCCATCGCCCGCTGCTGCATCTCTAGCGAGCCGCCCTGGCCGTCGATCAGCTGCACGCTGCTGCGGAACATGCGGTACACGTAGACGAAGGCGAAGGCGATCGGGAAGCAGGCCCTGAAGCCCGCCGCGTGCACGGTATTCGCCTTCTCGAGCAGGGCACAGGCCTTCTGCAGCGTGGCGGCGCTCTGGCGCTGCGTGGCCTCGAGGTTGTGGCGCTGCACCTCGAACATCTCCTCGACCAGGCCGCGGTCGGTCGCCCGGCCGACCAGCGTGCGGGCCCGCTCGCCGTAGGCCTCGGGCCCGAGCCCCATGTCCGACGCCACCGCCTCCTTGAACTGCGGCCAGCCCGCATAGCCCAGGTGCTGCGCGAAGCGAACCAGCGTGGCCGGGGTGCCCCCGGCCCGCGTGCCGACGGTGCGCATCGAGTGCGTGACCACGTCGTTCGGATGGTCGAGCACGTACCGGGCCACCTGCTGCAGCGCAGGGCTCAGGCCGGCAAAGCGCTGGCGGAGATCGTCCTTGACGCCCATGGGATTCCTCTCTTGGTTTGGAACAAATGTACCGGATCGAACAGATGTGTTCCAGAATCGCTTGACGGAACAAATGTTCCAAACAATAATAATATCGGTGCATTAGTTCCAGTCACAGAACGCCATGACGCACGTCTTCCACCGCCATCTCCGCCACACGCCGCCGGTCGCCGTTGCCGCCAGCGGCATGACGATCCGCGATGCCGCCGGCCGCGACTACCTCGACGCCTCGGGCGGTGCCGCGGTCTCGTCGCTGGGGCACGGGCATCCGGACGTGATCGCGGCCATGCATGCGCAGATCGACCAACTGGCCTACGCCCACACCAGCTTCTTCACCAGCGAGGTCGCCGAGCAGCTCGCGGACGAGCTCGCTGGAAGCGCACCCGAAGGCATGAGCCATGTCTACCTGGTGAGCGGGGGCTCCGAGGCCGTCGAGTCGGCGCTCAAGATGGCGCGGCAGTACTTCGTCGAGATCGGGCAGCCGCAGCGCACCCACTTCATCGCCCGCCGCCAGAGCTACCACGGCAACACGCTGGGCGCGCTGGCGGTCGGCGGCAATGCCTGGCGGCGCGAGCCTTTCGCGCCGATCCTGGTGCCGGCCACCCACATTGCTCCGTGCTATCCCTACCGCGAACAGCGCGAGGGCGAGAGCGCCGCGCAGTACGGCCTGCGGCTCGCGGCCGAGCTCGAGGCGGCGATCCTGGCGCAAGGCGCCGGCCGCGTGATCGCCTTCGTGGCCGAGACCGTCGGCGGCGCCACGGCCGGCGTGCTGACGCCGGTGCCGGGCTATTTCAAGGCCGTGCGAGAGGTCTGCGACCGCCATGGCGTGCTGCTGATCCTCGACGAGGTGATGTGCGGCATGGGCCGCTGCGGCACGCTCTACGCCTGCGAGCAGGAGGGCGTGGTGCCCGACCTGGTCACGGTCGCCAAGGGGCTCGGCGGCGGCTACCAGCCGATCGGTGCGGTGCTCGCGCAGCGCCGGATCGTCGAGGCGATGTCGCAGGGCAGCGGCTTCTTCCAGCACGGCCATACCTACCTCGGCCATCCGGTGGCCTGTGCGGCCGCGCTCGCGGTGCAGCGGGTGATCCGCCGCGACGGCCTGCTGGCCAAGGTACGCGACGACGGCGAGGCGTTCGGCGCCATGCTGCGCGCGGCGCTCGGCAACCATCCGCACGTGGGCGACATCCGCGGCCGCGGCTTCTTCTGGGGTATCGAGCTGGTGGCCGAACGGACCGCCAAGACGCCGTTCGCGCCCGGGCTGCAGCTGCATGCCTGGATCAAGAGGGAGGCGATGGCGCGGGGCCTGCTGTGCTATCCCTTCGGTGGCACGGTCGATGGCCGGCAGGGCGACCACGTGCTGCTGGCGCCGCCCTTCATCGCCACGCGGCAGGACCTGCAGGAAATCGCGACCCGGCTGGCCGCCGCGATCGACACCGTCACGCGCGCGGTCGATGCACCACAGGCGCGCTGAAGCGCCGACCGAACCTCCCCTGTTTTCGTTCTTCAACCCGCTTCGAGGAGTTGCTCCATGGCCTTCGCTCGTCTGTCCACCCTTGCCTGCGCCGCCCTGATCGCGGGCTGCGCGCTGGTTCCGCTCACCTCCGCCCAGGCCCAGGAGGGCGGCACGCTGGCCAAGGTCAAGGCCAGCGGCGCCATCACCTTCGGCTACCGTGAATCGTCCTTCGGCTTTTCCTACCTCGACGGCAACCTGAAGCCGATCGGCTACAGCATCGACATCTGCAACCGGATCGTCGAGGCCCTCAAGACCGAACTCCGGATGCCGGCCATCGAGGTCCGCTACCAGGCCGTGACCTCCGCCAACCGCATTCCGCTGGTGGCCAACGGCACGGTCGACATCGAATGCGGCTCCACCACCAACCTGGTCGAGCGGCAGAAGCAGGTGGCGTTCTCGCCGGACATCTTCCGCTACAACGTGCGCATGCTGGTCAAGGCCGATTCGGGCATCCGGAGCGTCGCCGACCTGCAGGGCAAGACCGTGGTCACGACCACCGGCACCACCTCGTTCCGGCTGCTGCGCGAGGCCGACAAGGGCAAGAACCTCGAGGTGGTCAATGTGGCGGCGAAGGACCACACCGAGTCCTTCCTGCTGGTCGAGAACGGCCGCGCCCAGGCCTTCGTGCTGGACGACATCCTGCTGGCGGGACAGATCGCCAATGCGCGCAATCCGAAGGACTTCCTGATCACCGGCGAAAGCCTGCGCACCGAGAACCAGTCGCTGATGCTGCGCAAGGACGACCCCGAGTTCAAGGCGCTGGTGGACCGCGTGGTCGGCGGCATGATGAAATCGGGCGAGATGGAGAAGCTCTACAACCGCTGGTTCATGGCCCCCATCCCGCCCAAGAACATCAACATCAACTATCCGCTCAATGCAGAGACCCGGGACGCTTTCGTGAACCCTTCGTCGAAGGGGATCTGAGCACTGCCATGACCCGCATCGCACTCATCCACGCCCTGGCGCATTCCGTCGCCCCCATCAACGAAGCGATGGCCCGCGACTGGCCCGAAGCCGTCCGCATGAACCTGCTGGACGACAGCCTCTCGGCCGACCTCGCACGCACCGGGCGAGGGCTCGACGAGGCGATGCACGAACGCTTCCAGCGGCTGGCGCAGTACGCGGTCGATTGCGGCGCCCAGGGCATCCTCTTCACCTGCTCGGCTTTCGGACCGTGCATCGAGGCGGTGGCGCGGCGGCATGCGGGCATGCCCGTGCTGAAGCCCAACGAGGCGATGGTCGAGGAGGCCGCGGCCGGTGCCGGGCGGCTCGGACTGATCGCGAGCTTCGGGCCGACGCTGGCATCGATGCCGCCCGAATTCCCGCCCGGCGTCGTGCTCGAGCCGGCGCTCGCCGAAGGTGCGCTCGAGGCCTTGAATGCCGGCGATGGCGAACGGCACGATGCGCTGGTGGCCGCCCAGGCCCGGGCACTGCGCGCGCGCGGCTGCACCCGCATCGCGCTGGCCCAGTTCAGCATGGCGCGGGCCCGGGCGGCCTGCGAAGCGGCGACGGGGCTGCCGGTCCTGACCACGGTCGACAGCGCGGTGCGCGCATTGCGGCGGCGATCGGTCTGATTTCGCGGCGGATGGCGTCGAGCAGGTCGCTTCCCCGGTGCGAGCCGTTAGGATCGCAGCCACGATGCACCCACTGCTCGACAACATCGCCTGGAACACGCTCGCCGGCCCGCACGCGCGCTACGCGACGGGCACCGGTCGCGCCCGCCGCTACGCCCCGGGCTTTTCCCCGATCGTCGGCTTCGCGAATGCCGAAAGGCCCGATCTCGACGACCTGACGCCCTTCTGCGAGCCGGGCGACCGCTTCTATTGCATGGACTGGTCCGGCAGCGCACCCGCGGGCTGGCGGATCGACCTGGACGCGACCATGTTCCGGATGGTGTGGCAGGGCGCGATGCCCGACGATGACGGGGCACTCGGTGCCATGCCATTGCGGCCGGAACATGCCGCGCAGGCGGTCGAACTCGCCGTGCTGACCCGTCCGGGGCCCTTCGGACCGAGAACGCCCGAACTCGGCGACTACTTCGGCTGTTTCGAAGGTGATCGCCTGATCGCCATGGCCGGCGAGCGCATGTGCGCCGGCACCTTGCGCGAGATCAGCGGCGTGTGCACGCATCCCGATTTCCAGGGCCGCGGCCTTGCGCGCCGGCTGGCCGCAACACTGATTCGCCGCCAATTGCAGCGCGGCGAGACGCCCTTCCTCCATGTCATGCGGGACAACGAGAGCGCCCACCGGCTCTACGCACGCATGGGTTTCCGCGACCATCGCGAGGTGGTCGTGCGCGTGATCTCACCGTCCTGATCTGAACGGAGCCTGACCGCCGCGATCGCGATAATCGACGCTCTTTCAAGGAGTGCGCGTGGATATCGTATTGCTGGTCAAGGCCGCCGTCATGGGGATCGTCGAGGGGCTGACCGAATTTCTGCCGATCTCGTCGACCGGCCACCTGATTCTTGCGGGCTCGCTGCTCGGCTTCGACGACGACAAGGCCAAGGTCTTCGACATCGCGATCCAGACCGGTGCGATCTTCGCGGTGATCCTGGTCTATTGGCAGAAGATCCATTCGACCATCGTCACGCTGCCGCGCCAGCCCAAGGCGCGGCGCTTCGCGCTCAACGTCGCTGTAGGCTTCCTTCCCGCGGTGGTGCTGGGCCTGCTGTTCGGCAAGGCGATCAAGGCGCATCTGTTCACGCCGTCCGTGGTGGCCAGTACCTTCATCATCGGCGGCTTCATCATCCTGTGGGCCGAGCGGCGGCCGCCCGGCTCGGTGCGCATCGAGCACGTCGACGACATGACGCCCTGGGACGCGCTCAAGGTCGGCCTGGTGCAGTGCTTCGCGATGATTCCGGGCACCAGCCGCAGCGGCTCGACCATCATCGGTGGCATGCTGCTGGGACTGTCGCGCAAGGCGGCGACCGATTTCTCCTTCTTCCTCGCCATTCCGACCCTGATCGGCGCCGGCGTCTACAGCCTCTACAAGGAGCGCGCGCTGTTGTCGGCGGCCGACATCCCGCTGTTCGCGGTCGGCCTGGTGTTCTCGTTCCTGAGCGCCTGGCTGTGCGTGCGCTGGCTGCTGCGCTACATCAGCACCCACGACTTCATGCCCTTCGCCTGGTACCGGATCGCCTTCGGCATCGTGGTGCTGGCGACCGCGTGGAGCGGGGTCGTCACCTGGGCCGACTGATCGCCGGCCGTCTACCCTGGGACGGCGACCATGATGTCTAGACCAGCAGGTTGCGCAACGCCGCCTCGACCGCCGCCGCTGTAGCGATCGGCTTTTCCATCGGGTACAGGTGGGTGCCGTCGAGCATCATGATGCGGCCCTTGGTGACCTGCAGGGTCATCGCCATGCCGACGCGTTTCATCTCCACCGACTGGCGGCCGCCGATGAAGGCTGCGCGGCACTTGAGCGGATGGGCGCGCAAGAGGGCGCCCAGGTTGTGCGGGATGGTGTCGTAGATCGCGGTCTCGACGTCGCGATCAAAACTCAAGGCTCGCGCGTCATCGAGGTCGAAGGTGCCGTGCTCGATGTAGTCGCGCAGCACGCGCTCGTCCCACTTCGCAAAGGCCTTCTTGCTGCGGAAGTGCTCGAACACCGCCTCGCGGTGCTCCCAGCTGTTCTTGCGCTTGCGGCTGATCATGCCGGGCGAGACGCTCTTCATGAGCGGCGTGCGCTTCATGAGGTTGATGGTGCCGGCGCGCCAGCCGCCGATCAGCGGCGAATCGAGCAGCACCACGCCCTTGGCGAGCGCCGGGTGCAGGGCGGCGCACATCAGGCTCAGGAAGCCGCCGAGCGAATGGCCGACCAGCAGCACCGGCGCCCCGGCGCGATCGGCACGGGCTTGCGCGAAGTCGGCCAGCTGCTGCACCAGGTGCGGCCAGTTGTCGGTGACGGGGTACTTCGGGTCGTGGCCGAATTTCTCGATCGCCTCGATGTCGAAGCCGCGGTTGCGCAGGCTGTCGAGCATCACGCGGTAGGTGCTCGCGGGAAAGCTGTTCCCGTGGGAGAAGATGAGGGGAGGAAGCATGGGAAATGCGGGCCGCCCCGCTGCGCTGCTAGATGAGCTTTTCTTCGGGCGTGGAGATCTTGCGCAGCGGGCTGTGCCGCGTGGCGGGCATCTTCAGCGGGTGCTCGGTGTAGGCGTCGTCCCAGACCGGGTCCTCGATGCTGTCGAACACCTCGCGCAGCTTCTGGCCCCAGCTGTTGTGCATCATCCGGTAGTAGGGGTTGTCGGCGTCGATGCAGACCACCTTGTCGGTGCGCAGGGCGTTGGCTTCGTACACCACCAGGTCGAGCGGCAGTCCGACCGACAGGTTCGACTTCATGGTCGAGTCCATCGACACCAGCGCGCATTTCGCGGCTTCGTCGAGCGGCGTATCGGGCGTCAGCACGCGGTCGAGCACCGGCTTGCCGTATTTCGACTCGCCGACCTGGAAGTAGGGCGTCTCGGTGGTCGCCTCGATGAAGTTGCCGGCCGCGTAGACCAGGAACAGGCGCATGCCTTCGCCCTTGACCTGGCCGCCGAAGACGAAGGACACGTTGAAGTCCAGCCCGGCGTGCTTGAGCGCCTCGGCATCCCGGTCGTAGACGTGGCGCACGGCCGAGCCCAGCACGCGGGCGGCGTCGAACATGCTCCTGGCGTTCCAGATCGTGATCGGCGGACTTTCCTCGCCGTCCTCGCGGGTCTCGCGCAGTTCCTCGATCTGGAGGATCTCGCGCACCGACTGCGAGATGCTCAGGTTGCCGGCCGACAGCAGCACCATGACGCGGTCGCCCGGCTGCTCGTAGACGATCATCTTGCGGAAGGTGCTGATGTGATCCACGCCCGCATTGGTGCGCGAATCGGACAGGAACACCAGTCCGGCGTTGAGTTTGATGCCGACGCAGTAGGTCATGAGGTCGTCTTGCACGAATCGGACCATCAGCCCTGTTCGCGCGCCTGGAGTTTTTTCAGTGTGTAGAGGGCTTCGAGCGCCTCGCGGGGGCTCAACGCATCCGGATCGATCGCGGTCAGGGCGGATTCTACGGCGCTCGCCAATGGCGCCTCGGCGGCCGGCGGCGGTGCGAACAGGTCGACCTGGGCGCGGGTATGCGTCTGCTGCGCCTCCAGCGCCTCGAGCGCCTGCCGCGCATGGTTGACCACCGCGGCCGGCATGCCGGCCAGCCGCGCCACCTGGATGCCGTAGCTCTTGCTGGCCGGGCCGGGCTGCATCTCGTGCAGGAAGACGATGTCGCGGCCGGCCTCGGTGGCGCTCACGTGCATGTTGACCGCGCCGTGGTGCGTCGCCGGGAACTCGGTGAGCTCGAAGTAATGGGTCGCGAAGAGGGTGAAGGCGCGCGTGCGGTCGTGCAGCTGGGCGGCGATGCCGGCGGCCAGCGCCAGGCCGTCGAAGGTGCTGGTGCCGCGGCCGATCTCGTCCATCAGCACCAGCGAATGGGCGGTGGCGCCGTGCAGGATCTGCGCCGCCTCGGTCATCTCGAGCATGAAGGTCGATTGCGCATTGGCCAGGTCGTCGGCGGCGCCGATGCGCGTGTGGATGGCGTCGATCGGCCCCAGGCGGCAGGCCGCGGCCGGCACGTGCGAGCCGATCGAGGCCAGCAGCACGATGATCGCCACCTGCCGCATGTAGGTCGACTTGCCGCCCATGTTGGGGCCGGTGATGACCTGCATGCGCTGCTGCGGGCCCATGCGGGTGTCGTTGGCGATGAACGCTCCCGACGATTTTTCGGCCAGGCGGGCCTCGACCACCGGGTGGCGGCCCTGCTCGATCTCGATGCAGGGATGGGAGACGAAACCGGGCGCGCGCCAGTGCAGCGTGTGCGAGCGTTCGGCCAGCGCGCAGAGCCCGTCGAGGGTCGCGATCGCGCCGGCCAGCCGGGCCAGCGCCGCGACCGAGGGCTGCAGGGCGTCGAGCAGCTGCTCGTAGAGCCACTTCTCGCGTGCCAGCGCGCGGTCCTGGGCCGACAGCGCCTTGTCCTCGAAGGCCTTGAGCTCCGGCGTGATGTAGCGCTCGGCATTCTTCAGCGTCTGGCGGCGGCGGTAGTTGTCGGGCACCTTCGCCAGCGCGCTTTGCGTGACCTCGATGTAGAAGCCGTGCACGCGGTTGAACTGCACCCGCAGGTTGCTGATGCCGGTGCGTTCGCGCTCGCTGGCTTCGAGCTGGAGCAGGAAGTCGTCGCAGTTCTCGCTGATCGCGCGCAGCTCGTCGAGTTCGGCATCGTGGCCGTTGGCGATCACGCCGCCGTCGCGGATCAGCGCCGAGGGTTCGGGGGTGATCGCGGCGACCAGCAGTTCGACGCAGCCGGCCGGTGGCGCGAGCTGGCCGGCCATCTGCGCCAGCAGCGCGGCCGAGCCGGGCAGGGCGGGCGCCAGCTTTTCGGCCTTGGCCAGCGCCATCCGCAATGCCACCAGCTCGCGCGGGCGCACTTGCCGCAGCGAGATACGGGCCGCGATCCGTTCGACGTCGCTGGTGTTCTTGAGCTGCTCGCGCAGGGTGCGCCAGGGCGCGGCCGTGCCGCCGGGCGGCGGCGCCTGCAGCGCGGCGATGGCTTCGAGCCGGGCCTGTGCGGCGATGCGGTCGCGCCGCGGCGCCAGCAGCCAGCGCTTGAGCAGCCGGCTGCCCATCCCGGTCATGCAGGTGTCGAGCAGCGAGAACAGGGTCGGCGAGTCTTCGCCGCGCAGGGTCTGGACCAGCTCGAGGTTGCGCCGGGTGGTCGGCGGCAGCTCGATCAGCTCGCCATCGCGTTCCACCGTGAGCCGCTGCACGTGTGCGAGCGCCCGGCCCTGGGTGTGCTCGGCGTAGCCCAGCAGGGCGGCGGCGGCGGCGTGCGCGTTGGTCAGCGACTCGGCATTCCAGGCCGCCAGGTTGACGCTGCCCATCTGCTCGCAGAGCTTGCGCTCGCCGAGGCCGCCGTCGAACTGCCAGGCCGGCCGCAGCGAGAGCGTGAAGGGCGTGGCACTGCGGGCGGCCTTCAGGCGCTGCTCGAAGGCCGGTGTGACCTCGGCGCTGTAGAGCAGCTCGCTCGGCGCGATGCGCGCGATCCAGGCTTCGAGCGCATCGGCCGGGCACTCGGCCAGCCGCAGCTCGGCGCCGGTGACGCTGAGCCAGGCGAGCCCGCAGAAGTTGCGCGAGCCGGCATGCACCGCGAGCAGCAGCGACTCGCTCTTGTCGTTGAGCAGTTCGGCGTCGGTCAGGGTGCCGGGCGTCACCACGCGCACCACCTTGCGCTCGACCGGGCCCTTGGCGGCACCGACCTCGCCGACCTGCTCGCAGATCGCGACCGATTCGCCGAGCTTGATCAGCCGTCCGAGGTAGGTGTCGACCGAATGAAAGGGCACGCCGCACATGACGACCGGCTGGCCGGCCGACTGGCCGCGCTGGGTCAGCGTGATGTCGAGCAGGCGGGCTGCCTTTTCGGCGTCGGCGTAGAAGAGTTCGTAGAAGTCACCCATCCGGTAGAACAGCAGGGTGTCCGGGTGGTCCGCCTTGAGGCCGAGGTACTGGGCCATCATGGGCGTATGGCCCGAAAGGTCAGGCTTCGCAGCTGCTTGAGCGGAAAGGCCTTTTTGAGCTATCCCGTTGATTTCATTGGGGATGTCGCGATTCATGACGGTCTGATTCAACTTGCGGGTACCTAACAAGATTTGGCTGCGCTTGCGCGAAAAGCGTAGGTTTTGACCTGCTGATTCTGAAAGTTGCGCGGAGGGGCTGAACGGGTCATCAGGAAAGCTGCGCCGGCAGCCGATTCATTTGCGCTTCGACGCGCGCGCCGCAAAGCGCTTGCACGCGGGCCAGCACATTATGGTGGACGGCTGTCCGGGGCCTTGGCTCGAGGCCTCCGGCATCCGAGGCCAGCAAGCCCGTTCGACAACTGCAAGCCCGCCTGATCCATCGACCTGGGTCCACGGGCTCATCGCCTGGTGGACGGCGGCCTCATGTGCTCCATGGGTTCGCCAATGGATCGGATTGGCGAATTGCTTGCAATCGGCTCGGAAAGTTCTCGGCTTTAACCAGACATGGTTCGCTTTGCACGCACGCGTTTCGATAGATGCTGGCTGCCGTTGGCGATCAACGATTCATTCAGGGAGATTTGATGAGGGAACGCGGCGACAGCGACGGCTGGATCTTGCTCGGATTGCTGGCGGCGATGGCTCTGGCGGCCTTCGTCATGTGGTGGTTTTCCAGGCTGCTTGGGCTGGACTTCGCGACCGGCACCAGGGTATTTTCCGGCCTCATCGCGCTCCTCGGAGCCGGGTATTTCATTTGGAAGGTCGAACTGCTTGAGCCCGGTGCCCTGATCTGGCTGATGTTCGCCGGCCTTTGGGTCTGCTTCTGGCCGGCGCTGAGCTACTGGGGTGCTGCGTCCTACCCATCGTCGATGCGAGGGGGAGACATCGCGGTCACTTGGTGGAGCGGCGCATACGTCAAATGGGGCGTGTTGGCTGCGACCTTGGCGATCGGCTACCGGCTGCGCATGCGTCGCAAGCGGTTTTATGGTCGAACACTTCAGAAGGCGCGCCGCCCGCCCGCGTGAGCGTTGGGACATAGAGGGGCGCCCCGAACAAGCGCCCTTTGTCGGATCTGCACTTGCCCTCGCGCACTTTGTCACAAGTATGCGGAAGACGCTCTGAAGGCGAGCGGGATTCCTGCGCCCCCCTTCGCGCTGGAGGAGGAAAAGCAGCGCTGCATCGATGTTCGTGGCAGCTCGTCCACCGCAGGGTCGTCGTCGGCCTTGGCTCTGCGCGGTCCAGGTTCCATCCTGGGAGACCTGTGGTTGTCTTGAAGGGGGACGGGGCCGCACAATGGCGCCGCCCGATGGGCGTCATTCATGGTGGAAGGGCCGCCTCGCGCTGCGGCGGCCCGTTCCGTGGCTCTCGCAGCGCTGGATGCAGACGACGATGCAACTGGTGGCCCAGGCCGAACAACATTTCCGAACCGGGCAGATCGCCCAGGCGGAGAGCCTGCTGCGGCAGGCGGTCGAGCGCGATCCCCGCAATGGCCGGGCCTGCGAGCTCCTGGCCTACATCTGCGGCAATCGCCAGGAGTTCGCCGCCTGCGAGGATTTCCTGCAGCAGGCCGCCGCGCTGCCCTCTTGCTCCCCGGAGGCGCTGTTCTACCTGGGCCGGGTCCAGGCGCAGCGCGGCCGGGCGCGCGAGGCCATCGCTTCCTTCGGCCGTTCGCTCAAGCTGGCCGGCCCGTACTTCGAGGGACTGCACGAACTGGGCGTGGCGCACGGCGCGCTGTCGGAACACGAGCAGGCGCTCGATGCCTTTCGCCGCGCCGAGCGCCTGAATCCCCGCTCTCCCGAGCTGCAATCCAACCTGGCCGGCACGCTGGCCACCCTGCATCGCTTCGGCGCCGCCGTGCAGCACTATGAGCGCGCGCTGGTGCTCGATCCTGGGCGCGTGAACGACTGGAGCGATCGCGGCGCCGCGCTGACCGAACTCGGCCGCGGCGCCGAAGCGCTCGAAAGCTATCGTCGCGCGTTGTCGCTCGCCCCAGAGGACGTCCCGGCCTGGATGAACCAGGCCATCACGCTGACCCTGCTCAAGCGGCCGGCCGAGGCGCTGGCGTGCTACGACCGGGTCGAACAGCTGGCGCCGCAAAGGGACTATCTGGCCGGCCAACGGCTGCACGCCGCGATGGCGGTGTGCCGGTGGGACGACTGGGCGCAGCAGGTGAGCCGGGTGGTGGCCCGGGTCGATGCCGGCGAAAAGGCGGCGACCCCCTTCACCCTGATGCCGGTGCCCGCCGGCCCCGCCACCCTGCTGCGCTCGGCCCGGATCTATGCGCAGGACCAGTGTCCGCCGCAGCCGGCGGTCGAGCGCGCCGTCGAGGCTCGAGATCCGGCCCGGCGCCTGCGGGTGGGCTACTTCTCGTCCGACTTCCGCAACCATCCGACGTCGCAGTTGATCGCCCGCGTGTTCGAATGCCATGACCGGAGCCGTTTCGAGACTTTCGGCTTCGCGCTCGGGTCGCATCCTCAGGACGCCGTTGGCGCGCGCGTCGCCGAGGCGCTCGAGCACTTCAGCAATGTCTCCGGGCGCAGCGACGCCGAGATCGCGGCGCTGGCGCGAGCCGCCGGCATCGACATCGCGGTGGATCTCAACGGCTTCACCGAGGGCTTCCGCTCGAACATCTTCGCCGGCCGCGCAGCACCGTTGCAGGTCAACTATCTCGGCTTTCCGGGATCGATGGGCTGCGACTTCATGGACTACATCCTGGCCGACGCGACCCTCATCCCCGAGGACGAGTTCTGCCACTACGCCGAAAAGGTGGTGTGGCTGCCGGACAGTTATTTCCCAAACGACGACACCAAGGCGATCGGCAGCGATCCGGGCAGCCGCGCCGAACTGGGCCTGCCACCGGACGCGCTGGTGTTCGCCTGCTTCAACAACATTCACAAGATCACGCCCGATGTGTTCGATGTCTGGATGCGCCTGCTGCACGCCGTGCCCGGCAGCGTGTTGTGGCTGCTCGAGAGCAACGACGAAGCCCAGCGCGCGCTCGGCGCCGAGGCCGCCCGGCGCGGCGTCGATCCGCAGCGCATCGTCTGGGCCGCGCGCATGCCGCTGGCCGACCATCTGGCGCGCCACCGGCACGCGGACCTGTTCCTTGACACCTTCCACTACAACGCGCACACGACCTGCAGCGACGCGCTGTGGGGCGGCGTCCCGGTGTTGACGCTGGCCGGCGCCACCTTTCCGGCGCGTGTCGGCGCCAGCCTGCTGGCGGCGGTCGGGCTGCCCGAACTCGTGACCCGCAGCGTGGCGGCGTACGAAGGTCTCGCACTCGAACTGGCGACCTCGCCGGCCCGCCTGGCCGCGCTGCGCGAGCGGCTGCAGCATCAGCGGACGAACTCGCCGCTGTTCGATTCGGAGCGTTTCGCGCGTCGGCTCGAATCCGCCTTCGATGCGATGTGGCAGCGGCATCGCCAAGGCCTGGCACCGGATCACATCCGGGTCGCGGGCTGAGCCGAGGACGAGAGCGCCTCAGGCCTGGCCGCGCCGCCGCCGGGCGACCCGCACGGCGTCGACCCAGGTGTCGATGTTGAAACGCTGGCCGGAGTCGGCGATGCGGGCGGACGTGATGCGATGCAGCGGCAGCCGCCGCATGTCGCCGGGGAGTTCCCCGTGGCCGATGACGAGCTTCTTCTGCAGGTCCAGGTGATCGACCTGCAGCGTGCATTCGACCTTTCGGTCGTGGCCGTCGACGTAGCGGACCCGGATGCGTGGCGTTTCGTCGACGATCGCGTGTTCGCCCTTGCCCTGGATGAACCACTCGGGCAGGGTGTCGGGGACCGAGTCCCCCGAGGCACCGAGCCCGCCGCGCACGGTCGGGATCTCCAGCGGCACATGGCCCGAACGCACCCTTGCGGCTTCGATGCGCCGCTCCGCCTCGCGGCGCATCGCCATGCGCCGCCATGCCCACATGGCGCCGAAAAGCAGCAGCGCCCCGGTCAACACGGCAAACAAGTACTGCCAGTGTGCAGGTCCGGTGCTCATCTCTTGCCCCCTTGGTTCAATCGACGTCTAAGGCATAAGTACTCAGAGAAGGGGGGATTTTCGAGCGCTGTCGGCCGACAGTCAAACGGCCGCGCGGCATAGCGCGTTTGGGGGGTGGACGCGCGCTCAGTCGTCGTGGGTGTCGTGGGTGGCGGCGGCGCCGCGGCGCCAGTAGCCGGCCGCCTTGACCCACTTCGGATGGGCGCCGCGTTCTCCCACCAGGTGGGCGCGGATCGCCTTGGCGGCGGTGGATTCGCAGGCCACCCAGGCGTGGAAATCGCCCTCGGGCAGTGTCAGCTGGCGCAGCGCGTCGAGCAGCGGCGAGCCGGTGCCGGGCGCTGTGCCGCGGCGATGCACCCACTGGAGGTCCAGCGATGCCTGCGTGTCGAAGGCGATTTCGTCGGCTTCGCTATCGACTTCAGCCAGCACCACGGCACGCGCGCCGACTGGCAGTTCGGCCAGGCGCCGCGAGATCGCCGGCAGGGCGGTGTCGTCGCCGATCAGCAGATGCCAGTCGAAGGCGGTCGGGATGATGAAGGAGCCGCGGGGTCCGCCCACGCCGACCCTCTCGCCGGGACGGGCCGACTCGGCCCATTGCGTGGCCGGACCGGCATCGTGCAGGGCGAAGTCGATCTCGAGCGTGCCCGCGGCGGCGTCATGGCGGCGCGGCGTGTAGTCGCGCATCGCCGGCTTCGGGCCGGGCGGCCAGACCGGGCCTTCGGGCCCTGTCGTCGGTACCGTGAGTTGTCCGGTCACTGCGTCCGGGAAGAAGATCTTCGCGTGGTCGTCGAAGCCGGGGCTGTTGAAGCCCGCCAGTTCGTCGCCGCCGAGCGTGATGCGGATCAGATGCGGTGTGATGCGCCGCACGGCCCGCACCTCGAGCTTGCGAAAGCGAAGTTCGTGGCGCACCCGGCGCGGCAGGCGGTCGGGGGTGGAGGAGGCGGTGGAGGTATCGGTCATGGGGTCAAACGCGTTCCAGTTGCTGGGCGGCGCTGTCGAGCACTGCGGCGAATTCGTGGGCTTGTTGTTCGGTGAGGGGCGCCGCCAGGCGCAGGCGCATCGCGAGCTTGAGGTTCTCGATGGCGCGGACCACCTGCGGCGGCCGGCCGGCGCGCGGGCCGGCACCGTCGACGCCGCCGGCCATGCGGGCCATCAACTCGTCGGTGGTCGCGCGGTTGGCGGCCAGGAATTCCAGGCCGCCCGCAGTGACGCTGTAGCGCTTGCGCCCGCCGCCATCGGCGGCATCGACGCTGACATAGCCCAGTTCCTCGAGCAGTGTGAGGGTGGGGTAGACGATGCCCGGGCTCGGGCTGTAGCGGCCGCCGAGGCGCTCCTCGATGGCCTTGATCAGCTCGTAGCCGTGGCTCGGCTTGTCGGCGATCAGCTGCAGCAGCACGAAGCGCAGGCCGCCGTGGCCGAAGATCCGGCCGCCGCCGCCAACGCCGCGTCCGCCGCGGTGCTCGATCGCGCCGGCCCGCCCGCCGCCCAGCCCATCGCCGTGTTCGCCGCGCGGATGGCCGTGCAGGAAGCTTCTGTGAACTCGCATGGAAGATGTCTTTCTGTTTGATATCTGATTCGATAAAGATATATCTAAATCGCATCAAAGTCAAATCTTGGATGACCCACGTCGCGCCTATGTCGCGCGCATCCGGGGCCTTCGAGAGCGATCTGCGCCTACACGGTGCAAAGCGTGACGAAATCCCATTCCTTGTGCGTGGTCATGGCGTCGCGGGGGCTTGAAAACTAGGGTAAACCCCTAAAATAGACACCATGACCGCTTCCACTGCCTATTTCTCCCGTAACCCCAAGTTCACCGACACCTTCGAGCGCGACCTGGCCAACGACGAAGCCAGCCACCTTGGCCGCAACGAGCCTTCGGTGTTCGCCCCGGCCCTGGAGAGCCTGCGTGCCGCCTTTTGGGCGCTGGTCCGCACGGTCCACTTCCTGCGCGCCTCGGCCCAGCGCCCCCCGCAGCCCCTGCAAGCCAGCTGACCCAGGCGGTACAAACGGCAAAGCCCGCTTCGGCGGGCTTTTTCACGGCCGGCGCAGCCCGGCCCGCTGGTGAAAACACCGCGGAACCGGCTCTGCCGGGCCGCTGGTGTTGCCCCCGGCAGGGGGTGGGCGCCCCGACACGCAGTGCGGGGCAACCTGGGGGCGAGCAACAGTGACACCGCGGAACCGGCTCTGCCGGGCCGCTGGTGTTGCCCCCGGTAGGGGGTGGGCGCCCCGACACGCAGTGCGGGGCAACCTGGGGGCGAGCAACAGTGACACCGCGGAACCGGCTCTGCCGGGCCGCTGGTGTTGCCCCCGGCAGGGGGTGGGCGCCCCGACACGCAGTGCGGGGCAACCTGGGGGCGAGCCTATCTCCCCGGCATGTCCTTGATCGAGTAGCCAAGGCTCACGGTCGCATCCTCCGGAATCGGCGGCATCGTCGCATTCCAGGCCAGCCAGCCCTCGCGCATGGCGGCCAGGCGTTCCGGCTCCTTGCGCGCCAGGTTCGCCCGCTCGCGCTCGTCGGCCGGGATGTTGAACAGGTACTCGTTGCCGTCCACCTGCAGGTACTTCCAGTCGCCGTCGCGCAGCGCGCGCTGGCCGCGGTGGTTCATGCGCCAGTGCAGCGGCCGCGCGAAGGTCTTGCCCGGGTCGCGCAGCACCGGCAGCAGCGACACGCCGTCGAGCGGGTACCGAGGATCGGCCGGGACGCCGGCGGCGTCGAGCATCGTGGCCGACCAGTCCATCGTCATGCACTGCTGCTCGCTGACCGAGCCGGCGGCGATGCCCTGCGGCCAGTGTGCGATCCAGGGCACCCGGATCCCGCCCTCGGTCAGGTCCATCTTGCCGCCGACCAGCGGCCAGTTGTCGGAGAAGCGCTCGCCGCCGTTGTCGCTGGTGAACACCACCAGCGTGTTGTCGGCCATGCCGTGCTTCTCGAGCGCCGCCATGATCCAGCCGATGCCTTCGTCCATGTGGTGGATCATGCGGCGGTAGGTGTGGATGTTGCCGCCCGTGAGGTCGAACAAGTTGTCCTTCACCGCCGGCGCCTTGGCCGCGTCGTCGCGCGTTTCCCAGGGCCAGTGCGGCGCCGTGTAGTGCAGGCTCAGGAAGAAGGGCGCCTCCTGCTGCGCCATCCGTTCGACGTAGTCGGCCGCGCGGCGCGACAGCAGGTCGGTCAGGTAGCCCTCCTGCGGGCAGTCCTCCTCGCCCGACCAGAGGTCGTGCCGGCCGCTCGAATCGCAGTGCGTGAAGTAGTCGACGCCGCCCGACATCGGGCCGAAGAACTCCTCGTAGCCCGAACGCAGCGGACCGAAGGCGGGCGGATAGCCCAGGTGCCACTTGCCGACCAGCGCCGTGCGGTAGCCGGCGCCGCGCAGCAGCGAGGGCAGGGTCGGGTGATCGGTCGGCAGGCCGAGCGTGTTGCTGCCGCGGCTCTTGCTGTTGATCGGCTCCTCGGCGGCGCCGCGCAGCCGGTACTGGTAGCGTGCGGTGATCATCGCGAAGCGGGTCGGCGAGCACACCGGCGAGTTCGCATAGCCCTGCGTGAAGCGGATGCCGTTCGCGGCCAGGCCGTCGAGCACCGGCGAGACCGGCCCGAAGGCCGCGTCGCGGCCGCCATAGCAGCCGAGGTCGGCATGGCCGAGGTCGTCGGCGACGATGAAGATGATGTTGGGTCGCTGCATGGTTTTCAGGGCTGGTAGCCGGACTTCTGCACCACCGGCGCCCACTGCGCGCGGTAGGCCGTGAGCATGGCCTCGGTCTGGGCCTGGGTGCTGACCACCGGCGTCATCAGCGTGTCCTTGAAGCGGCGCTGGGTGTCGGGGTCCTGCATGACTTCGCGGATCGCCTGCGAGAGGCGCGCGACCTTGTCCTTCGGCATGCTGGCCGGGGCGAAGAAGGTGTTCCAGCCGGTGGCGACCAGGTCGAGGCCGGCTTCCCTGAAGGTCGGGATCTCGGGCGCAAAGGCCGAGCGTTTCGCGCCCGACACCGCCAGGATGCGGATCTTGCCGGCCTGATGCTGCGGCAAGTCGACGTCGAAGGTGTCGAAGGCGATCGGCACCTGGCCGCCGATCAGGTCGGTCAGCAACGGGCCCGAGCCGCGGTAGCCCACGACCTCGGCCCGCACCTTGGCCTTCTCGCCCATCATGAGGCCGAAGAAGTGCGGCAGGCTGCCGGTCGCCGGCACGCCGAAGTTGGCCTTCTCGGGGTTGGCGCGCATCCAGGCCAGCAGGTGCGACAGTTCGCGCACCGGCACCGCGGTCGACACCGCCAGCGCGAACTCGTAGTCGTTGACGTGCGAGACCGGCACGAAGTCGCGCTCGGCGTCGTAGCCGTTGTCCTTGAAGACCAGCGGCGCGACCACCATCACGGCCGGGTTGGCGAGCATCAGCACGTTCTGGCCGGCCGGCGTGGCCTTGACCTGCTGCGCCGCCAGCCGGCCGCCGGCGCCGGGCTTGTTGTCGACCACCACCGGGACGCCCAGCTTGGCCTGCAGCTTGTCGCCGACGATGCGCGCCACGCGGTCGGTGGCGCCGCCGGCGGCATAGCCGACCACGATGCGAAGCGGGCCGCCCTCGAGCGTCTGGGCCTGGGCTCCCAGGGTGGCTGCGCCGAGGACGAGCGCGGCGGCGAGGCGGGGGATGAATCGACGAGAAAACATGGGGGCTCCGATGCGAGGAAAGGTCAGTCGTTGGCCTGGAAATTCACGGCCTTCATGATGCCGCCCCAGCGGGCGGTGTCCTCGCGCATTGTCTTCAACAGCACCTCGGGGCTGTCGCCCACCGGGTACATGCCGTTCTGCACCAGTTGCTGGCGCACCTCGCGCGAATTGACGGCGCGCGTGAACTCGGCGCGCAGCCTGTCGACGATCGGCTGCGGCGTCTTCAATGGCGCGTAGTACGCGAACCAGGCGGTCGCGACCACGCCCTTGAGCCCGGCCTCGGTGATTGTCGGCAGGTCGGGCATCAGCGGCGAGCGCTTGTCGCCGCTGGTGGCCAGCACCTTCACGCGGCCGGTGGGCAGCATCTGCAGCGCGCCGCCGACGGTGTCGAAGTACACCGGGATGGTGCCGCCCATGACGTCCTGCCGCGCCGGCGTCGAGCCGCGGTAGGGCACGTGGACCATCTGCAGGCCGGCGGCGCGATTGAGCATCTCGCCGAGGAAGTGGGAGGGCGTGCCGGCGCCGTAGGAAGCGAAGCTCAGCTTGTCGCCCTGCGCCTTGGCCCAGGCCAGGAATTCGGGCAGCGTGTTGGCGGGCACGTCCTTGCCGACCACCAGCGCCAGTTCGAAGCGGGCCGCATTGATGATCGGCACGAAGTCCTTGATCGGGTCGTAGGAGAGGTTGCGGTAGGCGCCCGGGAACATGGTCATCATGCTGGCCGTGCCCAGCAGCAGCGTGCGGCCGTCGGGCGCCGCGGTCTTCACCGCCTCGACCGCGATGCGGCCGGCGGCGCCGGACCGGTTGTCGATGATCAGCGGGCCGAGCGAGTCGCGCACTTCATGCGCGATGGCGCGCGTGAGCACGTCCTGGGTGCCGCCGGCCGGGACGCCGATCAGCACCTTGATGGGCTGGCCCGGCGTGAAGGCCTGGGCGCGCGCCAGCGGCGACAGCGCGAGGCCGCCGAGGGCCGCCAGGACGTGGCGGCGGTCGATTCCGTGGTGCATGGGGTCTTGTCTCCTTTGGATTGACTTTAGAGTCGCGGCATTCGATTGATCAAATCAACCATTCCAAGGACTTACCACGAGATGAGCGCGCCACGCCGACCCCTGGACGACCTGCTGCTGTACCGCCTGTCGCGCCTGCTCGCGGTCGGCGGCAGCATGGTCATCCGCTTGTGCGAGGGGCGCTTCGGCATCACGCGGCGCGAGTGGCGGCTGATCGCCACGCTGGCCAGCCGCGGCGAACTGAGTTCCTCGCAGTTGGCCGAGCATGCGCAGCTCGATCGGGCGCGGACCTCGAAGGCGGTGGGCTCGATGGTGGCCAAGGGGCTGCTGTCGCGCGAGCATCCGGCCGGTGATCGGCGCCGGGTGCTGCTGGGGCTCACGGCGCGCGGGCAGGCCTTGTACGACGAATTGTTCCCGCTGGTGACGCAGATCAATGGCGAACTGGTGGGGGCGCTGGATGCCGAATCGGTGGCCCGGCTGGACGATGCGCTGCGGCTGCTGCAGGCACGCGCCGAGCGCATGGCCGCCGAAGCCGTGCTGCCCAAGGCCGACCGCGGGCGGCGCGGCGCTTGACTGTTCAGGGCTGCGCCGTCTCCGCTGCCGCGGCAGCCCGCCCGCCTTCTCCCTCGATCCGCATCCGCGGCAGGAACTGCGGGTACTCGCGCTGCATGAATTCGATCAGCCCCTCGCGCACCGTGCAGCGCAGGTCGAAGGCCAGCGCCGACGAGGCCGCGGTGCACAGCACGCGGATCTGCATCGTGCGCTCGGTGGCATCGGTGACCCGCAGGTTGAAGAAGCGGCCGTCCCATTCGGGCGCCGCCTTGACGATGCGCTCGACCTCGGCGCGCAGCGGCGCCAGCGGCATGCCGTAGTCGGCGTAGACGAAGACCGAGCCGAGCAGCTGCGAGTCGTGCCGGGTCCAGTTCTGGAACGGCTTCTCGATGAAGTAGGTGAGCGGCAGGATCAGCCGGCGGTCGTCCCAGATCCGCAGCACCACGAAGGTTCCGGTGATCTCCTCGACCCGCCCCCACTCGCCTTCGACCACCAGCACGTCGTCGATCCGGATCGGCTGCGCCAGCGCGATCTGCAGCCCGGCGATCAGGTTGCTGAACACCGGCTTGGCCGCCAGGCCCGCGACGATGCCGATCACGCCGGCCGAGGCCAGCAGGCTGGCGCCGACCTGGCGCGCGCCCGGGAAGGTCATCAGCATCAGCGCGGCGCCCGCCACCAGCAGCACCGAATTGGCGGTGCGGGCCAGCACCCGCGTCTGGGTCAGGATGCGGCGCGACTGCAGGTTGTCGCGCACGTCCGAGGGGTGCTGCCTGACCATGCCGTCGGCGAAGCCGTTGATCGCCTGCGCCGCGAGCCAGGTCGCTGCCGCGATCAGCAGCAGGCCATTGAGGTGGCGGACGTTGCCGATGAAGCGCAGGTCTTCGGGTGCGGCCTGCCAGACCAGCTGCAGTGCGATCAGCGGCAGCACGAAGCGCGCCGGCCGCTTGATCGCCAGCAGCGTCGCGTGGAGCGTCGGCACCGAGCGCGTGACGCGGTCGAGCACCAGCGCGGCCACCCGGTGCGCCAGCAGCGCCAGCGGCAGCGCGAGCAGCGCGGCGAGCAGGGGGGCCGACCACGGGTAGGCGAGCAGTTCCAGGATCATCGGGCGGCCTGGGGGCTGTCTTGCCTGGCTTCCGCAAGCGGCTGCAGGATGCGTGCCGCGTCGTCGCGCAGCTGCGCCGCGATGCCCGTGGCCATGTCGAGCCGGCGCAGCAGCCAGGGCGTGATGTCGTTGTCGAAGGGGTCGGGCAGCGGGATCGGGCCGGACAGCGTGGTGGCAGGCGCGCCCTCGGGCATCACCGGGCCGCTGGTGGGCGCGGCGCCGATGGCGGCCTCGATGCGCTGGGCCGTGCGCGCCAGCGGGCCTTCGATCTCGGCCGGCGTCAGGCGGTCGCGGCGCAGCACCAGCATCGACTTCACCGCGCTCAGCTGGGCCAGCAACTGGTAGCTGTGGGCCTGCAGGTGTTCCAGCGGTTCGAGCGGCGGGCGCACGGCACGCGGCTCCGACAGCGAGCGCTGCGTCGCCTGCACCAGGGCCGAGAGGCTGTCGTAGGCCTCGCGGCGGGCCAGCCGCCATTCGAGCTCGGGGCTGACGCCGACCGAGCGCAGCTGGCCCAGCCCGAGCGCGAGCCGCGCATGGCGGGCCTGGGCTTTCAGCACCCGCGCCACCAGCGACGGGATCTGGCCGCGCTCCCAGGAGGGCAGCACGTAGCAGAAGGCCCAGGCCAGCGCGGCGCCGATCAGGGTGTCGGCGACGCGCTCGAACAGCGCGAAGGTGGTGCTCATGCCGGTGTTCAGCATGTGGGCCTGGACCAGTCCCAGCACCGTGGCGGCGACCGAGGTGATCAGGTAGCGCCGCACCGCGAAGCCGTGGGCGATCGCCTGGGCCAGCGTCATCGCGGCCAGCAGGCCCAGCGGGGTGGGGTGCGCCGCCAGCAGGGCGACCGCGAAGACGCAGCCCAGCAAGGTGCCGGCGACGCGGCTGTTGCGCCGCTCCAGCGTCTGCGACAGGCTGCCGCGCAGCACCACCACGATGGTCAGCAGGATCCAGTAGTCGTGCGAGCCCCAGGGCAGGGCGAGCGCGATGCCGTAGCCGGCGGCGATCGCCAGCGCGGCGCGGATCGCGTGGCGCAGCGGGGGCGCGTCCCAGCGCCAGAGCGCGAGGAAAGGCCGCAGCGACCATTCGGTCGGGCTGACGAACATCTGCCAGCTGGCCCGGACCACCGCCAGGTCGGGCTCGCGGTCGCCGCGGGCCAGGGCCGACAGGCGCAGCACTTCGTCGTTGATGTGGCCGATGCGGCTGGCCAGCCCGCGCGCCAGCATCGCCGGCGTCGGGCCGGTGTAGCCGCGCGCAGGCGTGGCCTCCTCGTCGAGGTGGATCGCGGTCAGTTCGTGGCGGCGGTCGGGCACCGTCCCGGGCCGGCGCCCGAGCAGCAGGGCGTCGGCCAGCGCGGCGGTGTCGCCGGCCAGGGCTTCGAGGATGCGCCGCATCTCGACCAGCGCCGCCGCATGGCCCGGGTGGGCCTTGAGCGCATCGAGGTCGAGTTCGCTGGCCAGCAGCAGGTCGCGCAGCTCGAGCACCGTCATCAGCATGCCGGCGAGCCGCTGCCGGGACGGGGTGCGCGGCGATTCGAGCACGATGTCGCGGGCCGCCTGCAGCTGGTCGGCCAGCGCCGCCTGCTGGCCCAGCAGCAGGCCGAGCAGCGAGGCCGGCACCTCGCGGACATCGCCGGATTCATCGAGCGGCGTGAACTGGCGCGCCTCGGTGCGCATCAGCGCCGCCAGCGATAGCAGCAGGTCGGCCATCACCTGCACCCGGTAGCGGGCGTTGAGCGCCAGGTTGGCGAGCACCGCGTAGATCACGTAGAGCCCGGCGCCGAGGCCGAAATGCAGCGTGCGCTGCACCGCTTCGGCCATGTCGGCCGGCTTCTGCGTGGCCATCGAGAAGATCATCGAGAACATCACCGCGATCGCGATCGGGATGCCTCGCTTGCCCCAGGCCATCGCCAGGAAGGCCAGGAAGGTGGCCGGCACCAGCACCAGGCCGAGCTGGAGGGGGGCCGTGTGCAGCAGCTGCACGAGGAAGAACAGCGGCAGCCCGATCAGCGGCGCCGGCAGCATCTGCAGCAGCTTGCCGCGGCGTGGAGCGGGCAGGTCGGGCGGCGCCGTGACGATCACGCCGACCGAGGCGGCCGACGCCGCGAGCGTCCCCAGCACCAGGTGCACGCCGCCGGAGATCAGCAGCAGCCCGAGCGCCACCGAGACACCGTTGGCGATGTAGTGCCCCAGCGCCACGCGCATCGCGGCGCGGCTGCGGACGGCGGCCGCGCGCTGCGCCTCCATCACTTGGCGGCGGCGTCGCCCTCGGCGGGCGTCACGGGGGCCTCGCGGCGGATCCGCGTGAGCTTGCGTGGCGCCGGCGGCGCGTCGGCCGCGGGCTCGTCGCCGGCGGGGGGCGCCGGCGCGGCCTCGATCGTGCTGCGGGCGTAGGTGTCGCCGGCGTGCGCCGACGGATCGACCGCGCGGATGCGGTCGCTGGCGCGCAGCTTGTCGTCGATGCCCGCGAACTTGGAGTACTTGGCCAGGAGCGGCACCAGCTGCCCGTAGATGCGGGGCGCGCCGGCCAGGCACTCGCGCTGGTCGAGGAACTCGGGTTCGCCGGTGAAGTTGCCGATCAGGCCGCCGGCTTCGGTGACCAGCAGCGAACCGGCCGCCACGTCCCAGATGTTGAGGCCGGTCTCGAAGAAGCCGTCGGTGAAGCCGGCCGCGACATAGGCCAGGTCGAGCGCCGCGGCGCCCGGGCGGCGCAGGCCGGCCATGCGCGGCATCAGGTCGGCCATGATCGCCAGGTACTGCTTGAAGTTGTCGCCGGTGCGGAACGGGAAGCCGGTCGAGACCAGGCATTCGTTCAGGCGGGTTCGCTTGCTGACGCGCAGGCGCCGGTCGTTCATGTAGGCGCCGCGGCCCTTGGTGGCGGTGAACAGGTCGTTGCGGCTCGGGTCGTAGATGACCGCCTGCTCGACCTTGCCGCGGACCGCCAGCGCGATCGACACGCAATAGACCGGGAAGCCGTGGATGAAGTTGGTGGTGCCGTCGAGCGGATCGATGATCCAGACGAATTCCGAATCCTTGGCGCCGTGCTCGGTGCCCGATTCCTCGGCCAGGATGCCGTGCCCCGGGTAGGCGGTGAGCAGCGTCTCGATGATCGCTCGCTCGCTCGCATGATCGACTTCGGTGACGAAGTCGTTCACCTGCTTTTGCGAAATGCGCACCGCTTCGACGTCGAGCGCGGCGCGATTGATGATGGCGCCGGCGGCGCGGGCGGCCTTGACGGCCACATTGAGCATGGGGTGCAGGTTGGGGGACGACATGAATTGTGAGAAGAACGGAAAAGGGACGATCGGTTGATGCGGCGGCCCCCTGGAAAGCGGCCCGGCGATGCGGGCGGCGAGAATCGGGGGATTTTACCGGCTCCGCGAAGCCGGCGTCCCGAACCCTTGGCCGAGCCCCCCATGCGTACCCGTTTCATCCTGATCCAGACCAGCCATGCCGGCAATGTCGGCGCCGCCGCCCGCGCCATGAAGACCATGGGCTTCGGCGACCTGGTCCTGGTGGCCCCGCGCTGGGCCAACGTGCTGCGGCGCGAGGAAACCATCCAGCGCGCCAGCGGGGCGCTCGACGTGCTCAATAACGCCCGCATCGTCGACACGCTGGACGAGGCGCTCGACGGCGTCACCCACCTGTGCGCCACCGCGATGATCCCGCGCGACTTCGGCCCGCCGACGCGGACGCCGCGCGAGCACCTCGAACCGCTCGCCAGCGGCGAGACGCAGCATGTCGCCTTCCTGTTCGGCTCGGAGCGCTTCGGGATGCGCAACGAGGATGTCTACCGCTGCAATGTCGCGCTCAGCATCCCCACCGAACCGACTTTCGGCTCGCTGAACCTGGGCGCCGCGATCCAGGTGATCGCCTACGAATGGCGGCTGGCCCTGGGCGGCTACGCGGTGCGCGACGCCACGTCGGCGCCGGCCGCGGCCGACGCCAAGGCGGTGGCCGGCATGCTCGACCACTGGGAGCGTTCGCTGGTCGACATCGGCTTCCTCGACCCCGGCGCGCCCAAGAAGCTGATGCCGCGGCTGCAGCAGCTGTTCAACCGGGCCCAGCCGACGCCCGAGGAGATCCACATCCTGCGCGGCATCGCCAAGGCGATGGCGGAAGCGGCGCATGGGGCCCCGGGCGGGCCGAAAACCCCATCCGCCGTGCGCGAAGAGCCGCGGCCTTAGACTGCCGATCCGAACTCCATATAACGACAACAAGCATGTTCTCGCGGCTGCGTTCCGACATCCAGTGCATCCTCGACCGCGACCCGGCGGCCCGCACGCGCTGGGAGGTGCTGACCCTCTATCCCGGCCTGCATGCCGTGGCGCTGCACCGGCTCGCGCACTGGTGCTGGGTCCACGGCCTCAAGTGGTTCGGCCGCTTCATTTCCCAGGCCTCGCGCTGGCTGACCGGCATCGAGATCCACCCTGGGGCGATCGTCGGCGACCGCGTCTTCTTCGACCATGCGATGGGCGTGGTGGTCGGCGAGACGGCCGAGATCGGCGACGGCTGCACCATCTACCAGGGCGTGACCCTGGGCGGCACCTCGCTCTACAAGGGCGCCAAGCGGCACCCGACGCTGGGCAGGAACGTGGTTGTCAGTGCCGGCGCCAAGGTGCTGGGCGGCTTCGTGGTCGGCGACGGCGCCAAGATCGGCAGCAATGCGGTGGTGATCAAGCCGGTGCCGCCCGGCGCCACGGCGGTCGGCATCCCGGCCCGGATCATCCCGTCCAAGACCGGCGAGAGCGCCGACCTGGCCAGCCCGGCCGCCCCCAAGTTCTCGGCCTACGGCATCACGCTGGAGGACGACCCGCTGAGCCAGGCCATGAAGGGCCTGATCGACAGCGCCTCGAGCCAGGACCACCAGATCGCGCTGCTCTGGAAGGCGATCGAGTCGCTGTCGGCGCAGCCCGGCAAGAAGGATTGCGTGCCGGGCGATGCGGCGAAGGATGAGTCGTTCGAGGCCGAACGGCTGACGCAGCTGATCGGCAAGTAGAGGAAGGGCCCCCACGCTCCCCCACTGCGTGTGGGTCGCTGCCCCCCGAGGGGGCCGCAGGCCGCCTTGGGGCGGCCCGGCGCCGGCCTGGACTGGCCCCCACGCTCCCCCACTGCGTGTGGGTCGCTGCCCCCCGAGGGGGCCGCAGGCCGCCTTGGGGCGGCCCGGCGCCGGCCTGGCCCCCAACGCTCGCCAAGAGGGGATGGGTCCTTTCTACATCCCGACGTAGTTCGGGCCGCCGCCGCCTTCTGGCGTGACCCAGACGATGTTCTGCGTCGGGTCCTTGATGTCGCAGGTCTTGCAGTGCACGCAGTTCTGGGCGTTGATCTGCAGCCTTTCCTTGCCCTCGGCGTCCGGCACGAACTCGTACACGCCGGCCGGGCAGTAGCGGCTCTCGGGGCCGGCGTACTCGGGCAGGTTGATGGTGGTCGGCACCGCAGCGTTCTTGAGCGTCAGGTGCGCCGGCTGGTTCTCCTCGTGGTTGGTGTTGCTGATGAACACCGAGGAGAGCCGGTCGAAGGTGAGCTTGCCGTCGGGCTTGGGGTAGGCGATCGTCTTGCACGCGGCCGCCGGCTTGAGCCGCTCGTGGTCGGGCTGGTGGCGGTGCACGGTCCACGGGATGTGGCCGCGCAGCACCAGCTGCTCGATGCCGGTCATCACGGTGCCGACCGCCAGGCCCTTCTTGAACCATTGCTTGAAATTGCGCGCCTTGTTGAGCTCGGTGTGCAGCCAGCTCTTCTCGAAGGCGGCCGGATAGGCCGTGAGCTCGTCGTGCTGGCGGCCGGCCATCACCGCTTCGTAGGCGGCTTCGGCGGCCAGCATGCCGGTCTTGATGGCGGCGTGGCTGCCCTTGATGCGGCTGGCGTTGAGGTAGCCGGCCTCGCAGCCGACCAGCGCGCCGCCCGGAAACACGGTCTTGGGCAGCGACAGCAGCCCGCCCGCGGTGATCGCGCGGGCGCCGTAGCTGAGCCGCTTGGGCGCCTTCAGGCCCTTGTCCTGGCCCTCGAAGTACCAGCGGATGTTGGGGTGCGTCTTGAAACGCTGGAACTCCTCGAACGGGCTCATGTAGGGGTTCTGATAGTCCAGGCCGACGACATAGCCGATGATCAGCTGGTTGTTCTCGGCGTGGTACAGGAACGAGCCGCCATAGGTGTCCGAAGGCAGCGGCCAGCCGGCCGTGTGCACCGCCAGGCCCGGCTCGTGGCGTGCCGGGTCGATTTCCCACAGCTCCTTGATGCCGATGCCGTAGCTTTGCGGGTCCTTGCCGTCGTCGAGCTTGTACTTGGCGATCAGCTGGCGGCCCAGGTGGCCGCGCGCGCCTTCGGCAAAGATCGTGTACTTGGCGTGCAGCTCCATGCCGAGCTGGAAGTTCTCGGTCGGCTCGCCGTCCTTGCCGATGCCGAGGTTGCCCGTGGCGACGCCGCGGACCTTGCCGTCGTCGGTGTAGAGCACCTCCGCGGCCGGAAAGCCGGGGAAGATCTCGACGCCGAGCCCTTCGGCCTGCTGCGCCAGCCAGCGCACCACGTTGCCCAGGCTGACGATGTAGTTGCCTTCGTTGTGGAAGTTCTTGGGCAGCATGAAGTTCGGCGTCCGGGTGGCGCCGGTCTCGGTCATCATCAGGAAGGTGTCGCGCGTGACCGGCTGGTTCAGCGGTGCGCCGAGCTCTTCCCAGTCGGGCAGCAGTTCGTACAGCGCGCGCGGATCCATGATCGCGCCCGACAGGATGTGGGCGCCGGGTTCCGAGCCCTTTTCGAGCACGACGACCGAGATGTCCTTGCCGTGCGAAGCGGCCAGCTGCTTCAGGCGGATGGCGGTCGCGAGGCCGCCCGGGCCTGCGCCGACCACGACCACGTCGTATTCCATGGCTTCGCGGGGGCCGAACTGGGCGAGTATTTCGTCATGCGTCATGTGGGTCTCGTCGATAATGATTTGAAGGTGCGAGGCACCGCGGCGGGCCGGGCCATTTTATGCGTCGCCTGCGTGCCTTTCGGGGCGTCGCCTCGGAGACTCCAACTGGATCTTTTTCATGGCTTACAGCATCGATCTTTCCGGCCGCGTGGCTTTCGTCACCGGCGCATCGAGTGGCCTCGGCGCCCAGTTCGCCAAGACGCTCGCCCGGGCCGGCGCCGCGGTGGTACTGGCCAGCCGCAACACCGACAAGCTCAAGGAACTGCGCGCCCGCATCGAAGGCGAGGGCGGCGATGCCCATGTGGTCGAGCTCGACGTCACCGACCTCGGCAGCATCAAGGCCGCGGTGGCGCGCGCCGAGACCGAGGTCGGGCCGATCGACGTGCTGGTCAACAACTCCGGCGTCAGCAACACGCGGCGCCTGAAGGATGTCTCGAGCGAGGACTACGATTTCATCTTCGACACCAACGTCAAGGGCTCCTTCTTCGTCGCGCAGGAGGTCGGCAAGCGGATGCTGGCGCGCGCCAGGGGGGCGGCGCCGGGCACCTACATCGGCGGGCGCATCATCAATATCGCCTCGGTGGCGGCGCTCAAGGTGCTGCCGCAGATCGGCGTCTACTGCATGAGCAAGGCCGCGCTGGTGCAGATGACCAAGGCCATGGCGCTCGAGTGGGGCCGCTTCGGCATCAACGTCAATGCGCTGTGTCCCGGCTACATCGCCACCGAGCTCAACGAGGAGCACTGGGTCACGGACGGCGGCCAGAAGCTGGTCGGCATGCTGCCGCGCAAGCGCGTCGGCAAGCCCGAGGACCTCGACGGCCTGATCGTGCTGCTGGCCAGCGGCCAGAGCCACTTCGTCAACGGCGCGGTGATCGCGGCCGACGACGGGTTCGCGCTCTGACGCCACGGAGGGCCGGCGGCATCGGCTCGTCGCGTCGTGGCTGGAAGCTCGTGGACGAGATGTCGATCCCGATCCAGTGATCAGTTCGCCTTTGCAGACACACCCCAGAGGCGCGGCTTTCCTTCCCACACCGCGAAGCCACTGAGGCGTTTGCGCACCGCCCACGCGTCGATGCCGTTGAACAGCATCACCATCGGCACCTGCTGGATCATTTGCGCGTGGATCTGGTCGAAGAGCACCTGGCGTTTCTTCGGGTCCGATTCGGCGAAGCTGTCGTCGATCAGTTTCAGCGCTTGCGGGTCTTCCCACACCTTGCGCGCCTGCTTGTCCTTCGGCCCCGAGAACTGCTCGTAGCTCAGCGCCGGGTCGAGTCGCGAGGAATAGCTGAACGAGCTCATCTGGTAGTTGCCGCTGTTGTAGCGGTCCAGTTGCGTGGCCCACTCGAGCACCTCGATCTGGGCGTTGATGCCCACCGACTGCATCATGGCCTGCGCCAGCACCGCCACCGTGTAGCTGGGCACATGGGCGCGCTTGTTGGTCTGGATGGTGATCTTCTCGCCCTTGTAGCCGGCCTCGCGCAGGAGCTTCGCGGCCTGCGCGGGGTCGTAGTGCCAACCCTTCTTCTGCGCGGCACTGTAGAAGGCCGAACCCTTGTGGATGGCCGAATTGTTCACCGAGCCCAGCCCCTCGGAGGCGGCGGCCACGATCTGCTCGATGTCCAGCGAGGCCGCGATGGCCTGGCGCAGCTTCTGGTTCTTCAGCAGCGGGTCGCGCGTCTGGATCAGCAGTACGTTCTTGATGGCCTCGGGCGGCGCCTGCACCACGAGGTTGTGGTCGCTCTTGAGCTCCTGCGCATCGCTCGACGTGATCTGCCCGGCGTCGATGGCGCCCGACTTCAGGCCGGCCGCGGCGGTGGCCGCATCGGGCACGACCAGGAACTTCACCGTGTCCACCAGCGGCGCCTTCAGGCCGACGTAGCCGTCCACCTGGGTGGCGCCGGCGGGCGAGGTGTAGCCCTTGAAGGCGGTGAGCGTCACGTACTCGCCGCGCTTCCATTCGCCGAACTTGAAGGGGCCGGTGGCCACGGGCTTGTCCCAGCTGCCGTCGGCCTTCACCGAGCTCTTGTGCAGGATGGCCGTCATGCCGCAGTCGGTGCGCGCGAGGGTGTCGAGGAACACGGCCGACGGCTTGTTGATCTTCATCACGAAGGTGCTGTCGTCGGGCGTGGCGGTCTCGACCACCTTGAGCCCATTGCGGCCGTCGTACTCGCTGGTGCAGCGCCAGTCGGTCTTCGGGTCCATGTAGCGCTTCCAGTTCCACGCCACGTCGGCCGCGGTCATCGGCGCGTCGTTGTGGAACTTCACGCCCTTGCGAAGCTTGAAGGTGTAGGTCAGGCCGTCCTTCGACACGTCGACCGACTGCGCGAGCAGAGGGCCAACGCTGCCGTCCGCCCGGTAGCCGACCAGCCCCTCGACGATGTTCAGCAGCACGCCGTCGGTGGTGTTGTCGCGGTTCACGCCGGGGTTGGTGGAACGGATGTCGGCGGGCTGTGCCACGGTGACGGTGGTCTGGGCGAACGCGCCCGAGGTGGCCAGGCAGGCGCCGGCGATGGCGGCGTGGCGGAAGAGAGAACGGGACATGAAGGGACTCCTGCGGGGCAAGTACAAATGAAAGTTTCAGGCGAAGGCGGGGGCTTCGGTCGTGGCGCCGGCGCCGGTACCGCTGGGGGCGTCGACCTCCGCTTGGCCGCCGAAGCGCCAGCGCAGCCGCACGCCGCCGCCAGCGGTCGGCTCGAGCGCCGGAATGGCCGACAGCAGTCTGCGCGTGTAGTCGTGCTGGGGTGCGTCGAACACGGCGTCGCGCGGGCCTTGCTCGACGATGCGGCCGTCCTGCATCACGACCACGCGGTCAGCCACCTGCTCGACCACGCCGAGGTCGTGGCTGATGAACAGGCACGAGAAGCCGTGGCGCTTCTGCAGCTCGGCGAACAGTTCGAGCACCTGTGCGCGCACCGTCACGTCGAGCGCCGACACCGGCTCGTCGGCGATCACGAAGGCCGGACGGCGCACGATGGCGCGAGCAATCGCCACGCRCTGGCGCTGGCCGCCCGACAGCTCGTGCACGTAGCGCGGCGCGAAGCCGGTGCCCAGGCCGACTTCGTCGAGCACCTCTTGCACGCGCCGCGCCTTGTCGACCGTCGACGTGCCCTTGACCAGGCGCAGGCCTTCGCCCACCAGCTGGCCGATGGTCATGCGCGGGTCGAGCGAGGCATACGGATCCTGGAACACCATCTGGCATTGCAGCCGGTAGTCGGACCAGCCGGCGTCGGAGCGCAGGATGGGGCGCCCGCGAAACAGGATGTCGCCGCCGCTGGGCTTGAGCAGGCCCGCGATGGTGCGGCCCAGTGTCGTCTTGCCGGAGCCCGAGCCGCCGACCACGGCGACCACCTCGCGCGGCCGCACCACCAGGTCGATGCCGTGCAGCGCGCGCTTGGGCGCCGCCTTGGCGAACAGGCGCCGGTGGCCCGCGTAGTCGACCACCAGCTTGCGTACCTCGACCATGGGTGCCTCCTCGGCCACCTGCCGCGCGGGCAGGCGGCGCGGCATGGCCTGCAGCAACTCGCGCGTGTAGGCGTGCTTCGGGTGTTCGAGCATGTCGTCGGTGCGGCCGGTTTCCTGCACCTCGCCGTGCCGCATCACGACCATGCGCTGGGTGAAGCGCGCCACCATCGGCAGGTCGTGGCTGATCATCAGCACGGCCGTACGGTGTTCGCGCGTGAGGCCCACCATGAGCTCCAGCACGTCGCGCTGCACCACGGCGTCGAGCGCGGTGGTCGGCTCGTCGGCGATCAGCAGCGCGGGCTCCAGCAGCATCACCGAGGCCAGCATCATCCGCTGGCGCATGCCGCCCGAGAACTCGTGCGGCCATGCATCGAGGGTGCCCTTGGGATCGCGGATGCCGACGCGCGCCAGCATGTCGAGGATGCGCGTCTGCCGCGCGGCCGGCGACAGGTCGCGCCGGTGCAGCGCCAGGGCCTCGCCCAGTTGCTTGCCGAGGGTCATCGACGGATTGAGAGAGGTCATGGGCTCCTGGAACACCATGCCCACGCGCGCGCCGCGCAGCTCGCGCAGCCGCGCCGGTCCGGCCTGCGCCAGGTCTTCGCCCTCGAAAAGGATGCGTCCGGCGGTGCGCACCAGCGGCGGCGGCGTAAGGCCCATGACGGCGCGCGCGGCCTGCGTCTTGCCGCTGCCCGATTCGCCGACGATGCCGACCATCTCGCCCGGGGCGATGTCGAACGACACGTTGCGCACGATCTCCCGGCCGCCCATGCCGACGGCGAGCGTCAGGCCTTCCACGCTGACCAGGGCGTTGTTCGTCGTCGTCATTGCACGCCCTTCATGCGTGGATCGAGCCAGTCGCGCAGTGCGTCGCCCAGCAGGTTGATGCCCAGCAGCGTCAGCGCGATGCACAGGCCCGGAAGAATCGAAAGGTAGCTGGCCTGCGCCATGAACGGGCGGGCCGACGCGAGCATGTTGCCCCAGGTGGGCGCCGGCGGCGGCACGCCCAGGCCGAGGAACGACAGCGCGCTCTCGGCCAGGATTACCCAGCCGAACATCGAGGTGGCCAGCACCGTGAGCGGGGCGGTGCAGTTGGGCAGCACGTGGCGCACCATGGTGTAGAGCTCGGAGTTGCCGAGCACGCGCGAGGATTCGATGAACTCCTTCTCGCGCAGCGAAAGCACCGTGCCACGCACGATGCGCGTCACCGAGGGCGTGTAGGCCAGCCCGAGCGCCAGGATGATGCCGTACGGGTTCGCGCCCACCACCGCGAGCAGGCCCAGCGCCAGCAGCAGGCCGGGGAAGGCCAGCAGCGCGTTGTTGAAGGCCATCACGACGCGGTCGGTCCAGCCGCGCAGGAAGCCCGTCAGCACGCCGACGATGCTGCCCACTACGATCGAGAAGCTCACGGTCAGCACGCTGATCCAGACGCTGGTGGAGGCGCCGGCCATCAGGCGCGAGAGTTCGTCGCGGCCGAACTCGTCGGTGCCCAGCAGATAGGCTCCGCCCGGCAGCTTCAGGCGGGAGCCGAAGTTGATGCGCAGCGGGTCATGCGGCGTCCACACGAGGCTGACGAGTGCCGCGGCCACGATCAAGCCGACGATGACAATGCCGACCAGGGCGTTCAGGGGAATGCGTTTCTTGCGATTCATCGGGCTCACTCGACGGCGACGCGGGGGTCGAAGAGGGGATAGCAAAGGTCGATGACGAGGTTCACCAGCACGTAGATCACCGCCACGAACAACAGGCAGCCCTGGATCACCGGGTAGTCGCGCGCGAAGATCGCATCGACCAGCAGCCGGCCCAGGCCGGGAATGGTGAACACCGTCTCGACCACCGCGATGCCGCCGAGCAGGTTGCCGAGCACGAGGCCGATGAGCGTCCAGGTCGGGCCGAAGGCGTTCTTGAAGGCATGGCGCATGAGCACCGCGCGTTCCGACAAGCCCTTGGCGCGCGCATGCGTGATGTAGTCCAGCCGCAGCACCTCGAGCGTGCTGGCGCGCGCCATGCGCATGAGCACGCCGATCTCGTGCAGGAACAGCGTGAGCACCGGCAGCACAAGGTAGAGCAGGCCGTTCTTCCAGTCTTCGGCGATGCCCACGTACCCCACCACCGGCAGCCAGCCAAGCTTGAGGCCGAACAGCAGCAGCAGCAGCAGGCCGAGCCAGAAGGTGGGAATGGACACCAACAGCGTCGCCGAGCCGACCAGCAGCAGGTCGGGCGCGCGGTTCTGCTTCCACGCGGCGATCATGCCGGCGGGCACCGCCACCATGACGGCCAGCGCCACGGCCGCCAGCACGATGCGGCCGCTGATCAGGAAGCGGTCGGTCACCAGCGAGAGCACGTCCTGGCCGCTGTTGATCGAGCTGCCCAGGTCGCCCTGCAGCACGTGACCGAACCAGATGCCGAACTGCGCCGGCACCGGACGGTCGAGTCCGAGGCGCGCGCGCATCTCGGCCAGGCTGGCGGGCGTGGCGAGGTCGCCCAGCAGCAACTGCGCGGGGTCGCCGGGAATCAGCCGTATCAGCACGAACACCGACACCGCCACGATGAGCAGTGTGGGGATCGCCATCGCGATGCGGGCCGCAGCGAAACGAAACATGGGCCTTTTCCTTCTCGAAGTGGCCGTCAGGCCGGCGATGACACGGCACGAGGCTCGCGCAACGCGTAGAGCGCGTCGGCCAGGAAGTCCTGCACGCGACCCACGCAGGCCAGGCCGTTGTGCGGCACGTTGTCGAGCAGGTCGAACGTGACTTTCACGCCGGCCGCCTCGAAGGAGCGGCGCAGCGTGTCCAGCCGCTCGGGTCGGGTGCGGCCCGCATCGTTGGCGCCCGGCATGTAGTACTTGCCGCCTTCGCGGTGCGTGATCTCCCAGGTCTCGATGTCGGCCTTGCCGGCAATCATCTGCACCGGCACCCGGCGCAGTGCGTCGAGGTCGATGGGCTTGCCGAAGCGCGCCTCGAAGTCCTTCGTGCCCACCCACCAGCCCTGCGATGGGTCCAGCTGCGTCACGGAGCCCGGCGCGCCGATCGACACGGCCCACAGGCGCTCGGGGTGCAGCATGGCGAAGCGGTTGGCGAACTGGCCGCCGCCCGAATAGCCGAAGAGGGCGAAGCGGCTGAAGTCGCATTCGAACTTCTCGGCCACCTCGGCCACCATGTCGAGCAGGATACGGTCGTAGTGGATGTCGGCCTCGACCAGGTGCTTGAATCCGTCGCGGTTGCCGTCGCCGCGCACGCCCGCCGGGAACAGCGGGCACAGCACGATGCAGTCGTTCCACTTCGCGAAGCCGCTGAAGGCCTCGCGGTAGTTGACGAAGGCGCGGCCGGTGCCGTGCATCACCACCACCAGCTGCATCGGGCGCGCGCCCGGCTTGCCGATGCGGTGCGGCACATAGGTGCAATACGAAAAGCGCGGGTCGCTGCGCGAGGCGTAGATCGTGCTGGGGCCCAGGTCGTAGATGGCGCGGGCGCGCTGGTCGGCCGGCGCAGTGGGGGTGTCGGTGGGCATGGGGTGGGTCATGGCGGCGTGGGTCAAAGCGTGTATTCCTGGAAGTTGCGGGCCTCGTAAGGCTTGCGCGCCACCCACATCACGCGGTTGGCGGCGTCCATGAGGGTGGTGGCCACGGTGGCCGAGATGCTGCTGAAGTCTGCCGGCTTGGGGGTGCGCAGCACGCCGTCGGGTTTGCCGAATTCGTCGGCCAGCGCGGCCTTGACGTCGGTCCAGTCGATGCGGCCCTCGACGCGGCGCAGCGCGTTCTCCACGCGGTGCTGGCGGTAGATGCTGTCGGGGCGCTGCGGCAGGCCCGGGTCGCGCAGCTTGATGACGGCCGCGGGCGACATCCAGTGGTTGGCGTGCACCAGCAGGTCGTTCTCGGGCAACGTCCAGAAGATTTCGCCCGGGGAGGTTTCGAGGCTGATGCCCGAGCCGTCGTTGCCGCCGGCCTGCGCCAGGATCATGTTGTTGGCGCAATAGCGCTTCGAGGCCCAGACGGTCTTCATCGCCTGCGCCAGGTTGACGGCCTCCAGCACGCGGCGGCGCAGCAGCACCAGCGGCACGCCGGCGCCTTGCTGGAAGTCTTCATGGCAGGTCAGCGAATTGCCGGTGAGCGACACGCCGTGGCTGTTGAAGCCGTGCCGCGCCAGCGCACCGGCTTCGGTGAAGCTGAGCATGTCGGTGCCGTTCGCATTGCGGATGCGCAGCACGATGCCGGTGTCCACGCATTCCTGGCGCCAGTCCCAGTTGTGGGCGTGCATCAGGCGGCCGGTGGCCGAGCGCGCGGGCAGCACGACGACGCCGGTGCAGTCGCCGTCCTCGGAAGGGGCGGCGCCGGCCGCGGGCTCCGGCGCAGGCTTCATGTCGGCGTAGCCGAAGAGCATCTCGGTGCGGCAATTGATCATCACGATGTCTTCGAGCGGCACGCCGGCGCCCTCGGCGATGCCGCGCATCTCCTCGAGGTAGCTCGCGTCGTAGGCCTCGATCAGCGGCAGCATCGACTGCGCAAGGCGGCGGATGGTGGCGTCGTCCAAACCGCGGCGGGCAAGCTGGGCGCGGTAGAGCGCGACGCCGCCGGCAACGCGCTCGGGCACGGCGCGGCCGTGCTGCACGCCGCGCGCGTGGGGTGTCCCGGAAACATCGACGAGGGGAAAGCAGGGGGGGGAGGTCATGAGTGAGGGGGCTGAGGTGTTCCTGTCATCTGCCTGCCGCATGAAGGCGGCAAAGGCACCAGGCAGTGACCATGGCCCGCATTGTTTTGCAAGAACAGGAAAAAATAAATTTAAAAATTATTTACAATCAATAAAGAAATTGTTTCTATTTCGGCTCCTCGCAGCCTGTTTGCGGCATCCCGGCCTTCCCATGAGCACCATCCGCTTTCTTCGCACCTTCGTGGCCGCGGCCCGTGGCGGCTCCTTCGCCGCCGCCGCCGACCAAGTGGCGCTGACGCAGGCCGCCGTGGGCCAGCAGATGCGTGCGCTCGAAGCGGAAATGAAGAAGACGCTGTTTGACAAGACCGGCCGCACCATGGTGCTGAGCCCCGCGGGCCACCTGCTGCTGCCGCGCGCCGAACAGCTGCTGGCGCAGTACGAGTCGATGCGGCGCGACCTGCAGGACCAGCGGCAGATCGCCGGCACCATCAAGCTCGGTTCACTCATCTCGGCCATGGGCCTGCTGTCGAGCACGCTGGCGCAGCTCAAGTCGCTGCATCCGAACCTGGAGGTCGAGCTGCGCGTGCGCGATCAAACGCAGCTGATGCAGGACGTGGTGAGTGGCGAGCTCGACGCGGCCGTGGTCGTCGAACGGCAATGGCCCGAGGTGCCGGGCCTGCTGTGGACACCCTGCTACGACGAGGCGCTCACGGTGATCGCCAACTCGGGCATCGCATCGCCCGACACGAACATCGCGAATCTGTTCGCCACTCACCCCTTCATCCGCTTCGACCGGCGCACGCCGACGGGTGCGCGCATCGATCGCATCATGCGGCGGCTACAGCTCGTGCCGAAGGAGTTGCTCGAACTCAATTCGCTGCTGGCCATTGCCGAGCTGGTGCGCAAGAACGTGGGCTTCACCATGGCGCCGCTGCTGAAGAATTTCGACTGGGAGAGCGACCCGGCGCTGTGCGTGTTGCAATTGCCGGGGCGACCCATTGCGCGCCGGCTGGGCATGCTGGAGAACGGCAAGCGCAGTCACATTACCCGCGTGGTTCGCGAGGAAATGCTGGACCACCTTCGTCGAATGAAGTCCGTCGGAAGGTCTGCATCCTCGGCGTCTCATTGACTGTGTTGATCGGCCGGGCTCCAGCTGATACGGGCGCGGTGATCAGCCGAGAGCGCTTCGGGGTGATTCAAGCCTGGCGCAGCACGATGCGCGCCTCGAAGCCGCTGGCTGCACCTGGCGGCGGCGAAGCGAGGTCGAGCCGGGCGCCGAGCTTTTCGACGATGGCGCCGACGATCGACAGCCCGAGGCCGTAGCCCGCGCGGTCGGAAGAGTGGCGCACATGGCGGTGCTGCAAGGTGCTCAACTGAGCCGCGTCGACGCCGGGCCCGAAGTCGCGGACCGCCAGCGTGCAGGGCGCCATCACCTCGATCACGACGCGGCCGCGCCCATACCGCAGGCCGTTCTCGACCAGGTTGCGCAGCGCGATCGCAAGCGCATCGACGTCGCCGAGCGCGATCGGAGGCTCGCTGTCCGGGACCTTGAGCGACAGGCGCTCGTTGACCCGCGGATCCTGCCAGAACTCCTGCGCCACCGTGCCGGCCAGCTGGACCAGATCGATCGGCGCCCGTGTCAGCGAGGCGCCGGATTCGGCCCGCGACATCTGCAGCAGCTTCTCGGTGCGGTGGCCGAGCATCTGCAGCGCATCGAATGCGGCCTGCACGTCCTCGCGCTTCAGATCGTGCTCGAGGGCGGTCTGCAACCTCAGGCGTGCGGCGGCGAGCGGTGTGCGCAGTTCGTGCGCCGCGTTCGAGGCCAGCGCGCGCTCGACGTCCAGCGATTGAGACAGCCGCTCCAGCAGCTGGTTGACGTGGTCGCCCACCGAACGCAGCTCCTTCGGCAGGCCTGGCAGCCGGATCGGGCGCAGGTCGACGCCGCTGCGCTGCTCGATCTCGCCGGCCAGCTGCTGCAGCGCCCGCAGTTCCTTGCGGGCCACGTTGCGCAGCACCAGGGCCAGCAGCGGCAGCACGGCACCCAGCGGGATGATGAGGCCGAAGAGGGTCCGGTTGAGCGCGGTGCGGCGCTCGTCCAGCGGATCGGCGACCTGGAAGAACAGTTCGCGCGTGGGATGCCGCAACGTGTAGACGCGCCACGCATCGGCGTTGGCGAAACCGGGCGCCAACGGCACGTCGAAGGCGTTGACCGGCGCCTCGGCCGAGCGCAGCAGCACGCGCTCGTGCAGGTTGACCACCTGGTAGATCACGGCGTCGGTCGGATACAACTGCGGCGGCGCGATCAGCGGAGGCGGCGCGGCGGGGTTCGCGCGCTGCAGCCTGTCGAGCTCCTGCACCGCCATGTCGAACATCCGGTGCGAAACCTCGATCAGCTCGCTGTCGAAGTTGTGGTTGATCTCGCGGTCCACGTACCAGGCGACGCCGAGCACGCACAGCAGCCAGGCGCCGCCGACCCACAGGATCAGCGTTCGCGTGAGGCGGCCTGCGAGCGAATCGCGCCGGCCCATTGGCTTGACGCCGATCTGCTGCAGCAGCCCGGGTTTCATTCGTCCTCTTCGTCCGGCGCGAACGAGAGCCGGTAGCCGAGGCCGCGCAAAGTCTGGATGTACTTGCGTCCCAGCTTGCGCCGAAGGCGGCTGATGAAGACTTCCAGCGTATTGCTGTCGGCCTCGTCGCCGAAGCCGTAGAGCGCATCGGCCAGGTTCTCGCGGGTGTGGATGCGCTCGGGGCGGGTGGCCATGACGCGCAGCAATGCCCACTCCTTCTGGGTCAGCGTGACCGGAAAGCCGTCCTTTCGGACCAGGTCGTGCGCGATGTCGATCTCCAGCGTACCGAGTTTCAGCACCGGCGCGCTGCGGGTGCTGCGCCGGCGTTCGACCGCGCGCAGCCGTGCCAGCAGTTCGGCCGGGTCGTAGGGCTTGATCAGGTAGTCGTCGGCGCCGGCGTCGAGGCCGCGGATACGGTCCGTCACCTGGTCGCGGGCGGTCAGCACGATCACGATCGGGCGTTCGCGCAGGGCGCGGATGGTCGGCAGCAGGGAGAGGCCGTCGCCGTCGCCCAGGTGCAGGTCGAGCAGCACGGCCGCGTACTGCACGGCGGCCAGCGCGGCGTGCGCTTGCGCGAGGCCCGGCGCCACGTCGACCACGAAGGCCTTGGCCGCGAGATAGCCGCAGACGGCGTCTGCCAGGGCGACGTCGTCCTCGACCAGCAATATGCGCACGGGGCGGTCCTTTCCAAAAGGAAGGAGTCTAGATGCTGTGTGCTCGGCGTGATGGACGTCGCGACGCCGACCTACCAGCCTGCGCTCGACGCCCTGGCCTCATGCCGCGGGCACGACGCGGTCGCTACTTCTTCTCGCGCGGCAGCCGCCCCATCAGGAAGAACTCCGGGTTAGGCTCCTTGATTCCTTGGTGTCGGGTACCGGCCCGATCATGGGGAATGGGGCAGATGGAGTTCGCTGTCGTCCTTCAGCGCGACACCCGTCAGGCCGCGGCGCAGGGCCTCGCGCAGCAGCCAGGCCAGCTTGAAGGCGGCGGTGGCGTACGGCAGGCCTTCGGGCCGCACGTTCGAGATGCAGTTGCGTTCGGCGTCGTGGCGGCCGCGCCGCGGCGCATGGGTGATGTAGATCCCCAGGCTGTCGGGCGAACTCAGGCCCGGCCGCTCGCCGATCAGCATGATCGCCAGGCGCGCCCCGAAGGCCTCGCCGACCTCGTCCGCCAGCGCGACGCGCGCCTGCGTCGCAATCACCACGGGCGCCAGCGACAGGTCGGGCGGCAGCTGCCGGCGCAGTGCCGCCAGCAGCGGTGCGGCATGGCGGGCCACCGCCAGCGAGGACAGGCCGTCGCCGACCACGATGCACAGGTCGACGGGCGCGTGCGCATCGGCGCGCAGCCGCTGGGCGTCGGCGGCGTCGAGCTGCCGGCCGAGGTCGGGTCGCCGCAGGTAGGCGGTGCGGTCGGGCGCGCGGCTGCGGGCCTGTGCGACCTCCCAGCCGCCGTCGCGCAGCGTGGCCGCGAGCGACGGCACGTCGAGCGCCGCATGAATGGCGTCGCGTGCCATCGCATGCGCCCAGCCGAAGCGCAGCACTTCATCGGTCGGCATGCCGGCGCCGGCGCGGCCGAGCGCCAGGCGCGCGGGCGTCGACCGGCGCCAGTCGCCCCAGGGGCTGGCGGTGACGATGTCCTTCATCGAGCCAGCGCCGTCAAGGCGCCCATGTCGGCCAGCAGGCGGTTGCCCGCAGGCGGCTGCAGCCGGCCCGCGCGGTCGCTGATCTGCATGCGCTGCAGCCAGGCCTCGAATTCGGGCGCGCGCTTCAAGCCCAGCGTTTCGCGCAGGAACAGCGCGTCGTGGAAGGAAGTGCTCTGGTAGTTGAGCATCACGTCGTCGGCGCCCGGCACGCCCATGATGAAGTTGATGCCGGCCGTGCCGAGCAGCACCAGCAGCGTGTCCATGTCGTCCTGGTCGGCCTCGGCGTGGTTCGTGTAGCAGATGTCGCAGCCGATCGGCAGGCCCAGCAGCTTGCCGCAGAAGTGATCCTCGAGGCCGGCGCGGATGATCTGCTTGCCGTCGTAGAGGTACTCGGGCCCGATGAAGCCGACCACGGTGTTGATCAGCAGCGGCTGGTAGCGGCGCGCGAGCGCATAGGCGCGTGCCTCGCAGGTCTGCTGGTCGACGCCGAAATTGGCGTTGGCCGACAGCGCGCTGCCCTGGCCGGTCTCGAAGTACATGCAGTTGCGGCCCGCGGTGCCGCGGTTCAGGGCCTGCGCGGCCGCATGGGCCTCGTCGAGCAGCTCGGGCGTGACGCCGAAGGAGAGGTTGGTCTTCTCGGTGCCGCCGATGGATTGGAACACCAGGTCGATCGGGGCCCCGGATTCGGCCAGCTTCAAGGTGTTGGTGACATGGGTCAGGACGCAGCTTTGCGTCGGGATCTCGAAGCGCTGGATCACCTCGTCGAGCAGGCGCAGCAGTTCGCCCAGCACGGGCATGCTGTCGGAGACCGGGTTGAGCCCGATCACCGCATCGCCGGCGCCCATCAGCAGGCCGTCGAGCGTCGAGGCCGCGACGCCGCGCAGGTCGTCGGTCGGGTGGTTGGGCTGCAGCCGGACCGCGAGATGGCCGGGCAGGCCGATGGTGTCCCTGAAGCGCGTGACGACGCTGCACTTGCGCGCCACCGCGACCAGGTCCTGGTTGCGCATGAGCTTCGAGGCCGCGGCCGCCATCTCGGGCGTGAGCCCGGGCGCCAGCGCGGTCAGCGTCGCGCTGTCGGCGTGCTCGGACAGCAGCCAGTTGCGGAAGTCGCCGACCGTCAGGTGCGACACCGGCGCGAAGGCCGTGGCGTCGTGGCTGTCGATGATCAGGCGCGTGATGTTGTCCGTTTCGTAGGGGATCAGCGCCTCGGTCAGGAACTGTTTCAGCGGGGTCTCGGCCAGCACGTGGCGCGCCGCCATGCGCTGCTGGGCGGTGGCCGCGCCGATCTCCGCCAGGTAGTCGCCCGAGCGCGCCGGGCTGGCGCAGGCCATGACCTGCTTCAGGTCGTCGAAGTCGAAAACCTGCGAATCGATCGTGGTGCGGTAGCGCATGGTGAGACAGCGAGGTATCGGTGAGGCGTTGGCAAGGTTGTGCAAGAGCGGTGCCAGGCCGGCGCCGACCCGGCAATAATGAGCCCGTTTTTTCATTCAACCAAGGGTTTGCCGTGCGATCAGTTCTTTGTGCCGCCGTTGTTTCGTTGTTCGTCCTGCCGAGCGCCTTCGCGCAGTCGGCGCCGGTCACCAAGCCCAGCGGCCTGGTGTTCCAATCGCTGGTCGACGGCAAGGGCGCCTCGCCGGCTGCCACCGACGTGGTCAAGGTGCACTACCGCGGCACCTTTCCTGCCGACGGCAAGGAATTCGACAGCTCCTACAAGCGCGGCGAGCCGACCGAATTCCCGCTCAACGGTGTGATCCCGTGCTGGACCGAAGGCGTGCAACTGATGAAGGTCGGCGGCAAGGCCAAGCTGACCTGCCCGCCAGCGATCGCCTACGGCACGCGCGGGGCAGGCGGGGTGATTCCGCCGAATGCAACGCTGAACTTCGAGGTCGAGTTGATTGCGGTGAAGGGGAAGTAGTTCGGGGGCTTTTCAGGGCGGCGGGGCGGCGCGGCGGCGCGCGGTAGCGGCGTGCGGCGATGGCGGGCGGTATGCCCTGGGCCGGCCGACGTCACCGGCCGCCGCGCGGCTGCCCTGCGCTGCTCGCGGTACGCGGGGTCTCGCTCAAACTCGCCTTCGGCTCAAACAGTCGCGAGCCCTGATCCGCGCACCGCTGCGCTGCTCGGCGGTGCCTCAACGGCCAGCCCAGGGCATACCACCCGCCACCGCGGACACGTTGGGGTTGCACAGTTCGCTTCGACGGTTTCGCTGCGCGCAGGCTCTCGACGTCGGAGGCGCACGCACTCCTCGCACACCCACGGAGCCCGGCATGCGGTGCGGGACGGGCGATCCCCTCTGCACCGAAAGGCAGCCCGAAGGGCCGGCGCAGTGGGGTCGCTCGGCCCGTACCGCGTGCCGGGCACCCCTCCCAACGCACGAGCGCCTCAAGCCCCCCGGACGCCCCTAGAACGGCTGATACTGATACAGCCAAGTCTCAGACAAGGTCTGATCCCCGTTCTTCAGGAACAGCCGCATGTCCACCGGCTCCGTGCCCTCGGGCGTGAAGTCGAACTGGGCCCGCCAGTGCCCCGGCACGCCGTTCGGCACCGGCTCCGCGAAGATGTACGAGAACTTGCCGCGCGCGGCGGTCAGCACCAGTTCGGGCTTGACGCCGAAGGGCAGCGATTCGAGCGGCTTGCCGATGAACTCGACCATGAACTTGCGCACGCCCCGCGGCCGCGGCTGGCCGGGCTGGCCGCCGCGCCCCATGCGGGTGGCGACACAGCGTGCCAGCGGCGACGGGAAGGGTTCCTCGGCGCTCCAGTGGAGCCGGTACTTGAGCGCCACGCTCGATCCGGCGGCGGCCGGTGCCTTGGGCACCCAGCAGGCCAGCACGTTGTCGTGGATCTCGTCGTCGGTCGGGATCTCGATCAGCTGTACCGCACCCTCGCCCCAGGCGCCGATCGGCTCGACCCAGAGGCTCGGGCGCTTCTCGTAGTAGACGCCGTCCTGGTAGTGGTCGAAGCCGCGGTCGCGCTGCAGCAGTCCGAAGCCCTTCGGGTTGTTGTCGGTGAAAGCGGAGGCCCGGGTCTGTGCCGGGTTGTTGAGCGGCCGCCAGATGCGCTCGCCGCCGCCGCTCCACATCGCCAGGCCGTCCGAATCGTGCACCTCGGGGCGCCAGTCGATGCCGGTGGGCTTCACGGTCTCGGAGAACCAGTACATCGTGGTCAGCGGCGCGAGGCCGAAGCGGGCGACGTCGCGGCGCAGGAACAGGCGGCAGTCGATGTCCATCAGCACGCCTTTGCCACGCTGCAGGACGAAGGTGTAGGCGCCCGTGATGCCGGGGCCCTCGAGCAGGGCGTAGACCGTCATGGCGTCCGAGCCCGGGGCCGGCGGCTCGAAGTAGAAGCGCGTGAAGTTCGGGAATTCCTCGGCCCGGTCGGGCACCGCGGCATCGAGCGCGATGCCGCGCGCCGACAGGCCGTACTGGTAGAGCTCGCCGATGGCGCGGAAGTAGGAGGCGCCGAGGAAGGCCACCCAGTCGTTCTTCTGCCAGGGCCGCTTGCCTTGATCGCCGAGGCGGCTTTCCTGCAGCCGGAAGCCCGCAAAGCCGGCGCCCCCCGGCAACTGCCTGGCCGGGCTGTCGGCCGGCATCGTGAAATAGGCGGGGTCGTAGAGAATCTCGCGCGCGAAGGCGTCGCTGCCAGCGTTCTCGAGCACGTACATGTGGACCGGCGCCGGAAAGTAGCGGCCCAGGTGGAAGAAGGTCACGGGGAACGGGCCCGGCCCGTCGCGGAACAGCGCGTTGCCGGTGTCGAACCTGATCTTGCCGTGGGCGTCGTAGTCGATGCGCTGCAGCACGTCGGGCGGCAGCGAGCTGTCGGCCGCGTAGGGCTTGGCGGCCAGCGACTTCGACAGTGCAACAAGACGTTCGAAGGAGAAGGGCGCCGGCTGGCTGAGCTGGAGCCCATTGGCCGTCAGGGCCTCCGCGGGCAGTCCGAGGGCGGCGAGCGCGAGCGAGGCGCCACCGGCGGCAAGGAGTGAACGACGATCCATCATGTGGCCTCCAATCTAGCGAAGCGACAGGACTGGCGCCGTAGGCCGAAGCCGGAAGAAACCGTCTTGCCGGCATGGTCCTACAGTCGAATTCGAAAGCAAGACACGGAGTGCGCAGCGGATCGTCCTTTCCTACAGTGGATCCACCGATCAACACCGACGCAGAGGACGAACATGAACATGAGCAACGCCAATGAAATGCGGGCCCTCGCCACGGCCAGCGATCCGCGCTGGGCGGCGGTGGCCGCGCGCGACCCGGCGGCCGACGGCCGCTTCTTCTATTCGGTCCGCACCACCGGCGTGTACTGCCGGCCTTCGTGCGGGGCGCGGGCGGCGCGGCCCGAGAACGTCGACTTCCACGCCACGGCGGCCGCTGCGGAGCGCGCCGGCTTCCGGCCCTGTCTGCGCTGCAAGCCCGACCAGCCGGCGCGGCCCGAACGGCGGGCCGCCCAGGTCGCCGCGCTGTGCCGCTTCATCGAAGAGGCCGAGCAGGCGCCCACGCTCGACGAACTGGCGGCGCGCGCCGGCCTCAGCGCCTCCCATCTCCACCGGCTCTTCAAGGAAATCACGGGATTCACCCCGAAGGCCTACGCAGCGGCGCATCGGGCCCATCGTGTGCGCGAGGCGCTGGTGCGCAGCGACTCGGTGACGAGCGCGATCTACAACGCCGGCTACAACTCCAATGGCCGCTTCTACGAGGATGCCGACCGGACGCTCGGCATGACGCCGACGGCCTGGCGGGCCGGCGGGGCCGACACCGAGATCCGCTTCGCCATCGGCGAGTGCGCGCTCGGTTCGATCCTGGTGGCGCAGAGCGATCGCGGGGTCTGCGCGATCGCGCTGGGCGACGATCCCGATGCGCTGGCGCGCGAGCTGCAGGACCGGTTCCCGAAGGCCCGGCTGCTCGGCGGCGATGCCGGCTTCGAGGCCCTGGTCGCCCGGGTGGTCGGCTTCGTCGAGGCCCCGGCCCTCGGGCTCGACCTGCCGCTGGACCTGCGCGGCACGGCCTTCCAGCTGCGCGTCTGGCAGGCGCTGCGCGAAATCCCCGCCGGCACCACCGCGAGCTACAGCGAGATCGCCGAGCGCATCGGCGCGCCGAAGTCGACGCGCGCCGTGGCCCAGGCCTGCGGAGCCAACACCCTGGCGGTGGCGATCCCCTGCCACCGCGTGGTGCGCAGCGACGGCAGCCTCTCGGGCTACCGCTGGGGCGTGGAGCGCAAGGGTGCGCTGCTGCGTCGGGAGGCGCAGCCGTCATGAGTGCGCGGGACCTGGATGGCGTCGACTGGGCGCAGGTGGACAACGATCTCGATGCGCAGGGGAGCGCCGTGATCCAGGGCCTGCTGACGCCCGACCAATGCCGCTCGATGGCCGCGCTGTATGCCGAATCGGCGGCGTTTCGCAGCCGCGTCGTGATGGAGCGCCACGGCTTCGGCCGCGGCGAGTACAAGTACTTCGACCATCCGCTGCCGGCGCTGGTCGCGGGCCTGCGCGAGTCGGTCTACCCGCAGCTCGTGCCCATCGCCAACCGCTGGAACCAGGCCATGGGCATCGACGTGCGCTTTCCGCCGCAGCATGCCGAGTTCATCGCGCGCTGCCATGCGGCAGGGCAGCTGCGGCCGACGCCGCTGCTGCTGCAGTACGGCCCGGGCGACTACAACTGCCTGCACCAGGACCTGTACGGCGAGCATGTCTTTCCGCTGCAGCTGGTGCTGCTGCTGTCCGAGCCCGACCGCGATTTCACGGGCGGAGAATTCGTCCTGACCGAGCAGCGGCCGCGCATGCAGTCGCGGCCGATGGTGCTGCCGCTGCGCCAGGGCGACGCGGCGGTGATCGCGGTGCACCAGCGGCCGGTGCAGGGCACGCGCGGCGTCTACCGGGTCAACCTGCGGCATGGCGTGAGCCAGGTGCGCTCGGGCCGCCGGCATACGCTCGGCATCATCTTCCACGACGCGACCTGAACCATGACGCTGGACCTGTTCGAGGCCGAAGCCCCCTGGCGCGAGCCGCTCGCGCCAGGCGCGGTGGTGTTGCGGCGATTCGCGATCGGCCGCGACGCCGCCTTGCTGGCGGCCGTGCAACGGGTGGTCGAGGCGGCGCCGTTTCGCCACCTGGTCACGCCGGGCGGTTTCCGGATGCAGGTGGCGATGACCAACTGCGGCGCGCTGGGCTGGGTCAGCGACCGCCGCGGCTACCGTTACGACGCCAACGATCCCGACAGCGGGCGGCCCTGGCCGCGCATGCCGGCCGAGTTCTCGCAACTGGCGGCCGAAGCCGCGGCCGAAGCCGGCTTCGAGGGCTTCGCGCCCGACGCGTGCCTGGTCAACCGCTACCAGCCCGGCACGCGGCTGTCATTGCACCAGGACCGCGACGAGCGCGACCACGGCCAGCCGATCGTCTCGGTATCGCTCGGCGTCCCGGCCATGTTCCAGTTCGGCGGCACGCGGCGCACGGACAAGCTGCAGCGCGTGCCGCTGGCCCACGGCGACGTGGTCGTGTGGGGTGGCCCGGCGCGGCTCAACTTCCATGGCGTGCTGCCGCTGAAGGACGCGCAGCATCCGCTGCTGGGTGACTGTCGCATCAACCTCACGTTCCGGAAGGCCGGATGATCGGCTCGCGCGGCGGCAACCGGCGCGTCTCGCCGATCGCCGTCACGAAGAACTGCGCCTCCGCCATGCCCTGCGCGGCGCGCAGTTCCGCGAGCCTGCGCGGCGGCTCGTCGAGCGCCTCGTCGGTCAGCTGGAACACGCCCCAGTGGATGCCGAGGGAGCGCTTGGCGCCGAGATCGACATGGATGCGCAGCGCTTCCTCGACATCCACGTGCTGGTCGCGCATGAACCAGCGCGGCGCGTAGGAGCCGATCGGGATCAGGGCGATGTCGAAGCCGCCGCCCAGTTCGTCGCTCTGCCGGTCGGCGAAGTGCGCGCGGATGTCGCTGAAGTCGCGCGAATAGCCGGTGTCGCCCGTGAACAGCAGGTGGCAGTCCGGCGCCAGCACGGCGAAGCCGCCCCACAGCGTGGCCAGGGCGTCGCGCGGGCTGCGCGAGGACCAGTGCTGTGCCGGCACCAGCGCCACCTCGACGGCACCGTTCGGGCCTTGGAGGCGCTGCCGGTCCCACCAGTCCAGCTCGATCGTGCGCGTGATGCCGCGCGCCGCCAGCCAGGTCTTGAGCCCGAGCGGCACCACGAACAGCGGCGGGCCGCCGGGCTGGCGGTTCAACGCGAGCACGGAGGCCACATCGAGATGGTCGTAGTGGTTGTGCGAGACCAGCACCAGGTCCACGCGCGGCAGTTCGGCCAGCGACAGCCCCGGGGCCGCATGGCGCCGCGGGCCGAGCAGCGGCAGCGGCGAGGCCCGATGCGAGAACATCGGGTCGGTCAGCACCGTGAGGCCGCCGAGCTGCACCATCGTCGTGGCGTGGCCGATCCAGGTGACGGCCGGCTGCATCGCGGCGCCGGCGGCGGCGTTGGCGCGCAGCCAGGCCAGCTCGGGCGCGACYCGGGGCGTCGGTGCCAGC
>NZ_JBFUHO010000048.1:0-55324 GCF_056402355.1 Variovorax sp. P4_B11
GCGCGAGAGACGGGGCGTGCGGCTGGCCGCGGCGCTGGCGCGAACTCGGGCATCTGGCGGGCCGCGGGTGCCGCCGCCGCGGGCAGCGCGGCATCGACCGGCACATCGGCCAGCAGCACGTAGTTGCGAATGGACTTCAGGTCGCAGCCGGCCCTGAGGGTCAGCGTCACCACCGGCTCCTCGATCGGCACTGTCGAACGGACACGGGCGCGGGATCCCGTCGACCCGGTCTCGAGCGATACGGTCACGCGCCGGTCGGAGATCGCGGTGTCGCCCTGCAGCACGTCGGCGTGCAGACACAAGGATTCGCCGCCCTCCGCCGCGTCGACCGAAAGCGGAATCACCACGTCCAACGGCTTGCCGATCCAGACGGCGCCTTGGGGCCGTCCGATCGTCAAGGCGGATGATTCAAGGGCGAGGCCGAAAATGAGCAGGCTCGCCGCGCGTCGTGGGAATTGCAAAATGGGCTGCCGCAATAGCAATCGAAAGTTGACACATTCTGACACGAGGGTCAGGGGCGAACATTCATAGAGAGACAATTATCAAATGACCGTGAAATTTTCCAACATCGGCGTCATCGGTGCCGGTGCCATGGGGCGAGGCATCGCCCAGATCGCGGCGCAAGCCGGGAGTCGGGTGCTGCTGCTCGACAGCTTCGAAGGCGCCGCGGCACGCGGGCGCGAGGCCCTGCTCGCGCAGTGGCAGAAGCAACTCGACAAGGGCAAGCTCGACGCGGCCCAGCGCGACGCCCTGGCTGCGCGCGTGCTGGCCGTCGACTCGGTGCAGGCGCTCGCCGCCTGCGACCTGGTGATCGAAGCCGTGGTCGAGGACCTGGAGGTCAAGCGCCAGCTGTTCCGGCAACTCGAGACCGTGGTCTCGTCGTCGGCCACGCTGGCCACCAACACCTCTTCGCTGTCGGTGACCGCGATCGCGGCCGCCTTGAAGCACCCGGGGCGGATGGCCGGCTTCCACTTCTTCAATCCGGTGCCGCTGATGAAGGTGGTCGAGGTGGTGGCCGGCTTCAAGACCGAGCCCGAGCACTGCCGTCAACTGGCCGCCTACGCCGAGCAGATGGGCCACAGTGCGGTGCAGGCCAAGGACACGCCCGGCTTCATCGTCAACCACGCCGGTCGCGGCTACGGCACCGAGGCGCTGCGCATCGCCGGCGAGGGCGTGGCCGACTTCGCCACGATCGACCGCATCCTGCGCGACCAGGCGGGTTTTCGCCTCGGCCCCTTCGAACTGCTCGACCTGACCGCCCTCGATGTCTCCCATCCGGTGATGGAGTCGATCTACCACCAGTACTACGAGGAGCCGCGCTTCCGTCCCAGCGTCATCACGGCACAGCGCCTGGCCGCAGGCGCGCTGGGCCGCAAGACCGGCGAAGGCTTCTATCGCTATCCCGATGGCGAGATGCAGAAGCCGGCCGAGCCGCCGGTGCCGAAGGTCGACGCCTTGCCGCCGGTCTGGGTCTCGCCGCGCGCGGCCCGTCGTCCCGAACTGCTGCGACTGGTGCATGGGCTGGGCGCGCAGCTCGAAAGCGGTGCCGAGCCTTCCGCCACGGCGCTGATCCTGGTCGCGCCCCTCGGCTTCGACGTCACCACCGTGGCCGCGGTCGAGCGCCTCGACGCCACCCGCACGGTCGGCATCGACCTGATGGTGGACGACGCGGCCACCAAGCGCCGCGTGCTGGCGACCAACCCGGCCACCCGGCGCGACATGCGCGACGCGGCGCACGCCCTCTTTGCCGGCGACGGCAAAGCGGTCAGCGTGATCCGCGACAGCGGCGGCTTCGTCACCCAGCGCGTGGTGGCGACCGTCGTGAACATCGCCTCCGACATGTGCCAGCAGGGCGTTTGCTCGCCGGCCGATCTCGAGCTCGCGGTCCGGCTCGGGCTCGGCTACCCGCAGGGGCCGCTGGCCATGGGCGACCTCTACGGCCCGACCAACATGCTGGAAGTCCTGTTCAACCTGCAGACCGTCTACGGCGATCCGCGCTATCGCCCGAGTCCGTGGCTGCGCCGCCGCGGCGCCCTCGGCCTGAGCCTCACCCACCTCGAAGAGTAAGCCAAGCACCATGACCGCAGAACTCAAAAGCACCAGCGAAGGGGGCACCATGGTGCTGACCCTGTCCAACCCCTCGATGCGCAATGCGCTGGGCCCCGAGATGTACGCCGCCGGCATCGAGGCGCTGAACGGCGCCGAGAGCAGCCAGGAGATCAAGAGCGTCGTGATCGTCGGCGAAGGCAAGTGGTTCTGCGCCGGCGGCTCGCTGCAGCGGCTGTCGGCCAACCGCGACCGCGAGCCCTCGGTGCAGGCCGAGAGCATCGAGGCGCTCCATACCTGGATCGACTCGATCCGCACCTTCCCGAAGCCGATCATCGCGGCGGTCGAGGGCGCGGCGGCCGGCGCCGGCTTTTCTCTGGCACTGGCCTGCGACTTCGTGGTGTCGGCGCGCGATGCGGTGTTCGCGGCGTCGTACAGCAACGTCGGCCTGTCGCCGGACGGCGGCCTGAGCTGGCACCTGGCGCGGGCCTTGCCGCGCCAGCTCGCGAGCGAATGGCTGATGCAGGGCGAGCGGCTGGAACCGGCGCGCCTGCATCAGCTCGGGCTGGTCAACCAGCTGACCGAGAACGGCCAGGCGCTGGCCGCCGCGCTGGCGCTGGCCGCCAAGCTCAATGCCCGGGCGCCGAATGCGCTGGCCAGCATCAAGGAATTGCTCAGCGACGCCCGCGGCGCGACGCTGGTGTCGCAGCTGTCGCAGGAGCGCGACCACTTCGTGCGCAACCTGCACCACCCCAACGCGGGCATCGGCATCGCCGCCTTCCTCGCCAAGGAGACGCCCCGCTACGAATGACGGGCGCGTCGCTCCCGTGACAACCCCTAGCCTTTCAGTCACCGACAGGACAGTCCATGGACGACCCCATTCTTACCATCGAAGAACGTGAAGCGATCAACAGTGGTCGCTGGTTCTCTTCCCTTTCACCTTCTCTTCGCCACGACATCCTCCGATGTGCATTCGTCAAACGCTACAAGGACGGCGAGCTGATCGCCGCGCGCGGCGATCCGCCCGAACAGTGGATCGCCTGCGCGAAGGGCGCGGTGCGCGTGAGCTCGACGGCAGTCTCGGGCAAGCAGGTGACGCTCACGTACGTCGAGCCGGGCATCTGGTTCGGCGACGTGGCGATCTTCGACGGCGACCGGCGCACGCACGATGCCTATGCGCATGGCGACACGACGATCCTGTGCGTGGCGCGGGCCGACTTCCAGAAGATCCTGTCGAACCACGTCGAGCTCTACGAAGCGCTGATGCGGCTGCAGGCGCGCCGCATCCGGCAGCTGTTCGGGCTGGTCGAAGACCTCAATACGCTGCCCTTGCGCGCACGGCTGGCCAAGCAGCTGATCCATCTGGTGCGCAGCTACGGGGTGCCGAACCTGGCGGACGGCAGCCAGATGCGCATCGGCCTGCACCTGGCCCAGGAGGAGCTCGCCCAGTTGCTGGGCGCCTCGCGCCAGCGCGTCAACCAGGAGCTCAAGGCGATGGAGCGCGAGGAAGCGATCCGCATCGAATCGGGCGGGCTGGTGGTGCTCGACCGCGCCGCGCTGATGCGGATCTCCGAAGCCGATGACCAATAAAGAAGAGACATGACCCAGGACTTCGACAATTTCGTCGGCACGCGTGCCGTCTCGCAGCAGCACCTCGTCGACATCGACGCACTCACCGCCTGGCTGCAGAAGAACCTCGACGGCTTCAAGGGGCCGCTCACGATCGAGATGTTCAAGGGCGGGCAGTCGAATCCGACCTACAAGCTCGTCACCCCATCGCAAAGCTACGTGATGCGCGCCAAGCCGGGTCCGGTGGCCAAACTGCTGCCGTCGGCCCACGCGGTCGAGCGCGAGTTCAAGGTCATGAGCGGGCTCGCGGGCACCGACGTGCCGGTGCCGCGGATGTACTGCCTGTGCGAGGACGAATCCATCATCGGGCGCGCCTTCTACGTGATGGAGTTCATGGCCGGCCGCATCCTGTGGGATCAATCGCTGCCCGGCATGGACAACGCCACCCGCACGGCCATCTACGACGAGATGAACCGTGTCATCGCGGCGCTGCACACGGTCAGGTTTGCCGAGCGCGGCCTGGCCGACTACGGAAAGCCCGGCAACTACTTCGAGCGCCAGATCGGGCGCTGGAGCAAGCAGTACATGGCCTCGGTCACGCAGCCGATCCCCGAGATGGATCGGCTCATGGAATGGCTGCCGGCCCACATCCCGGCCAGCGCCCGCGACGAATCGATGAGCTCGATCGTGCACGGCGACTTCCGGCTCGACAACCTGATGTTCCACGCCACCGAGCCGCGCGCGATCGCGGTGCTCGACTGGGAACTGTCGACGCTCGGCCATCCGCTGGCCGACTTCAGCTACCACTGCATGGCCTGGCACATACCCCACGCGATGTCGCGCGGGGTCGGCGGCCTCGACCTGAAGAGCCTGGGCATCCCGACCGAAAGCGAATACATCCGCCGCTACTGCGACCGCACCGGGCTCACGACGCCCGAGGCGCTGGCACCGGACTGGAATTTCTACCTGGCCTACAACATGTTCCGCATCGCCGCGATCCTGCAAGGGATCGCCAAGCGGGTCGAGGCCGGAACCGCATCGAGCGAACAAGCCGTGGCATCGGGCCGCGGCGCGCGACCGATGGCCGAAATGGCCTGGCAATTCGCCAAGAAAGCATGACGGGGGCGGCAGGGGCCGCCTGAACGATTACCCACCTGGAGACGACATGGACTTCGAATACTCGGCCAAGACCAAAGAGCTGCAAGAGCGCGTCAGCGCTTTCATGGACGAGCACATCTACCCCGCGGAGCCCGCGTACGCAGCCGAGCTGGCGGCCAACACGGCGGCCGGCAAGCGCTGGAGTGCGCTCGAAACGGTCGAGAAGGTCAAGGCCAAGGCCAAGGCGCAGGGGTTGTGGAACCTGTTCCTGCCGGTCGACAGCGCCGCCGCCTCGGGCTACGCCGGCGCCGGCCTGACCAACCAGGAATACGCGCCGCTGGCCGAGATCATGGGCCGGGTGCCATGGGCCAGCGAAGCCTTCAACTGCTCGGCGCCCGACACCGGCAATATGGAAACCATCGCGCGCTATGGCTCCGAAGAGATCAAGGCACGCTGGCTCAAGCCGCTGCTCGAAGGCGAGATCCGCTCCGCCTTCGCGATGACCGAACCCGACGTCGCATCGAGCGACGCCACCAACATCTCGACCCGCATCGAGCGCCAGGGCGACGAGTACGTCATCAACGGCCGCAAGTGGTGGATCTCGGGCGCTGCCGACCCGCGCTGCAAGGTCTTCATCACGATGGGCAAGTCGGAACCCGACGCGCCCAAGCATTCGCAGCAGAGCATGGTGATCGTGCCGGCCGATGCCAAGGGCATCAAGATCCTGCGTCCGCTCAACGTGATGGGCTATGACGACGCACCGCACGGCCACGTCGAGATGCTGTTCGAGAACGTGCGCGTGCCGGTCGGCAACATCCTGCTCGGCGAGGGCCGCGGCTTCGAGATCGCCCAGGGCCGCCTCGGCCCGGGACGCATCCACCACTGCATGCGCCTGATCGGCCTGGCCGAGCGCGCGCTCGAATTGATGTGCAAGCGTGCCAGCTCGCGCGTGGCCTTCGGCAAGACCGTCGCCTCGCAGACCGTGACGCAGGAGCGCATCGCCGAAGCCCGCTGCAAGATCGACATGGCGCGCCTGCTGACGCTCAAGGCGGCCTGGCTGATGGACGTGGCCGGCAACAAGGTCGCAAAGACCGAGATCGCGATGATCAAGGTCGTGGCGCCGAACATGGCCTGCCAGGTGATCGACTGGGCGATGCAGGTGCACGGCGGCGGCGGCATGTGCGACGACTTCCCGCTCGCCTATGCCTACGCCGGCGCCCGCACGCTGCGCTTCGCCGACGGCCCGGACGAAGTGCACCGCAACGCGATCGCCAAGTGGGAGCTGGGCAAGTACGCACCGGCCAAGCCCGGGGACGACGCCATGCCCGTGACCCGGTTCTGATCGAACCCATTGAATCGAGCCGCCGCGCACCCTCGGGTGCCGGCGGCTTTTTCACAGCTTCTTCTGGAGGAAAAGCGCGGTGCCGAAGGCGGGGTCGAGTTGGTAGCGCTGGAAGCCCTCGCGCTCGTAGGCGCGCAGCGCGCTCGGATTACCCGACAGCACTTCCAGCGTGAGCTTGCAGGCGCCGCGGGCGCGCGCCTCGGCCGCGACCCGTTCCAGCATGCGTTGCGCCACCCGCTGGCCGCGGTGGCTGGCCAGCACGACCACGTCGTGCACGTTGACCAGCGGTCGGCAAGCGAAGGTCGAGAAGCCCTCGATGCAATTGACCAGCCCGATCGGCTGCTCGCCTGCGTAGGCCAGCACGCTGAAGGCCTGGGGCCGCGCCGCGAGCGCCTCCGGCAAGCCGGCGAGCACCTCCGGCGCCAGCGGCTCGCCGCCGCCCGCAGGATCCCGCGCATAGGCGTCGAGCAGGTTCACGACCGCTCGCGCGTGCGCAGGGTCGCGATAGTCGGCCATCACGATGTCGATCGCGTTGCCCATGGCCGGCGCTCTAGGCGAGCTTCACCGTCTCCGCGATGCGGCGCGCACAGGCCTCGGCCTGCACCGCATCGCGCGCCTCGACCATCACGCGCAGCAGCGGCTCGGTGCCGCTGGCACGGATCAGCACCCGTCCGCTGTCGCCGAGCTCTCGCTCGGCGCGCTCGCTCTCGGCGGCCAGCGCCTTGTTGGCTTTCCAGTCCTGCCCCTCGGCCAGGCGGACATTGATGAGCGTCTGAGGGAAGAGGCTCACGCCGGCCAGCAGTTCGCCCACGCGCCGCCCGCTGCGCACGCAGGCCTGCAGCACCTGGAGCGCGCTCACGATGCCGTCGCCGGTGGTGTGGCGATCGAGCGCCAGCAGGTGGCCCGAACCCTCGCCGCCGAGCAGCCAGCGGCGCTTTTCGAGTTCTTCGAGCACATAGCGGTCGCCGACCTTGGCGCGCACCAGCTCGATGCCCTGCCCCTTCAAGGCCATCTCGATCGCCTTGTTGGTCATCAGGGTGCCGACCACGCCGGCCGGCTTGTCGCCGCGCGCGACGCGCTCCATCACGATCAGGTAGAGCAACTCGTCGCCGTTGAAGAGGCGCCCATCGGCATCCACCAGCTGCAGACGGTCGGCGTCGCCGTCGAGCGCGATGCCGTAGTCGGCGGCATGGGCGCGGACCGCGGCAATCAAGGCCCCGGGATGGGTGGCCCCGACGCCCTTGTTGATGTTGAGCCCGTCGGGCGCGCAGCCGATGCTGACCACGTCGGCACCCAGCTCATGGAAGACCTGCGGCGCCACCTGGTAGGCAGCGCCGTGGGCGGCGTCGACCACCAGCTTCATGCCGCGCAGCGTGAGGTCGTTGGCGAAGGTGCTCTTGCAGAACTCCGTGTAGCGCCCCGGCGCATCGTTGAGCCGGCGCGCCTTGCCGAGTTGCGCCGAGTCGGCCCAGACCGGGGCTTCCTCGAGGGCCGCCTCGACCGCCAGCTCCCAGTCGTCGCTGAGCTTGGTGCCCTGGGCGCTGAAGAACTTGATGCCGTTGTCGGGAAAGGCGTTGTGGCTGGCGCTGATCACCACGCCCAGGCTGGCGCGCTGCGCGCGCGTCAGATAGGCGACGCCGGGCGTCGGCAGGGGTCCGAGCAGCACGACATCGACGCCGGCCGAATTGAAGCCGGATTCGAGTGCCGATTCGAGCATGTAGCCCGAGATGCGGGTGTCCTTGCCGATCAGCACGGTCGGTCGTGCCTCGGTCTTCTTGAGCACGCGACCGACCGCATGCGCGAGCCGCAGCACGAAGTCCGGGGTGATCGGCGGCTGGCCCACCGTGCCGCGAATGCCGTCGGTACCGAAATATCTTCTTGTCATTGCTTTTCTATCCTTGTTGCTGCGTCATCGCCCGCCACACGGCGAGCGCGGCGACGGTCTCGCGCACATCGTGCACGCGGACGATGGCGGCGCCCCGTTCGACCGCCAGCACCACCGCGGCCACGCTGGGAACCATGCGTTCGCCGGCAGCGGCAATGCCGGTGACGGTGCCGAGCGAGGACTTTCGCGACCAGCCTGCCAGCACCGGCCAGCCGCCTGCAAGCAATTCCCGCTGGCGCGCCAGCAGCGCGAAATTCTGTTCGACGGTCTTGCCGAAACCGATGCCCGGGTCGAGCACGATGCGCGACGCGTCGACCCCGAGTCCGGCCAGCGCCTGCGCCTGCCGCTCGAGGAAGCTGCGCACGACGGGCACCACGTCGCCCTCCATCGGCGCCGCCTGCATCGTCTGCGGATCGCGGTGCATGTGCATCAGGCAGATCCCGCAGGCAGGGTGCGCCGCCACCGCCTGCATCGCGCCGGGCTGCCGCAGTGCCCAGACGTCGTTGACGATGTCGGCACCCAGGTCCAGCACGGCGCGCATCACCTCCGGCTTGTAGGTATCGACCGAGATCGGCACCCCCAGCGCGACCGCCTCGCGCACCACCGGCAGCACGCGCGCGAGTTCGGCGTCGAGCGGCACGGCCGGACTGCCGGGCCGCGTCGACTCGCCGCCGATGTCCAGGATGTCCGCGCCCTCCTCGACCAGCCGCACGCAATGCGCGACCGCGCCCGCTGTCGATGCATGCGCCCCGCCGTCGGAGAACGAGTCGGGCGTGACGTTGACGATGCCCATCACCTGGGGTCGCGCGAGGTCGATGGCGAAGCGCGCCGTGCGCCACACTGAAACAGTCATGCGCGGTGCCCGACCATGAAAAACGGGGCCAGAGGCCCCGTCGATTGCCAGAGCATCATGCTCAGGCGGCAGTCGGTGCCGGATCGGGGGTCACCGCCGGCGTGCCGCCACTGCCGCCGCCGCTGTTCGACGGCGGGATGCGCGGGGTCCAGTCCTTCGGCGGACGCGGTGCACGGCCGGCCATGATGTCGTCGAGCTGCTCGGCGTCGATGGTTTCCCATTCGAGCAGGGCCTTGGCCATGGCGTGCATCTTGTCGCTGTTCTCCTCGATCAGGCGGCGCGCCAGGGCGTACTGCTCGTCGATGATGCGGCGGACTTCGGCATCGACCTTCTGCATGGTCGACTCGCTCATGTTGGTGGTCTTGGTGACCGAGCGGCCCAGGAACACCTCGCCTTCGTTCTCGGCATAGACCATCGGGCCCAGCGATTCGGTCATGCCGTAGCGCATCACCATGTCGCGGGCGATCTGGGTCGCGCGCTCGAAGTCGTTGCTGGCGCCGGTGGTCATCTGGTGCATGAACACTTCCTCGGCGATGCGGCCGCCGAACAGCATGCTGATCTGGTTCAGCATGTACTCGCGGTCGTAGCTGTAGCGGTCTTGCGCCGGCAGGCTCATGGTGACGCCGAGTGCGCGGCCGCGCGGGATGATGGTCACCTTGTGCACCGGATCGCACTTGGGCAGCAGCTTGCCGATCAGCGCATGGCCGGACTCGTGGTAGGCCGTGTTGCGGCGCTCTTCCTCGGGCATCACCATGCTCTTGCGCTCGGGGCCCATGAAGATCTTGTCCTTGGCCTTCTCGAAGTCCTGCATCTCGACCACGCGCGCGTTGCGGCGTGCGGCCATCAGCGCGGCCTCGTTGCAGAGATTGGCCAGGTCGGCACCCGACATGCCGGGCGTGCCGCGGGCGATGATGCTCGCGTTGACATCCTGGCCGAGCGGCACCTTGCGCATGTGGACGTTGAGGATCTGCTCGCGGCCGCGGATGTCCGGCAGCGTCACGTAGACCTGGCGGTCGAAACGGCCGGGGCGCAGCAAGGCGGCGTCGAGGATGTCCGGGCGGTTGGTCGCAGCCACCACGATCACGCCGAGATTGGTCTCGAAACCGTCCATCTCGACCAGCATCTGGTTCAAGGTCTGTTCGCGCTCGTCGTTGCCGCCACCGAGGCCGGCGCCGCGCTGGCGCCCGACGGCGTCGATTTCGTCGATGAAGATGATGCAGGGGGCGTTCTTCTTGGCGTTCTCGAACATGTCGCGCACACGGGCCGCGCCGACGCCGACGAACATCTCGACGAAGTCGGAACCCGAGATCGAGAAGAACGGCACCTTGGCCTCGCCGGCGATGCTCTTGGCCAGCAGGGTCTTGCCGGTGCCGGGAGGGCCGACCAGCAGCAGGCCGCGCGGAATCCGGCCGCCGAGTTTCTGGAAGCGGGCCGGATCCTTCAGGAAGTCGACCACTTCCTTGACTTCTTCCTTGGCCTCGTCGCAACCCGCGACGTCGGCGAAGGTGACCTGGTTGGTGTTCTCGTCGAGCATCCGCGCCTTGCTCTTGCCGAAGCTGAAGGCGCCGCCCTTGCCGCCGCCCTGCATCTGCCGCATGAAGTAGACCCAGACGCCGATCAGCAGCAGCATCGGACCCCAGCTGACCAGCAGCGTCATCAGGAGGGAGCCCTCCTCGCGCGGCTTGACGTCGAACTTGACGTTGTTGGCGATCAGGTCGCCGACCAGGCCACGGTCGAGGTAGGTGGCGGTGGTGCGGATCTTGCGGTCGTCATTGGTAATGGCGACGATCTCGCTGCCTCCCTGGCCTTCCTGGATGGTCGCGCTCTTGATGCGGTTGCCGCGAACTTCCTCGAGGAAGTCGCTGTAGCCGATGTTGCCCGCACCGGCTGCGCCGCGGGTGTCGAACTGCTTGAACACAGTGAACAACACCATCGCGATGACAAGCCAGACGGCAACTTTGGAAAACCACTGATTGTTCAAACGAAACTCCAGTCGGGGGCGCGCAAAAAATAGGACTCGAAAAAGCGCACTGTGGGCGGCAATTGGCGACTATTTTAGGCTTTTCAACCTGCGAAAACCCGTAAATTCCCCAGAGCAGCCATAGGGCACAAGCGGTTTTTGGTACGTATCAATTGGTATCAAGGCCTTTGAGGCCGATCCCGACCATGAAGGTCTCCGACGACTTGTCGCGCGAAGCCTTGGGTTTGATGGGCTTGACGGTGCGGAAGTTGTCCTTGAAGAGCCGGGTCAGCTCGGCGTAGCCGCTGCCGTGGAACAGTTTCGCGACCAGCGCGCCCTCGGGCTTCATGTGGTGGCGGGCGAAATCGATGGCCAGCTCGACCAGGTGGGCGACGCGCGCCGTGTCCGCCGAGGCGATCCCCGAAAGGTTGGGCGCCATGTCGGAGACCACGACGTCGGCCAGCCGGCCGTCCATGGCCACGGCCAGCCTCGCCAGCACATCGGCCTCGCGGAAATCGCCCTGCAGGAAGGTCACGCCCTCGATCGGCTCCATCGGCAAGATGTCGAGCGCGATGATGGTGCCGGCCAGCTCGCCCGATGCTGCGCCTGCAGGGGCCATCCGGCGCCTCACGTACTGGCTCCAGGCGCCCGGCGTGGAGCCGAGGTCGACCACCAGCTGCCCCGGCCGAATGAGTCCCAGCGTCTCGTCGATCTCCTTCAGTTTGTACGCGGCACGGGCGCGATAGCCCTCCCGGTTGGCCAGTTTCACGTAGGGATCGTTGAGGTGATCGTGCAGCCACGCCTTGTTCAGCTTCTTGGTTTTCGGTTTGGGGTTCATTGACACTCGATAATACGGGGATGCCCGCCATTCAACTTACCCCTGCGCAGCGCAAGGTGCACCGCTCCGAAGCGCACCATCTGGACCCGATCGTCATGATCGGCGGCGACGGGCTGACCCCTGCCGTCCTCAAGGAGGCCGATGCCGCGCTCAAGGCCCACGGCCTGATCAAGGTGCGCGTGTTCTCCGACGACCGCGCAGCCCGCGAGGCCATGCTCAAGACGATGTCCGACGAACTGGACGCCGCCCCGATCCAGCACATCGGCAAGCTGCTGGTGCTGTGGCGGCCGATCCCCGAGAAGGAACGCACGGTCGACGAGGACCGCATGCCCGGGCCGCGCGACGTCAAGGTGATCAAGTACAGCAAGCGCGCCGGCCAGCGCCCGGAGATCAAGACCCTGCGGGTGCTCGGCAACCAGCGGCTGACGCCCGGCGGCACGATCAAGCGCGCCAAGGCCAAGCGGCCGCTCTCGGCCAAGAAACGGAACCAGGCAGACTGAGGATGCCGAGCCAGACTGCGGGCAGGCCCCAGCGACACGTCCTGTGCATGAAATGGGGCACCAAGTACGGGCCCGACTACGTCAACCGCCTCTACGCGATGGTTCGGCGCCATCTCACCAGCGACTTCAGCTTCGTCTGCCTGACCGACGACCCCAAGGGCATCCGCAGCGAAGTCAGCTGCTTCCCGATCCCGCCGCTGGACCTGGAGCTGGCCCCGGGGCAGCCGGACCGGGCCTGGAAGAAGCTGACCACCTTCGAGGCCGACCTGTACGGCCTGCGCGGCACGGCGCTGTTCATCGACCTCGACGTCGTGGTGGTGGGCCCCCTGGACGACTTCTTCGAGCAGCCGGGCCAGTTCCTGATCATCCACGACTACGAGCGGCCCTGGCGGCGTCGGCGCATCACCGGCAACTCGTCGGTGTACCGCTTCGAAATCGGCGCGCATCCCGACGTGCTGGCGAACTTCCGCCAGAACATGGACAAGGTGCAGGCCGAATACCGCAACGAGCAAGCCTACCTGTCGGACTTCATGTACCGGCAGGGCAAGCTCGCCTACTGGCCCGAGGCCTGGTGCCCGAGCTTCAAGTACCACGGCATCCCGACCTGGCCGACCAATTACTGGCGCGAGCCCTTCGTGCCGCAAGGCGCGCGGATCATGGTCTTCCACGGGGAATGCAACCCGCCCGACGCCCTGGCCGGACGACGCAACCGGCGCTTCCGGTTCATCCGGCCGGCGCGCTGGATCACGCGCTTCTGGAAGGCCTGATCAGGCCCCCGGCGAGGCTGCCCTCGATCAGTAGCGGCGCCCCATCCGCCACAGCAGGACACCGGCACAGAGCCACTGGCCCAGGTACATGGCGCTGCCGAGCGCGTGCCAGAGCTTGAGGTTCTCGCGCGCCAGGATCCGCGGCGCGACCGCGTACTGCTGCAGCAGCGCCAAGAGGAGCGCGGTGATGATCCAGCCGATCGCGGTCCGGGCCGGCCCGTCGATCCGCTCGCCGGCCTGGGCCCGGAAGTGCACCAGCAGCACCAATCCGCAAGCCAGTGCCACCCAGGTCTGGGCCGCGAACAGCAGGCCCGCCATGTTGCCAGCCACGGCCGGACTGCCGAGCCGGGCGAACAGCATCGGCACCACCAGGAAGCCGATGGTGGAGAGGCTGCCCCACCAGAAGGCGGCGACCAGCAGGGCGATGCGGTCCTTCATGCGCGCGGGATGTCGGTCAGAGGTAGCTGACGGCGACGATCTCGTAGCGCTTGACGCCACCGGGCGCCCGCACCTCCGCGGTGTCGCCCTCTTCCTTGCCGATCAGCGCCCGCGCGATCGGGCTCGAGACGTTGACGAGCCCGAGCTTGAGGTCGGCCTCGTCCTCGCCGACGATCTGGTACCTGACGGCCTCGCCGGTCTTCTCGTCCTCGAGTTCGACCGTCGAGCCGAAGACCACCTTGCCCCCCGCGTCGAGTTCGCTCGGGTCGATGATCTGAGCCGCCGACAGCTTGCCCTCGATGTCCTGGATGCGGCCCTCGATGAAGCCCTGCCGGTCCTTGGCGACCTCGTACTCGGCGTTTTCGCTCAGGTCGCCCTGTGCACGCGCTTCGGCGATGGCATTGATGACCCACGGGCGGTCGACGGTCTTCAGACGCTGGAGTTCTTCGCGCAGTTTCTGTGCGCCCAGCTTGGTGATCGGGATGGTTGCCATTTCGTTGCTCCAGAAAGCGAAACCGCCGAACGCTGCCGTTCGGCGGTCGAAGGGAGAAAAAAAGTTCAGACGAGCGTGCGTCCGGTCAGCCGGCTCAGGATCGCAAGCGGGCTGGATTGGGGATTGTATTGCCTTGCGGCGGGCAGATGGAGCGTCTGCTCGAGCATGTACTGGCCCGACATCACGGCATGCGAGGTCTGGTCGGAGAAGCAGACCCACACCGACCCGGCCGGGAACGGCACGGTCTGCTGCTCGCATTTCTGCTGATAGTCCAGGTCGGACTTCATGCCGTCGTGCAATTGCAGCATCAGGTGGTCGTACTCGCTGCGCAGCGACTTGGTCACGCGCAGCGCGCGCAGCAGCTTCGCCTGCCAGCGCGAATAGGGCTTGGCCCGCGGCAGGAAACGCCGGGCGACCGCCTCGAAGGGCTCGCCGACCCGCCAGACGCGCGGCGCGCCCTGCGGATTGACGTTGGTGAACACGCGCAGGATGCGCTCGCCGTAGTTGGGACGCGAGGGAAAGGCGTCGACGTGCAGCCGGCGATCGTCGGCGCGCCATGACTGGACCCGGGTCTCGACCTGCGCCGGCCGGTAGCTGGTGGGCGCCATCCGGAGCGCCGGCACGTAGTGCGGCAGCAGGCCGTGGATCAGCCCCTGCCCCTGGGTGCGGAAGCGCCCGATCATCGCCGCCACCGCCTGTTGCCGCGCTTCGTCGCCGGCCACGCCCTTGATGCGTCCGCTGGCGTCGAGGCTGATGTTGCGCACGTCGGGCGACAGCACGGCGGGCGACAACAGGGCCTGCTCCTGCGGCAGCAGGTCGAAGCCGAGCCGCGGAAAGTACAGCACCTTGCCCGCCTCGAGCGCCGCGATCCACGCCTCGTTCGGCGTGGCGGCGCTCCAATCTTCAAGGTCGAGCTCGACCAGCTGCGTATCCATGCAAAGTCTCCTTCGACTGTATTGTGTGCCTGGCGAGCCGGTCGACCCCTGCGCCAGATCAAGCGCGAGCGCGGCGAAGCCCGTTCGAGGAACACCGCGGAACCGGCTCCGCCGGGCCGCTGGTGTTGCCCCCGGTCGGGGGTGGGCGCCCGGCGCGAAGTGCGGGCAACCTGGGGGCGAGCTCAGTGTTCGAGCAATTGTTCATGCATCTCCTGGATCGAGATCACGCCGAGCTCGTCCATGTGCTGCATGCCCTCGACCGCGGCTTCGGCACCGAAGATGGTCGTGAAGGTGGTCACGCGAGCCAGCAGCGCCGAAGTGCGGATCTGGCGCGAGTCGGCGATCGCGTTGCGGCGCTCTTCCACCGTGTTGATGACCAGCGCAATCTCGTTGTTCTTGATCATGTCGACGATGTGCGGACGACCCTCGGTGACCTTGTTGACCACCGCGCAGGCGATGCCCGCGGCGCTGATCGCCGCCGCCGTGCCCTTGGTCGCGATCAGCACGAAGCCGAGCTTGGCAAGGCCGCGGGCGACTTCGACGGCCCGTGCCTTGTCGTTGTTCTTGACCGAGATGAACACCTTGCCGGACTTCGGCAGGATGGTGCCGGCGCCGATCTGCGACTTCACGAAGGCCTCGCCGAAGGTCTTGCCCACGCCCATCACTTCGCCGGTGGACTTCATCTCAGGGCCGAGAATGGTGTCCACGCCCGGGAACTTGACGAACGGGAACACGGCTTCCTTGACGCTGAAGTAAGGCGGCGTGACTTCCTTCGTCACGCCCTGCGACTTCAGCGACTGGCCCGCCATGCAGCGGGCCGCCACCTTGGCCAGCTGGATGCCGGTCGCCTTGCTGACGTAAGGCACGGTGCGCGACGCGCGCGGATTGACCTCGAGCACGTAGATCACGTCCTTGCCGTCCTTCTCCTGGATCGCGAACTGGACGTTCATGAGGCCGACCACGTTCAGCGCCTTGGCCATCGCGGCGCTCTGGCGCTTGAGTTCGCCCACGGTCTCGGCCTTCAGGCTGTAGGGCGGCAGCGAACAGGCGGAGTCGCCCGAGTGCACGCCGGCCTGCTCGATGTGCTCCATCACGCCGCCGATCAAGGTGGTGCCTTCGGCATCGCGCAGGCAGTCGACGTCGCATTCGACCGCGTCGTTGAGGAAGCGGTCCAGCAGCACCGGCGAATCGTTGCTGACCTTGACCGCCTCGCGCATGTAGCGCTCGAGGTCGCGCTGCTCGTGGACGATCTCCATCGCCCGGCCGCCGAGCACGTAGCTCGGGCGCACCACCAGTGGATAGCCCAGCGCGGCCGCCTTCTCGAGGGCCTCCGGCTCGGTGCGCGCGGTGGCGTTCGGCGGCTGGCGCAGGCCGAGCTCGTGCAGCAGCTTCTGGAAACGCTCGCGGTCTTCGGCCGCGTCGATCATGTCGGGGCTGGTGCCGATGATCGGCACGCCGTTGGCTTCCAGGTCGAGCGCGAGCTTGAGCGGCGTCTGGCCGCCGTACTGCACGATCACGCCGGTCGGCTTTTCCTTGTCGACGATCTCGAGCACGTCCTCGAGCGTCAGCGGCTCGAAGTACAGGCGGTCGCTGGTGTCGTAGTCGGTCGACACGGTCTCGGGGTTGCAGTTGACCATGATGGTCTCGTAGCCGTCCTCGCGCATCGCGAGCGCGGCATGCACGCAGCAGTAGTCGAACTCGATGCCCTGGCCGATGCGGTTCGGCCCGCCGCCGAGCACCATGATCTTCTTGTTGGTGGTCGGCGCGGCCTCGCACTCGTCCTCGTAGGTCGAGTACATGTAGGCGGTGTTGGTGGCGAATTCGGCCGCGCAGGTGTCGACCCGTTTGTAGACCGGGCGCACGCCCAGGGCGCGGCGCTTCTCGCGGATCGCGGTGTCGGTGGTCTTCAGCTGGCGCGCCAGGCGGCGGTCGGAGAAGCCCTTCTTCTTCAGCGCGAGCAAAGTCGCCTTGTCGATGTCATCCAGCGACTTCGTTTCCAGTTCGAGCTCGATCTTCACGATCTCCTCGATCTGCACCAGGAACCACGGATCGATCTTGGTCAGCGCGAAGACTTCGTCGACGCTCAGGCCCATCGCGAAGGCATCGCCGACGTACCAGATGCGGTCGGGGCCGGGCTCGCCGAGCTCCTTCTCGAGCACTTCGCGGTCCTGCGTCTTCTCGTTGAGGCCGTCGACGCCGACTTCCAGCCCGCGCAGGGCCTTCTGGAACGACTCCTGGAAAGTGCGGCCCATCGCCATCACCTCGCCGACAGACTTCATCTGCGTCGTCAGGCGCGAGTCGGCCTGCGGGAACTTCTCGAACGCAAAGCGCGGGATCTTGGTCACCACGTAGTCGATGCTGGGCTCGAAGCTCGCGGGCGTGGCGCCGCCGGTGATCTCGTTGCGCAGTTCGTCGAGCGTGTAGCCGACCGCCAGCTTGGCTGCGACCTTGGCGATCGGGAAGCCGGTCGCCTTCGACGCCAGCGCGGACGAGCGCGAGACGCGCGGGTTCATCTCGATCACGACCATCCGGCCGTCCTTCGGATTGATCGAGAACTGCACGTTCGAGCCGCCGGTGTCGACGCCGATCTCGCGCAGCACGGCCAGCGAGGCGTTGCGCAGGATCTGGTATTCCTTGTCGGACAGGGTCTGGGCCGGGGCCACGGTGATCGAGTCGCCGGTGTGCACGCCCATCGGGTCGAGGTTCTCGATCGAGCAGACGATGATGCAGTTGTCGGCCTTGTCGCGCACGACCTCCATCTCGTACTCCTTCCAGCCGAGCAGCGACTCTTCGATCAAGAGCTCGTTGGTCGGCGAGGCTTCGAGCCCGCGCTTGCAGATGGTCTCGAACTCTTCCGGGTTGTAGGCGATGCCGCCGCCGGTGCCGCCGAGCGTGAAGCTCGGGCGGATCACTACGGGGAAGCCGACCGTCTTCTGCACGGCCCAGGCCTCGTCGAGCGAATGGGCGATGCCCGAACGCGCCGAACCCAGGCCGATCTTGGTCATCGCGTCCTTGAACTTCAGGCGGTCCTCGGCCTTGTCGATGGCCTCGGGCGTGGCGCCGATCAGCTCGACCTTGTACTTGTCGAGCACGCCGTTGTGCCACAGGTCGAGCGCGCAATTGAGCGCGGTCTGGCCGCCCATGGTGGGCAGGATCGCAAAACCACCTGGATTGAGTTGACGCTCCTTGGCGATGATCTTCTCGACCGTCTGCCAGGTGATCGGCTCGATGTAGATGACGTCGGCCGTGGCCGGGTCGGTCATGATCGTCGCCGGGTTGCTGTTGATCAGGATGACCTTGTAGCCCTCCTCGCGCAGCGCCTTGCAGGCCTGCACGCCGGAGTAGTCGAACTCGCAGGCCTGGCCGATGATGATCGGGCCGGCGCCGATGATGAGGATGCTTTTCAGATCTGTGCGCTTAGGCATTCTTCTGTCCTTCTTTGTGACTTTGCATGAGTGCCGTGAAGCGATCGAACAGGTAGCCGATGTCATGCGGGCCGGGCGAGGCCTCGGGGTGGCCCTGGAAGCAGAACGCGGGCTTGTCGGTACGGGCCATGCCCTGCAGCGTGTTGTCGAACAGGCTGATGTGGGTCGGGCGCAGGTTGGCCGGCAGGCTCTTCTCGTCGACCGCGAAGCCGTGGTTCTGGCTCGTGATGCTGACGCGGCCGTTGTCCAGGTCCTTCACGGGATGGTTGGCGCCATGGTGGCCGAACTTCATCTTGAAGGTCTTGGCGCCCGATGCGAGCGCCATGATCTGGTGCCCCAGGCAGATGCCGAAGGTCGGGATGCCGGTTTCGATCAGTTCCTTGACCGCCGCGATCGCGTAGTCGCAGGGCTCCGGGTCGCCGGGGCCGTTGGCCAGGAAGATGCCGTCCGGACGCAGCTTGAGCACGTCGGCCGCCGAGGTCTGCGCCGGCACCACCGTGATGCGCGCGCCGCGCTGGGCGATCATGCGCAAAATGTTCTTCTTGACGCCGTAGTCGAAGGCGACGACGTGGAACTTGGGCGTGATCTGCACGCCGTAGCCCGAACCGAGCTTCCACTCGGTCTGGGTCCACTCGTAGGTTTCCTGGACCGACACCACGCGGGCGAGGTCGAGGCCGGCCATGCTGGGCACGGCCTTGGCGGCGGCCACGGCCTTGTCGATCAGCGCCTGGCTGACCGTTTCGCCCTCGGCCAGGCCGAGGATGCAGCCGTTCTGGGCGCCGTTCGTGCGCAGATGGCGGGTCAGCTTGCGGGTGTCGATGTCGGCGATCGCGACCGTCTTGCCGCGAACGAGGTAGTCGCTCAGGGTGGCGGTGCGGCGGAAGTTCGACGCCACCAGCGGCAGGTCCTTGATGATCAGGCCGGCGGCATGGATCTTGTCGGACTCGATGTCTTCCTCGTTGACGCCGTAGTTGCCGATGTGCGGATACGTGAGGGTCACGATCTGCTGGCAATAGCTCGGGTCGGTCAGGATTTCCTGGTAACCGGTCATGGCGGTGTTGAACACCACCTCGCCGGTCGTGGCGCCGGTGGCGCCGATCGAGTTGCCGAGAAAGACCGTGCCGTCTGCAAGCGCCAGGATGGCGGGCGGGAATTTTCCCTTGAGAGACAAAAGCACTGGGATCTCCGGATGGATGACGCCCAAAGCGAACCCAAGTCGTCAGGAAACGTGAACCTGACCGTTGGGCTGCGACTTTCGTCGAGGAGTTGGCTTGCGTGCGCTGTGGGCGGGGTGTGAGCGGGAAAGCCCTTGATTATAGCCGTCTTGACCGAGCCCTCACGCTTTGCACGACGTGCCGTCGCTGCCCCCGAGGGGGCCCGGCTCAGCTTGGGGCGGCCCGGCGCCGAACCCTACGAATCCGCCCCGGCAGCACTTGCATACAAGCAGATGGCGGCGGCGGCGGCGACATTCAGCGACTCCTCGCCGCCCGGCTGGGCGATCCGGACGTGGCGCGAGGCCCTGGCCTCCAGGGCGGCCGAAACGCCCTGCCCTTCGTGCCCCATCAGCCAGGCACAGGGAAAGGGCAGCGCGGCCCGGTGCAGCCAGTCGCCGCGGTGCGAGCTGGTGGCGATCCAGGGCACCGCGAGCGCATCGAGCGCCTCGATACCAACCCCTTCGATCAGCCGCAGGCCGAAGTGGGCCCCCATGCCGGCACGCAGCACCTTGGGCGCCCACAGCGCCGCCGTGCCCTTCAGCGCGATGACCTGGGTGAAGCCGAAAGCGGCTGCACTGCGCAGGATCGAGCCGACATTGCCGGCGTCCTGCAGGCGGTCCAGCACCACCGTGGGCGCCGACGGCTCGACCTTCGGCCGCGCCGGCAGGTCGAGGACGAAGCCCATCGGCGCCGGCGATTCGAGCCCGCTGACAGCCGCCAGCAGTGCATCGGGCAGCAGCACGGTCTTCGGTGCCGCATCGGCCCATTCGTGGCGCGCCGTCGGCCACAGCGATTCGGCGAACACCGCGACCGCTGGCCGTACGCCGCGCTCGCGCGCAGCGCGGCACAGATGGTCGCCTTCGAGCCAGACCCGGCCGGCCTTGCGATAGGCGCCCGGGTCGTGCGCCAGCTTGCGCAGTTCCTTGAGCAGCGGGTTGTCCTTCGACGTGACGTGGCTGACCGCGTCGATGCTCACCGGGAATCTCCGCCGAGGCTGGTCACCGACTCGGCCGCGCTCGCGGTTCGCGCCAGCGCTGCGGCGACGGGGCTGAAAGATTTCCGGTGATGCACGCAGGCCCCGTGGCGCAGCAGCGCCTCGAGGTGCTCGGGCGTGCCGTAGCCCTTGTGGCCGGCAAAGCCGTAGTGCGGGAATTCAGCGTGCAGGTCCGCGCACAGCCGGTCGCGATGCACCTTGGCCAGGATCGACGCCGCCGAGATCGCCTTGACCCGGGCGTCGCCCTTGACGATCGCCTCGGCCAGCACGTTGAGTGTCGGCAGCCGGTTGCCGTCGACCAGCACCTTGACCGGCTTCAGCCGCAGGCCCTCGACCGCGCGCCGCATCGCCAGCATCGTCGCCTGCAGGATGTTGTGGGTATCGATCTCCTCGACGCTGGCCTGCGCGACCGAGCAGCACAGCGCCTTGGCGAGGATCTGGTCGTGCAGGCGCTCTCGCTGCAGCGCTGTCAGGGTCTTCGAATCGGCCAGGCCGCGGATCGGCCGCTGGTCGTCGAGGATCACGGCCGCGGCCACCACCGGGCCGGCCAGCGGACCGCGGCCCGCCTCGTCGACGCCAGCCATCAGCCCCGGGCCGTCCCACAGGAGACTGGCCTGCTCAGCCTTCAAGAACTTTCTGGATCGCATCGGCGCACAGTGTCGGCGTATCGCGCAGCAATTCTGCATGCATCGCGCTGAAACGTTGTTGCAAGGCGTGAACCTTCTCCGGCGAGGCGAGCCAGGCCAGCGTGGCCTCGGCCAGCGCCTGCGGGGTGGCGGCGTCCTGGAGCACTTCGGGCACCACGAACTCGCCGCTCAGGATGTTGGGCAGGCCGACCCAGGGCTGCAATTGCTTGCGCTGCATGACCAGCCGCCAGGTCAGCGAGTTCATGCGGTAGGAAATCACCATCGGCCGCTTGAACAGCGCCGCCTCGAGCGTCGCCGTGCCACTGGCGATCAGCGTGACATCGCAGGCCGCCAGCGCGGTGTGGGACTGGCCGTCGAGCAGCGTCACCCGCCCGGCCATGCCGCTCGCCTGCAGCACCTGCTCCATCTCGGCCCTGAGCACCGGCAGCACCGGGCAGATGAAGCGCAGCCCGGGCCGGGTCTTCAGCATCAAGGCGGCCGCGGCGAAGAACATCGCCGCCAGGTAGCGCAGCTCGGAACGCCGGCTGCCGGGCAGGATGGCGACCACCTGGGCCTCCGGATCGAGCCCGAGCGCGGCGCGCGCGGCCGCCCGGTCGGGCGTCATCGGGATCACCTTGGCGAGCGGATGACCGACATAGGTCGCGGCGATGCCATGCTTGTCGAGCAAGGCCGGCTCGAACGGAAAGATGCACAGCACGTGATCGGCCGCCGCCCGGAGCTTCCGGACCCGCTCAGGGCGCCAGGCCCAGATCGAGGGGCAGACGAAATGCGCAGTCTTGATGCCCTGGGCGCGCAAGCCGGCTTCGAGGTCGAGGTTGAAATCGGGGGCGTCGACGCCGATGAAGATCTCGGGCGACTCGCGCAGCAGCCGGGCCCGCAACTGGCGCCGGATGCCGGCGATCTCGGCGTAGTGGCGCAGCACCTCGACATAGCCGCGGACCGCAAGCTTCTCCTGCGGCCACCAGGTTTCGAAGCCGCGCGCGAGCATCTGCGGACCGCCGATGCCGACCGCCTTCATCGCTGGCCAGCGGGCCTGCAGGCCATCGAGCATGAGCCCGGCCAGCAGATCGCCCGAGGCCTCGCCGGCGACCATCGCGAAACGTCGCGCTGAAATGGAACTCCCCCGATGCGCCTGAGGCGCCTCCCCCTCAAGGGGGCGATACCAGCGGCCCGGCGAAGCCGGTTCCGCGGTATCCCTGGCATCTGGCGGCGCCGGTTCCATGCGCCGCGGGTCAGGCGGCAGCATGGGGGAAAACTGAATTGTGTGTCGTCATCGATGCAGTCAACGGGCGATGCCGCTGGCCGAGCTTCCGAGGAAGGCGTCCATCAGCGCCGCATCCGCAGCGGCATCGGGCGTGTCCGCGGCCAGCGCGGTGATCGCGGTCCGCGCCTCCTCGAGCGTCTTGCCCTGGCGGTAGATCAGCTTGTGCATCTCGCGGATGGCCGCAATGCGCTCGTTGCCGAAATCGCGCCGGCGCAGTCCCACCAGGTTGACGCCGCGCACCGCCAGCGGATTGCCGTCGACCACCATGAAGGGCGGCACGTCCTTGCCGACGTGGCTGGCGAAGCCGACCATCGCGTGGGGACCGATGCGCATGCGCTGCAGGACGCCGGTCAGACCGCCGATGGTGGCCCAGTCGCCCACCACGACATGGCCCGCGAGCGTGGCGTTGTTGGCCATCGTGATCTGGTTGCCGAGCTGGCAGTCGTGCGCGATATGCACGTAGGCCATGATCCAGTTGTCGTCGCCGATGCGCGTGGTGCCGATGTCCTGCACCGTCCCGAGATTGAAAGTGCAGAACTCGCGGATCGTGTTGCGGTCGCCGATCACCAGCTCGGTCGGTTCGCCGGCGTACTTCTTGTCCTGCGGCATCGCGCCCAGCGAGGCGAACTGGAACACCTTGTTGTCGCGGCCAAGCGTGGTCCGGCCCTCGATCACGCAATGGGCGCCGATGGTCGTGCCGGCGCCGACCCGCACCTGCGGGCCGATCACGGCGTAGGGGCCGACACGGACCGTGGGGTCGAGTTCGGCCCGGGAGTCGACGATGGCCGTCGAATGGATCAGGGTCATGCGAGAAAGAACGCCAGCGTCAGTTGATCTGGCGCATCGCGCACATCAGCGTCGCTTCGCAGGCCAGTTCGGAGCCGACCAGCGCACGGCCCTTGAACTTGGAGATGCCGGCCTTCATGCGCTCGATCTCGACTTCGAGCGTGAGCTGATCGCCGGGCTCGACCGGCCGTTTGAAGCGGGCTCCGTCGATGGCCGCGAAGTAGTAGACCGTGTTGTCGTCGGGAACGATGTCGAGCGAATGGAAGGACAGCAGCGCGGCGGCCTGCGCCATCGCCTCCAGCATCAGCACGCCGGGCATCACCGGGCGATGCGGGAAATGGCCGTTGAAGAAGGGCTCGTTCATGGTCACGTTCTTGAGTGCCGTGATGCGCTTGCCCTTCTCCATCTCGAGCACGCGGTCCACCAGAAGGAACGGGTATCGGTGAGGCAGCAGCTTGAGGATTTGATGGATATCGAGCGTCGTCATGATTTCTTGTCCTGCATCGTCATTTTTTCCAGCGCCTTGAGGCGCTCCCGCAGACTGTGCAGTTGCTTGAGCGTGGCAGCGTTTTTTTCCCAGGCGGCATTGTCGTCGATGGGAAACACACCGGTGTAGTGACCGGGCTTGAGAATGGATCGCGTCACCAGGGAGGTGGCCGAGATGTGCACGTGGTCGGCAATGGTCAGGTGCCCCAGCACGCCGGCCCGGCCGCCGATCGTGCAATGGGCCCCGATGGTGGCACTGCCGGCGACGGCGGCGCAGCCGGCCATCGCGGTGTGCTTGCCGACGCGCACGTTGTGGCCGATCTGGATCAGGTTGTCGAGCTTAACGCCGTCCTCGATCACGGTGTCCTCGAGGGCGCCGCGGTCGATGCAGGTGTTGGCGCCGATCTCGACGTCGTCGCCGATACGCACCGCGCCGAGCTGCTCGATCTTGACCCAGGCACCTTCGTGCGGCGCGAGGCCGAAGCCGTCGGCGCCGATCACAACGCCCGGGTGCAGCAGGCAGCGCGCGCCGATCACGCAGTCCTCGGCCACGGTCACGCCGGACTTCAGCACCGTGTCGGCCCCGATGCGGGCGCCGCGCTCGATCACGCACAGGGCGCCGATGCGGGCGCTCGGATCGATCGACGCGTCGGGGTCGATCACCGCGCTGGGATGGATGCGCCCCGCCTCGGGCCGGGCATGGGCCTTCTTCCAGAGCTGGGTGAGGCGTGCAAAGTAGAGATAGGGATCGGCCGTCTCGATGAAGGCACCGCGCGCCGCCGCCGCTTCGCGCATCGCCGGCGCCACGATCACGCAGCCTGCGCGCGAGGCCGCAAGCTCTTTCTGGTACTTCGGATGGCTCAGGAAGGCGATCGCGTCGCCCTCCGCCGTGGCCAGCGGCGCCAGCCGCTCGATCGAGAGCCCGGGATCGCCCTGGAGTTCGCCTCCGAGAGCTTCAACGATTGCGCCTAGCCGCAGTGCCACGCCGATAGACGGCGCTACTTGCCGCCGGGGGAGGTCGACGCGTTGGTCGACGCGTTGAGCGCCTTGATCACCTTTTCGGTGATGTCGTGCTTCGGGTTGATGTAGATCGCCTCCTGGAGGATGGCGTCGTACTTCTCAGCCTCGGCCACCTGCTTGACCACGCGGTTGGCACGCTCGTAGACCTGCTGCAGCTCTTCGTTCTTGCGTGCGTTCAGGTCTTCCTGGAATTCGCGACGACGGCGCTGGAAATCCCGATCCTGGTCGACCAGCGCCTTCTGGCGCACCAAGCGCTGGCTTTCGGACAGCGTCGACGCCTCCCGATCGAACTGCTCGGACGCCGCCTTGAGTGCCGCGCCCTGTGCCGTCAGATCCTTTTCGCGCTTGAGGAACTCGGCCTCCAGCTTGGCCTGGGCGGCTTTCGCCGGCTGCGCTTCGCGCAGCACCCGGTCCGGATTGACGAAACCGATGCGGAACGTTTCCTGCGCATGGGCAGGCATCCCTGCGGCCATGAAGACAGGAACAAGCAGCGCGCCGGCGGCACGGAGCAATGGAGTCATTAGAAGGAGGTTCCGATCTGGAATTGCAAACGCTGAATTCTATCCTGGGGGATCAGCTGGCCCAGGTCTTCCTGCTGATACACGACCGGGAGGGCATAGGCGATCCGCAGCGGACCCAGCGGCGAAACCCAGCTGATGCCCAGGCCCACCGAAGCCCGCAGCTTCTTGATCGAATCCCACTGCGCGTCGGTCGACCACGGCGTGCGCTCGCCGAACACGTTGCCGACATCGAGGAAGGTATAGAGACGCAGCGTCCGGTCGTTGCCGGCGCCCGGGAACGGCGTGCTCAGCTCGGCATTGAAGACCGCCTTCTTGGTGCCGCCGATCGCGGCGCCCACGGTCTGGCCGAGCAACGGGATGTCGCGCGGGCCGAGCGAGTTCTGCTCGAAGCCGCGCACCGAACCCAGGCCGCCGGCGTAGAAGTTCTTGAAGATCGGGTAGACCTGGCCGCTGTACGCCCCGGCGTAGCCCAGATCGCCATTGATCGCGAAGGTGTACTGCTTGCTGAGCGGGAAGAACTGCTGGTACTGGTAGGCGGCCTTGTAGTACTTCATGTCCCCGCCAACGCCGACCTCGAGGTTGGCGCGCTGCAGGACGCCATTGGTCGGCACCAGCGCGCTGTCGCGGTCGTCGCGGGCCCAGCCGATGGTCAACGGGATGCCCGAGACGCTCGGGTTGTTGCAAAACAGCAGGAAGTTGCTCGGTCCGGTGAGGCAGCCGAAATAGGTCTGGTAGGAGTTCGGCACGTAGCCGGCAATGGAGGTCCCGGGGTCGAAGCGATAACGCTCCACGCCGGCGCCGAAGAACACCGTGTCGCGCTCGCTGAACGGCACGCCGAAACGGATCGCCCCGCCCTCATTGGTCAGCCTGTAGTTGCCGTCGATGTTGGAGTAGTAGGGCTGGGTGGTCGTGGTGTAGAGGCTGAAGGTGCGCGAGATCCCTTCCTTCGTGAAGTAGGGGTCGGTGGTGATCAGCGACAGCGTGCGGTTGTACTTGCTGGTGTTGACCTGCACGCCGAGGTAGTTGCCCGAGCCGAACACGTTCTCCTGCGAGATGCCGAAGGTCAGGCTGACCTTGTCGGCGCTCGAGAAGCCGGCGCCCAGCTGCAGCGAGCCGGTCGGCTTCTCGGTCACCTCGATCGTCAGGTCGACCTGGTCGGGCACGCCCGGCACCTCCTGCGTGTCGACCGTGACTTCCTTGAAGAAGCCCAGGCGGTCGACCCGGTCGCGCGACAGCTTGATCTTGTCGCCGTCGTACCAGGAGGCCTCGTACTGGCGGAACTCGCGCCGGATCACTTCGTCGCGCGTGCGGTTGTTGCCACCGATGGCGACGCGCCGCACGTAGACCCGGCGCTCCGGCTGCGCGTTCAGGGTCAGCGCCACCCGGTTGGTCGTGCGATCGATCTCGGGCGTGGCCTGCACGCGCGCGAAGGCATAGCCGAAGGAGCCGAAATAGTCTGAGAAGGCCTTGGTGGTCTGGGTCACCTGCTCGGCGTTGTAGGGCTCGCCGGGCTTGATGGTGACCAGCGTCTTGAATTCTTCTTCCCGGCCCAGGTAGTTGCCGTCGAGCTTCACGCCGGAGACCACGAACTTGTCGCCCTCCGTGATGTTGACCGTGACCGAGAGGTCTTGCCGGTCGGGCGAGATCGCCACCTGCGTCGAGTCGATGCGGAACTCGAGGTAGCCGCGCGACAGGTAGTACGAGCGCAGCGTCTCGAGGTCGGCCGTGAGCTTGGCGCGCGAATACTGGTTCGACTTGGTGTACCAACTGAGCCAGCCGCCGGCGTCCTGGTCGAACAGGCTCAGCAGGGTCGACTCGCTGAAGTCCTTGTTGCCGGCGATGTGCACTTCGCGGATACGCGCCGGGTCGCCTTCGGTGACGGTGAAGGTCAGGTTGACGCGGTTGCGCTCGATCGGCGTGACCGTGGTCACGACCTGCGCGTTGTAGAGGCTGCGGCTCACGTACTGGCGCTTGAGCTCCTGCTCGGCACGGTCGGTCAGCGCCTTGTCGTAGGGGCGCCCGTCGGCCAGGCCGACCTCGCGCAAAGCCTTCTGCAGCGCCGCCTTCTCGAATTCCTTGGTGCCGACGAAGTCGACATCGGCAATGGTCGGCCGCTCCTCGACGATCACCACCAGCACGTTGCCGTTGACGTCGATGCGCACGTCCTTGAACAGACCCAGGTCGAACAGCGCCCGGATGGCGGCAGAACCACGTTCGTCGTTGTAGATGTCGCCCACGCGCAGGGGCATCGAGGCGAAGATCGTTCCCGGCTCGACCCGCTGCAGGCCTTCGACACGAATGTCGCGTACGGTGAAAGGCTCGACCGCCCAGGCCGCCGTGGCCGCCAGGGCGCTGGCCACTACCGCGGCAACGCTGCGCAGGCGAAAGCGACTGAATGTTGTGTTCATCTGTGAATTGGGCCAGGGCCGGAAAGGGCTGGCAGAAAAGTTAACCAAAGAGCCGCGTGACGTCGTTGAAGAGTGCAATCGACATCATGACCAGCAGCAGCGCGACACCGCCGCGCTGAAACCTTTCCATCCAGGCGTCGGAGACGCTCTTGCCGGTCAGGCCCTCCCAAAGATAATACATCAGGTGTCCACCATCGAGGACCGGCAGCGGCATGAGGTTCAAGACCCCCAGGCTCACGCTGATCAGGGCCAGGAACACCAAGTACTGGGTCAGTCCCAGGCTGGCGGACTTGCCGGCGTAGTCGGCGATCGTGAGCGGCCCGCTGAGATTCTTGAGCGAGGCCTCGCCGATCACCATCTTGCCCATCATGCGAACGGTGAGTGCCGACACTTCCCAGGTGCGGACCACGCCGCGCCAGATGCCGTCGACCACGCCCAGTCGCACCAGCACCATCTCGGGCGGGGCGCCGACATAGGCGCCGATGCGGCCGATCTTGCCGGTCGGCTCGTCGCGGACCTCTGGCGTGACATCGATGCGGATCGACTGGCCACCGCGCTCGACCTGCCAGGCTTGCGTGCGCGGCTGGCCGCTGTCGATCGAGGCCCGGATCGCCTCGCGCAGCTGCAGGCCATCGACGATCGGCGTCGCACCCACCGAGCGCACCAGGTCGCCGTTGCGCAGGCCGGCACGCTCGGCGGCGCTGCCCGCCATCACCTCGCCGATCTCGGCGCGGGTCATCGGTGCGATGACGCCGATCTTGCGGAACATCTGCGCATCCGCATCCCTGGCCTCGATGCGGCTCAGCGGCAGCACGAGTTCGCGCGCCGGCCGGCCACCCTCGCCCGCGATCTCCAGCGTCAGGTCGCGGCCGTCGAGGGCACCACGCGTCATGCGCCAGCGCAGGTCCTCGAAGGACTGCACGGCCTCCAGTTGTCCGTCGAAGCCGGCCCGCGCGATGTGTTCGCCGCCCTGCAGTCCCGCCTGCTCGGCCAGCGATGCCGCCACCGGACGGGCCAGCGTCGCAGCCGGCTCCAGGACGCCGATCCAGTTGACCAGTGTGTAGAGCACGACCGCCAGCAGCAGGTTGGCGATCGGGCCGGCGGCAACGATCGCGGCGCGGGAACGAAGGGGCTGGGTATTGAAGGCGCGATGGCGCTCCTCGGGGGGCACCGGCCCCTCGCGCTCGTCGAGCATCTTGACGTAGCCGCCGATCGGGAAGGCGCCGATCACGAATTCGGTGTTCTGGCCCGGATGCTGGCGCTTCGGCTGCCAGCGATAGAGCGTCTTGCCGAAGCCCACGGAGAAACGAAGCACCTTGACGCCGCAAGCGACCGCGACCCGGTAGTGCCCGTATTCGTGCACGGCGATCAGCAGGCCGAGCGCGACGATGAAGGCAACGACTGTGAGCATCGGATTCCCCGGGGTTGAATGGGATCAGGCCGCGAAACGAAGCGCCGCGGCACGGGCCGCGGCACGGGCGCCGGCGTCCAGGTCGAGCAAGTCCGCGAGCGACGAGGGGTTGGAGGGCAGCACCCGCTCCAAAGTTTCCAGGTTGACCGCATGAATGCGGTCGAAGCGCAGCCGCCGGTCGAGGAAGGCCTCGACCGCCACTTCGTTGGCCGCATTCAGCACCGCAGTGGTCCCGGGCGCAGCCCGCAACGCATGCCATGCCAGGTGCAGTCCCGGGAAACGCAGCGCGTCGGCGGCCTCGAAGGTCAGGGCCGCCAGCGAGGCAAAGTCCAGCCTGCCGGCGCCGCTCTCGATGCGCTCCGGCCAGGCCAGGCCACAGGCGATCGGCACCCGCATGTCCGGCGTTCCGAGCTGCGCGATCACCGACGAATCCTGGAACTGAACCATCGAGTGAATGATCTGCTGCGGGTGGATCACCACCTTGACCTGCTCGGGCGTCAGGTCGAACAGCCAGCGGGCCTCGATCACTTCGAGGGCCTTGTTCATCATGGTGGCCGAGTCGACGGAAATCTTGCGCCCCATCGAGAAATTCGGATGGGCGCAGGCCTGCTCGGGCGTGATCTCGGCCAGCGTCCGGGGATCGCGCTGCCGGAACGGGCCGCCGGAGGCCGTCAGCAGGACGTGGTCGACGCGCTCGGCCCAGGTCCGGCGATCCTCGGGCAGGCACTGGAAGATCGCCGAATGCTCGCTGTCGATCGGCAGCAGCGCCGCGCCGCCTTCCTGGACCGTGTGCATGAACAGCTCGCCACCGACCACCAGCGCCTCCTTGTTGGCGAGCAACAGCCGCTTGCCGGCCCGCGCGGCCGCCAGGCAGGGGCCGAGCCCGGCGGCGCCGACAATGGCCGCCATCACGGCGTCGGCCTGCTCGTGCGAGGCGATCTCCTCGATGGCACCCTCGCCGCTCAGCACCCGCGTCGGCAAGCCGCTCGCCTTCAACTTGTCGGCCAGAAGCGCCGCATGCGGCGCACTCGCCATGACGGCGAACTGCGGCGAAAAATGCACGCATTGCGCGAACAGTTCGTCCACCTTGGTCGCTGCCGACAGGGCGAAGACCTCGAAGCGCTCGGGGTGGCGCGCGATCACATCGAGCGTGCTGACGCCGACGGAGCCGGTCGAACCGAGCACCGTGACACGTTGTCTGATTGGAATCATAGGAAAGCCAGCATCATGGCGATCGGCAGCGTGGGCAGCAAGGCGTCGATCCGGTCGAGCACGCCGCCGTGGCCGGGCAACAGGGCACTGCTGTCCTTGGCGCCCGCGCTGCGCTTGATCAGCGACTCGACCAGGTCGCCGACCACGCTCATGGCCGCCATGAAGACCACCCCGATCAGCAGCAGCCACCAGCCCCGTTCGGCCAGCCGCGTGTAGAGGCTGGCGACCGTCGCCTGGGCAGCCGAGTCGCCCCAGGCCCAGGCCAGCGCCAGCACGACCACGCCGGCCATGCCGCCCCAGACACCCTCCCAGCTCTTGCCGGGACTGATGGTCGGCGCCAGCTTGTTGCGGGTGAACTTGAGCCCCAAGGCCCGGCCGGTGAAATACGCGAAGACGTCCGCGACCCAGACCAGCACCAGGATCGAGAGCAGGAAATTGATGCCCACCATGCGTGCCTGTACCGCCGCCAGCCAGGCCACCCAGAGGGCGAGCAGGCCGCCGACCAGGCGCAGCCCCTTGGGCACGCGCGGCCAGCCGGGCACCGCGACCCGCAGCAGCGCGGCACCGCCGAGCACCCAGGCCGCGCTGGCGACGATCCAGACGCCGAGCAGCGGGCTCTGCAGCAGGCCCAGCCACCAGGACAGCGCGCACAGCAGCACCATCTCGGCGCCCAGGAACAGCGACATGCGCGGGCCGTAGTCGTTGAGGCGCCCCCACTCCCAGGCCGCGGCCCCGATCAGCGCCAGCATCACGCAGGCGAAGGGCACGTGCGAGGGATAGAAGAGCGCGGGCAGCAGGATCGCCAGCAGGACGACCGCAGTGATGATGCGTTGTTTGAGCATGCGCTCAGGCGACTCGCTGATCGCCTGGACCGCCGGCGCCGATCTGCTCGGACGTATGGCCGTAGCGGCGCTCGCGGCGCTGGAACGCGGCGATGGCCTGGTCGAGGGCTGCCTCGTCGAACTCGGGCCACAGGCGGTCGCTGAAGAACAGTTCCGCGTAGGCGCTCTGCCAGAGCAGGAAATTCGACAGCCGCTGCTCGCCGCCGGTGCGGATGAACAGATCGGGGTCGGGCACGTGCGCGAGCGCCATGGCGGCGTCGAGATTGGCCTCGGTCAGGGGCTGGCCGCGGGCGGCCACCTGGGCTGCAGCGCGGGCGATGTCCCAACGGCCGCCATAGTTGAAGCAGACATTGAGCACCAGACGGCTGTTGTGCGCCGTCGCGGTTTCGGCCTGGACCAGGCCGGCGATCATCTTCTCGGACAGCCCGCCGCGCTCGCCGACGAAGTGCAGCCGGACGCCGTCCTGGCTCAGCTTCGGCACCTCGCGGCTCAGTGCTCCGACCATCAGGTCCATCAGGCCCGACACTTCCTCGACCGGCCGGTTCCAGTTCTCGGACGAAAAGGCGAACACGGTGAGCACTGCGACGTTGCGGGCCACGCAGGCTTTGACGCAGCGCCGCAGCGACTCGACGCCCTGCTTGTGCCCCGCGACGCGCGGCAGGAAGCGGCGCGTCGCCCAGCGGCCGTTGCCGTCCATGACGATGGCGATGTGATGGGGAACCGCCGGCGCGACCTGTTTCATCTCAGTGATCCACCACGCCATTGCGTGACCCACGACACATGAAACCGGCACGGGCCCGTGCCGGGGATACCGCGGAACCGGCTTTGCCGGGCCGCTGGTATCGCCCCCTCGAGGGGCTGAGGTCCGCGGCTCCAAGCCTGCCTGCGCAGGCTTGGACGGACTCGAAGAGCCGCTGCCTCTGGCAGCGACTCGGGGCGCCGCAGGCGCTTCGGGGGTGTTTCATTTCAAACAGCCATGATCTCGGCTTCTTTGGCGGTCACCAGGCGGTCGATTTCCGCGATGTGGCGGTCGGTCACTTTCTGGATCTCGGCCTCGGCCCGCTTCTGGTCGTCTTCCGAGGCCAGCTTGTCCTTGACCAGCTTCTTGATCGCATCGTTGGCGTCGCGGCGCAGATTGCGCGTCGCGATCTTGGTGGTCTCGCCTTCGTTGCGCACCAGCTTGGTCATTTCCTTGCGGCGCTCCTCGCTCATCGGCGGCAGCGGAACCCGGATCAGGTCGCCCATCGAGGCCGGGTTGAGGCCCAGGTCGCTCTCGCGGATCGCCTTCTCGATCTTGGCACCCATGCCCTTTTCCCAGGGCTGGACGCTGATCGTGCGGGAGTCGAGCAGCGCGACGTTGGCCACCTGCGACAGCGGCACCGACGAGCCGTAGTAGTCGACATGGACCGAATCCAGCAAGGCCGGATTGGCGCGGCCGGTACGGATCTTGGTCAGGTTGTTCTGGAAGGCGGCGAGCGACTGGTTCATCTTGGCGTCGGTCGCACTGCGGATGTCTGCAATGGTCATGGGTTCATTCTCCTCAAGCGTGCACGAGGGTGCCTTCGTCCTCGCCCATCACGACACGCTTGAGTGCGCCGTTCTTGAAGATCGAGAACACCTTGATCGGCAGGTTCTGGTCGCGGCACAGCGCGAAGGCCGTGGCGTCCATGATGCCGAGGTTTTGTGCGATGGCTTCATCGAAGCTCAGGTTGGTGTAGCGGGTGGCGCTCGGATCCTTCTTGGGATCGGCGGTGTAGACGCCATCGACCTTGGTCGCCTTCAGCACCAGCTCGGCGCCGATCTCGGCGCCGCGCAGCGCGGCCGCCGTGTCGGTGGTGAAGAAGGGGTTGCCGGTGCCGGCCGCGAAGATCACGACCTTGCCCTCTTCGAGGTACTGCAGGGCCTTGGGACGCACGTAGGGCTCGACCACCTGCTCGATCGCGATGGCCGACATCACGCGGGCGATCAGGCCCTGCTTGTTCATGGCGTCGGCCAGCGCCAGCGCGTTCATGACAGTGGCCAGCATCCCCATGTAGTCGGCCGTGGCGCGGTCCATGCCCACGGAGCCGCCGGCGACGCCGCGAAAGATGTTGCCGCCGCCGATGACGACCGCCACCTCGACGCCCATGTTCACGACCTCGGCCACCTCGCCCACCATGCGCACGATGGTCGCGCGGTTGATGCCGAAGGCGTCGTCCCCCATCAGCGCCTCGCCCGACAGCTTCAACAAGATTCGCTTGTGGGCTGGGCGGGTGTCGGGCATGGGCGGTTCCTTTGAGATGAGCGGGTGCGAGTGTAAAACGTGACTGTGAAGAAGCGGCAGCGCGTCACGTGCGCTGCCGCCGGCGGCGTGACTCAGGCCGCAGCCTTGGCAGCAGCGACCTGCGCCGCCACCTCGGCCGCGAAGTCGTCGACCTTCTTCTCGATGCCTTCGCCCACCACGTAGAGCGTGAAGCCCTTGATCGAGGTGTTGGCGGCCTTGAGCATCTGCTCGACGGTCTGCTTGTCGTTCTTCACGAAAGCCTGGTTGTGCAGCGAGACTTCCTTCAGGTACTTCTGCACGCCGCCCTCGATGCGCTTGGCAACGATATCGGCCGGCTGCGGCTGCTTGCCGGCGGCTTCGGCGACCTTGCGGTCTTCCTCGGCCTTGCCGGCGGCAACCGCGCGTTCCTTTTCGATCAGGTCGGCCGGCACGTCCGATGCCGAGATCGCGACCGGCTTCATCGCGGCGATGTGCATCGCGACGTCCTTGGCCGAGGTTTCGTCGCCTTCGAACTCGACCATCACGCCGATCCGGGTGCCGTGCAGGTACGACGCCAGCTTACCGTTGCCGGCAAAGCGCTTGAAGCGGCGGAAGCTCATGTTCTCGCCGATCTTGCCGATCAGGCCCTTGCGCACGTCTTCCAGCGTCGGGCCGAAACCATCCTGCTCGTAGGCCAGGGCGCCCAGCGCCGCCAGGTCGGCCGGGTTGTTCTTGGCGACCAGCATGGCGGCGGCATTGGCCATCGCGAGGAAGCTGTCGTTCTTGGTGACGAAGTCGGTTTCGCAGTTGATCTCGATCATTGCGCCGGCATCGCCATTGACGTACGCGGCGACCACGCCTTCGGCCGTGATGCGGCCCGAGGCCTTGCCGGCCTTGTTGCCGAGCTTGATGCGCAGCAACTCTTCGGCCTTGTCCATGTTGCCGTCGGCCTCGGTCAGGGCCTTCTTGCATTCCATCATCGGGGCGTCGGTTTTTGCGCGCAGTTCGCCAACCATGCTTGCGGTGATCGTTGCCATGTGTGTACTCCGTTCGGTTTGTCAGTTGCGGCCGCCGCACGGGCGTCCGCGAAAATCAGATTAAAAAAAAGGGGCAACAAAGCCCCTTCTTCAGGCTCGAGCGAGCTTGAATCAGGCGGAAGCGCCCTCTTCGACTTCGACGAATTCGTCGGAACCGCCTTCAGCCACGGCCTTCACGACGTCGTTGACGCCGCTGTTTCGCCCTTCGATGATCGCGTCGGCGATGCCGCGGGCATACAGCGTGACAGCCTTCGACGAGTCGTCGTTGCCGGGGATCACGTAGTCGATGCCTTCAGGCGAGTGGTTCGAGTCGACCACGCCGATCAGCGGAATGCCGAGCTTCTTGGCTTCGGCCACGGCGATCTTGTGGAAGCCGACGTCGATCACGAAGATGGCGTCGGGCAGCGCGTTCATGTCCTGGATGCCGCCGATGTCCTTTTCGAGCTTCGCGATTTCGCGCGAGAAGGTCAGTTGCTCCTTCTTGCTCAGGCTGTCGAGGCCGGCTTCCTGCTGGGCCTTCATGTCCTTCAGGCGCTTGATCGAGGTCTTGACGGTCTTGAAGTTGGTCAGCATGCCGCCGAGCCAGCGGGTGTCGACGAAGGGCACGCCGGCGCGGCGGGCTTCGGCAGCCACGATCTCGCGGGCCTGGCGCTTGGTGCCGACCATCAGGATGGTGCCGCGGTTGGCGGTGAGCTGCTTGGCGTACTTCATCGCGTCCTGGAACATCGGAAGCGACTTTTCCAGGTTGATGATGTGGATCTTGTTGCGATGGCCGAAGATGTACGGGGCCATCTTGGGGTTCCAGAAGCGGGTCTGGTGGCCGAAATGGACACCGGCTTCCAGCATTTCGCGCATGGTGGTCGACATAAGGAATAACTCCAAAGGTTGGGTCTAAAATCCAGCCCGTTTTGCGTGCTTTCCACTGAGGGAAAGCCTTGCAACACCTTGAATGGGCTGGTTTGCGGATGCGTCTCGCCCAATTTCCATGTGGAATTGGCTTGTGGCCGCTTGGGCGAAACCCAAGGAGTATAGCACGCACCGCCCTTGCCCCCTCCTCCGACCGGCCACCCTGACCATGCGACCCGACCTGCACGCCACCCGCCTCGCCCTGCTGGCGACCACCTCCGACGCCCGCACCGAAATGGCGCAGAGCCTCGCCGCCGCCGCCTCGCCGGCCTGCGCGCACGCCTTCACCCGCACGATGCCGGACGAGGCCCGCGCGGAAGCCGCCGCCGCCCGGCCCGACCAGCCGCTCGCCGGACTGGCCTTCTCGGCCAAGGACCTGTTCGACATCGCGGGCCAGCCGACGCCGGCCGGGTCGGTGGTGCTGACCCATGCGCCGTCGGCGCGCGCCGACGCGGTCGCCGTGGCACGCCTTCGCGCGGCCGGCGGCGCCCTGCTGGGCCGCACCAACATGACCGAGTTCGCTTTTTCGGGCGTCGGGGTCAACCCGCACCACGGCACGCCGGCCAACCTCGCCGATCCCGCCACGCCGCGCATCCCGGGCGGCTCGTCGTCCGGGGCCGCGATCTCCGTGGCCAGCGGCGCGGCCTTCATCGGACTCGGCTCCGATACCGGGGGCTCGATCCGGATCCCGGCGGCGCTGAACGGCATCGTCGGCTTCAAGAGCACCGCGCGGCTGGTGCCGGCGCAAGGCGCCCTGCCCCTGTCGACCACGCTCGACACTGTCTGCGCCATGACACGCTCGGTGCGCGATGCGGTCACGGCGCACCAGATCCTCGCGGCGCGGCGGGTGACGCCCGGCACGGCGCCGCTGGCCGCCTACCGATTGGCGGTGGTCCGGAAGCTGTTCCAGGACGACCTCGACCCGGTGGTCGCCAAGGCCTTCCAACGGGCCCTGGGCCAACTCGGCAAGGCCGGAGCACGTATCGAGGAGATCGACCTGCCGCCGCTGGCCGACCTGCCCGCGATCAACGCCACCGGCGGCTTCTCGGCTGCCGAGGCCTACGCCTGGCACCGCCTGCTGCTGGAACGCAGCGGCGCCGGCTACGACCCGCGCGTGGCGCAGCGCATCCTCAAGGGCGCCACGATGCGGGCGCACGAATACATCGACCTGGTCCATGCCCGGCGCGACTGGATCGGGCGCATGGAGCAGCTGCTGTCGCCGTTCGACGCGGTGCTTTCGCCGACCGTGCCGATCACCGCGCCGACGATCGCCAGCGTCGCGCCGGGCGAGGCCCGCGACGACGAGTTCTTCCGCGTCAACGCCCTGCTGCTGCGCAACCCCTCGGTAGTCAACATGCTGGACGGCTGCGCCATCTCGCTGCCCTGCCACGCCGAAGGCGAACTGCCGGTCGGGCTGATGCTGTGGCATGCCGCGCTGCACGACGATGCGGTGCTGGCCGTCGCCCTGCAAGCCGAACGGGCGCTATAAAGTCGCCAGGGCCGGTGCGCTTGCGTGGGCACCGACCCCTACCTTTCACCGCCAAAGTAACGAATGAAAATCGCAATCGTGGGAGCCGGGATCATCGGCGTCACCACTGCATGGGAGCTGGCCTCCGACGGCCATGAGGTGGCGGTCTTCGAGCGCCGCGGTGCCGCCGCCGAGGAGTCGAGTTTCGCCAATGCGGGCGTGGTCGCGCCCGGCTACGTGACCCCCTGGGCCGGACCCGGCATGCGCGCCAAGGTGCTGCGCTCGCTGCTGTCCACGCATGGCGCGGTCAAGCTGCGCTGGCCGCTGTCGTCTCGCGATGTCGGTTTCATGGCGCGCTGGCAGCGCGCCTGCAAGCTCGAAACCTACCTGGCCAACCGTTCCCGGATGCAGCGCCTGGCCTTCTACAGCCGCAGCCGGCTGCACGCCATCAGCGAGGCCTGCGAACTCGAGTACGAGCGCAGCGACGGCTACATGGTGCTGCTGCGCTCCAAGCGCGAGAAGAAGCTGGTGCAGGCCGGGCTCGAGGTGCTGCGCGCGGCCGGCAGCAATTTCCGCGAGCTCGACGCGGACGAGGCCCGCAAGATCGAGCCGGCGCTCAGCACCGACACGGCGCTGGCCGGCGCCATCCATCTGCCGGACGACGAAGTCGCCAATTGCAGGCAGTTCGCGCTGCTGCTCAAGTGGGAGGCCGAGGCGCTCGGCGCCCAGTTCCATTTCAACTGCGACCTGGCGCCGCTGAGCCGGTCGGCACCGACCTCGCTGTCGCTGGCCGCGGGCTCCGAGGCGCATCGCTTCGATGCCGTGGTGGTCTGCGCCGGCGTCGACTCGGCCGCGCTGCTGCAACCGCTGGGACTGCGCATTCCACTGGCGCCGGTCTACGGCCACTCGGTCAGCGCCCAGATCCGCGAGCCGCTCAACGCGCCTCGCAGCGCCGTGATGGACGAGCGCTACAAGGTGGCGATCTCGCGGCTCGGCCTGCGCGTTCGGGTGGCCGGCAGCGCCGAACTCGGGGGCTCCCAGGCCAAGCTGAACCCGGCTTCGCTGGAGACGCTGTACAAGGTGCTGCAGGACTGGTTCCCCGGCGCCGTGACGCTGCGTTCGGGCGTGCAGCAATGGAAGGGCGCGCGGCCGATGTTGCCGGACGGCCCGCCGATCCTCGGCGCGAGCGGCGTGCCGGGCATCTGGCTCAACCTCGGCCATGGTTCGAGCGGCTGGGCGCTGTCCTGCGGCAGCGCACGCGTCGTAGCCGATCTGATCGCCGGCCGCGACGCCGGCATCGACCTCGAAGGGCTCGGCATCGAGCGGCTGCTGCAACATTGAGGCTCGCCATGCAACGCATCACCTCCGCCACCGCCGCCGCCCTGTTCGATGTCGCGGCCACGCGGCGGATCGAGCAATCGGCCGCGGCCGCCCTGCCGCCGCACACGCTGATGCAGCGCGCCGGCCTGGCGGTCGCGCGCCTTGCGATGGCGATCGCACCGCAGGCGCGCACGCTCTGGATCGCCTGCGGGCCCGGCAACAACGGCGGCGACGGCTTCGAGGCGGCGGCCCGGTTGCAGCTGCGCGGGTTCGCGCCGGTCGTGACCTGGGTCGGCGAGGAGGATCGGCTGTCGGGCGACGCCCGCGCGTCGCTGCAGCGCGCACGCGACGCCGGCGTCCGCTTCGCCGACGCGCCACCGGCGCAGCATGACCTGGCGATCGACGCCCTGCTCGGCATCGGCGCCACGCGGGCACCCGAAGGCCGCATGCTCGATTGGCTGCGACGCATGCACGCCGATGCGGCGCCGCTGCTGAGCGTGGACACGCCCTCGGGGCTGGGCGCCGACACCGGGGCGCTGTCGTTCGAGCTGCCGCCGGCTTCGCCGGGGCCGACGAATGCCCGCCGGCTCTGCCTCAGCCTGCTGACCCTCAAGCCCGGCCTCTTCACGGCCCAGGGCCGCGATGCCGCCGGCGAAGTCTGGTTCGACGACCTGGGCGTCGACCCCGGTGCCGCGCCCCCGGCCGCGCGGCTGCCCGGTGCACCGGTTGCGGCCGCCCGCCGGCAGTCCTCCCACAAGGGCAGCTACGGCGACGTCGCCATCATCGGCGGCGCGCCCGGAATGGCGGGCGCGGCGCTGCTTGCGGCCTCGGCCGCGCTCGCGGCCGGCGCCGGACGGGTGTTCGTCGCCCCGCTGGACGCCGGCGTCGCGCCGCTGGATCGGGTGCAGCCCGAATTGATGTTCCGCCGCCCCGAGATGCTGGATCTGGGCGCGATGACCGTGGTCTGCGGCTGCGGCGGCGGCACCGCGGTCGCCGCTGTGCTGCCCCGCGTGCTGGCGGAGGCCCGCACCCTGGTGCTGGACGCCGATGCCCTCAACGCGATCGCCGGCGACACCGGGCTGCAGTCGCTGCTGCAGGCCCGGGCGCCATCCGGCCGGACGACCGTGCTGACGCCGCATCCCCTCGAGGCGGCGCGCCTGCTGCAGGCAACCACCCGCGAAGTCCAGGCCGATCGGCTCGCTGCCGCCGTGCGCCTGGCGGCGCGCTTCGGTGTGGTGGTGGTCCTCAAGGGCTCCGGAACGGTCGTCGCCGCCATGGGCGAGCTGCCCGTGATCAACCCCAGCGGCAACGCGCGGCTCGCCACCGCTGGCACCGGCGACGTGCTGGCCGGCATGGTCGGCGCCGCGCTGGCCACGGGCCGGCCGGCGCAAACGGCGGCCTGCGAGGCGGTGTGGGCCCATGGCGACCTGGCGGACCGCTGGCCCGCCGGCATCCCGCTCACCGCCGGCGCGCTGGCCCGGCAGCGTCCCGGGTCCTAGGCCGCCGCCGGGCCGCCCCAAGGCGGCCTGCAGCCCCCTCGGGGGGCAGCGACCCACACGCAGTGGGGGAGCGTGGGGGCGATCCAGGCCGCCGCCGGGCCGCCCCAAGGCGGCCTGCAGCCCCCTCGGGGGGCAGCGACCCACACGCAGTGGGGGAGCGTGGGGGCGATCCAGGCCGCCGCCGGGCCGCCCCGAGGCGGCCTGCAGCCCCCTCGGGGGGCAGCGACCCACACGCAGTGGGGGAGCGTGGGGGCTATCCCCGACCGACGAAGGGCATCTTGGTCGCCATGATCGTGTGGAACAGCACGTTGGCTTCCAGCGGCAGATTGGCCATGTAGAGCACCGACTGCCCGACGATGGCGACGTCGATCACGGGCTCGATCGCGATCTCGCCGCTGGCCTGCGGCACGCCCTTCGTCATGCGCGCGGCCAGTTCGGTCATCGCATTGCCGACATCGACCTGGCCGACCGCGATGTCGTACTTGCGGCCGTCCAGCGAGGCGGTCTTGGTCAGGCCCTGCACCGCATGCTTGGTCGCGGTGTAGGCGATCGAATTGGGCCGCGGCGCGGTGGCCGAGATCGAGCCGTTGTTGATGATGCGGCCGCCGCGCGGCGTCTGCGCCTTCATGGTGCGGAAGGCCTGCTGGATGCAATAGAACATACCGGTCAGGTTGATGTCGACCACCCCCTGCCACTGCTCGGGCGTCCAGTCCTCGAACGGGCCCGGCGGATTGCCGACGCCGGCGTTGTTGAACAGCAGGTCGACACGGCCGAAGCGCTCGACCGCGGCCGCGAACAGCGCCTTCACCGATTCCGCATCGGCCACGTCGGTGGGCACGGCCAGTGCCCGCGCGCCGGCGCCCGACTCCTTGGCGACTTGCTCGAGGGGCTCTTGTCGACGGCCTGCCAGCGCCACGCTCCAGCCATCGCCCAGCAAGGCCAGCGCAGCGGCCCTGCCGATGCCGCTGCCGGCGCCCGTGACGACCGCGATACGGCTTGTCTTCTCACCACTCATTCCTGTGCTCCTAATTTTCAACGGCGCGGCTTGCGCCCCTTCATCTTGTTGGCTGCCTTCTTGACCGCGGTCCTGAAGGCCTGCATCGCGGATTGTGGCGCCGCCGCCGCGGCCCGCTCCGTCCGCTCGGCGCGCTCCGCACGCTCGACCGGTGCCTCGGCCTTGCTGCGCGAGCGCTTGGCCGAGGCCTTGACCGGCACGCCCGCGGCTGCAGCGCCCTTGTCCTTCATGGCGCGGGGCACCAGATCCTCGCCTTCGCGCACCAGGCGGAAGTCGATCTTGCGGCCATCGAGGTCGACCCGGCTCACCTGCACCCGCACGCGGGTGCCGATCGCATAGCGGATGCCGGTGCGCTCGCCGCGCAGCTCCTGGCGGTGCTCGTCGAACTTGAAGTACTCGCCGCCGAGCTCGGTGATGTGCACCAGGCCTTCGACATACATCGCGTCGAGCGTGACGAAGATGCCGAAGGTGGTCGCCGCCGTGACCACGCCGCCATATTCCTCGCCCAGGTGCTCGCGCATGTACTTGCACTTGAGCCAGGCCTCGACGTCGCGGCTGGCCTCGTCGGCGCGCCGTTCGTTGGCGCTGCAGTGCAGGCCCGCGGCCTCCCAGGCCAGCGTTTCCTTGGTCGGCGCGACCGTGGCCTTCTGCGGCTTGCTGGTCGGCGCCTTGACGCGCGAGGCCAGCCGCTTCGCCAGCTTGGCATGCGCCTCGCCCGGCGTCGGCAGCATCGGCAGCTGGTACTTGGTCTTGCCGAGGATGGCCTTGATCACGCGGTGCACCAGCAGGTCGGGGTAGCGGCGGATCGGGCTGGTGAAGTGCGTGTAGGCCTCGTAGGCCAGGCCGAAGTGGCCGCTGTTGATCGGCGTGTAGATGGCCTGCTGCATCGAGCGCAGCAGCATCGTGTGGATCTGCTGCGAGTCGGGCCGGTCCTTGGTCGCCTCGGCGATCGCCTGGAACTCGCCCGGCTTCGGGTCGTCGGTAATCGACAGGCCCACGCCCATGGCCTTCAGGTAGCCGCGCAGGATCTCCTTCTTCTCGGGCGTCGGGCCCTCGTGCACGCGGTAGAGGCCGGGATGCTTGCCCTCGGCGATGAAGTCGGCGCTGCAGACGTTGGCCGCCAGCATGGCCTCCTCGATCAGGCGGTGCGCCTCGTTGCGGGTGCGCGGCACGATCTTCTCGATCCGGCCGGCGTCGTCGCAGATGATCTGCGTCTCGGTGGTCTCGAAGTCGACGGCGCCGCGTTTCGAACGCTGCTTGAGCAGCGCCCGGTAGACGTCATGCAGGTTCAGCAGATCCTTGACGCGGTCCTTGCGCTTCTGCGCCTCGGGGCCGCGCGTGTTGCCGAGGATCGCCGCCACCTCGGTGTAGGTGAAGCGCGCATGGCTCCACATCACTGCCGGATAGAACTGGTAGGCGTAGATCTCGCCGTCGGCCGCGACCAGCATGTCGCACACCATGCACAGGCGCTCGACCTCGGGATTCAGCGAGCAGAGGCCGTTCGACAGCTTCTCGGGCAGCATGGGAATCACGCGGCGCGGGAAGTAGACGCTGGTCGCGCGATCGTAGGCATCGATGTCGATGGCCGATCCGGTCTGCACATAGGCGCTGACGTCGGCGATCGCGACCAACAGGCGCCAGCCCTTGCCGCGGCCGACCTTCGCGGGCTCGCAATACACGGCATCGTCGAAGTCGCGTGCGTCCTCGCCGTCGATGGTGACCAGCGGCACGTCGGTGAGGTCGATGCGGCCGTGCTTGTCGGCCGGCCGCACCTTGTCGGGAATCGCCTTCGCTTCGGCCAGGCACACCTCGGAGAACTCGTGCGGCACGCCGTACTTGCGCACCGCGATCTCGATCTCCATGCCCGGGTCGTCGATCTCGCCGAGCACTTCCTTCACGCGGCCGACCGGCTGGCCGAACAGCGCGGGCGGCTCGGTGAGCTGCACCACGACCACCTGCCCGACCTTGGCGGTACCGGTCGCGCCCTTGGGAATCAGGACGTCCTGCCCGTAGCGCTTGTCCTCCGGTGCCACCAGCCAGACGCCGCCTTCGTGCAGCAGCCGACCGATGATCGGCTGCTCGGGCCGCTCGAGGATCTCGACCACGCGGCCCTCGGGACGGCCGCGTCGATCCTGGCGCACGATGCGCGCCTTGACGCGGTCCTTGTGCAGCACCGCGCGCATCTCGTTGGGGGGCAGATAGATGTCGGCTTCGCCGTCATCGCGTTGTACGAAACCGTGTCCATCGCGGTGTCCTTGCACCGAACCTTCAATTTCATCCAGCAAGCCGCTGGGATGGCCAATATTTTTGATATGATCTCCTTCGTTCCTGAAATTCAAAACCTGCTGCAAGGACTTCCGAGCAGCATGTGGGCCCAGATGGCGGAATTGGTAGACGCACTAGTTTCAGGTACTAGCGAGTAACATCGTGGAGGTTCGAGTCCTCTTCTGGGCACCATAACTGATACAAGCAGACCCCGGCGAATCAAAGATTCACCGGGGTTTTTTGTTGCCTGCACACATTGCACGTCCACGGCCTCCATCGAGCCCAGAGACAAATCCACGCGCCCCATTGTGCGCTTCCCCCCGAACAGCCCGCCGCCGATCGCGCCTGCCCATACGGTGGCATGGGCCAATGCGAACAGCGCAAGGATCGAGACCAAGCTCGACGCCGCGGCCGACAAGACGGATTCGGAGAGGTGGGACAGTTTGCGACGAATGAAGTGGTGCGGTGACCCGCTGGCAGACAAGCGCATGGCCTGGCCGTCGACGCTGGACATCGGCCAGCGGATCGGATGCAGTCTAGCGCAGGATCGTGCTGCGCCGGCCTCGAAACTTGGACGGCCCGAACACGCTCGGCCTCGGGCAGAATTCCGCGAAGCTCTCAACTCGGTCCCCTGGATGCCACAACTCAAAGTCACCGTCGTCAACCTCACCGGCCAGGCCCAGCTGGTGCACGTCTTCGACACTCGCAATGGCGGCACGCGCCCGGTGGAGGGGAACCCGCTCGAGCTCGCGAAGGGCGAACACTCGAGCGCCTTCGGCGTCAACGCGGATGCGCGCGGGCACGGTGTCCTTGCCTATCGCAGCCGCAGCGGCATCGTCCGCACCGGCATCGACGTGACGGATGGCAGCGCCGTCGAGATCCGCTAGGTCCTGGCTGCCTTCGCTCGCGCGGTGCAGAATCGCCGCCACGCTCTTCAACCTCTCTTCTGTCAGGCTGCCTTGCCATGCGTTTGAAACTGGGCCTCTTGGCCGCCGTTCTCCTTGCTTCGGCAAACCACACCTTCGCCCAGGCCGCCGAGCCGACGGATACCGCCAGCTGCAAGGCCGAGGAGGCCACGCTCGATGAGGACATCGCTCAGGCGCGCGCCAGGGGCCAGATGCTCCGGCGCCGCCAGCTCACCGAGTCGCTGGCCGCGCTGCAGGCCCACTGCGAAGCCCTGATAGCCGCCAAGGACCCGGCGACGCAGATCAAGCGGCAGGAGCAAGAAGTGCAGCAGTTGCGGGTCGAACTTGAACGCGCGGAGGCACAGCTTCGCAAGCTCAAGGCGGCCAAGCCCTGAGCCGCCCCAGCGAGGAAACACAACCGGCAGCCATGTGCCGAGGGGCCCCGTCCAGAGGCCTTCGGCGACCCACATCGGATGCGATCAGATCGGCAGCGCGATCAGGTCGTGTCCCTCGGCACCGACGATGCGGGCCCGGGTGAACTCGCCGACCTTGAACGTCTTGCTGATCTTCTCGGGCGGAAGCAGCCGCACGGTGCCGTCGATCTCGGGTGCATCGGCGTAGGTCCGGCCGACGCCGCCCTTGCGGCCCATGGCTGGCGCCGAATCGACCAGCACCTGCATGGTGGCGCCGATGCGCTGGCGCAGCTTGGCGATCGAGACCGCCTCGGCGACTTCCATGAAGCGCGCACGGCGGGCCTCGCGCTCGGCCTCGGGCAGCATCCCCGGGATCTCATTGGCGGCGGCACCCTGAACCGGGCTGTAGGCGAAACAGCCGGCACGGTCGATCCCGGCCTCGCGGATGAAGTCGAGCAGGTGCTCGAACTCGGCTTCGGTCTCGCCCGGGAAGCCGGCGATGAAGGTGCTGCGGATCACCAGTTCGGGGCACACCTCGCGCCAGCGCGCGATGCGCTCGAGGTTCCTCTCGCCGCTGGCCGGGCGCTTCATGCGCCTGAGCACGTCCGGATGGCTGTGCTGCAACGGCACGTCGAGGTAAGGCAGCACCTGGCCGCTGGCCATCAGGGGGATGACCTCGTCGACGCTCGGGTACGGGTACACGTAGTGCAGGCGCACCCAGGCGCCGTAGGGCTCGGCGATCTCGCCCAGCGTTCGCACCAGCTCGAGCATGCGGGTCTTGACCGGCTTGCCGTCCCAGAAGCCGGTGCGGTACTTGACGTCGACCCCATAGGCCGAAGTGTCCTGGCTGATCACCAGCAGTTCGCGCACGCCGCCCTCGAACAGCGCCTTGGCCTCGGACAGCACGTCGCCGACCGGCCGCGACACCAGGTCGCCACGCATCGACGGAATGATGCAGAAGGTGCAGCGGTGGTTGCAGCCTTCGCTGATCTTCAGGTAGGCGTAGTGGCGCGGCGTCAGCTTCAGGCCGGCGATGCCGAAGGCCTGGGGAACCAGGTCGATGAACGGGTCGTGCGGCTTGGGCAGGTTGGCATGCACCGCATCCATGACTTCCTGGGTGGCATGGGGGCCGGTGACCGCCAGCACGCTGGGATGCATCTGGCGCACCAGGTTGCCGCCCTGCTCGCCGGTCTTGGCGCCCAGGCAGCCGGTGACGATCACCCGCCCGTTCTCGGCCAGCGCCTCGCCGATGGTGTCCAGGCTCTCCTTGACCGCGTCGTCGATGAAGCCGCAGGTGTTGACGATCACCAGGTCGGCGCCTTCGAAGGTCTTGGAAGTCTGGTAGCCCTCGGCGCTCAGCTGGGTGAGGATCAGTTCGGAATCGGTCAGGGCCTTGGGGCAGCCCAGGCTCACGAAGCCGACTTTGGGGGCCGGCGGCGCGGCAGTTCGTTCAGGGGAGGCAACTTCGCTCATATGCCCCTATTGTCCCAGCTATCGGACGCCGGGTCTCGATCAGGGACGTTTCAGGCCAAAAGCGCCAAGCACCTGCTCGGTGTTCTTCTGCATCTGTTCCTGCATCTGCAGGAACACGTTCTTCGACTGCTCGACATAGTTGCCCATGAGGCCCTGGAGCACCGGCGATTGCACCGCCATGAACCTGGCCCACATTTCGGGCGTCAGGCCTTCGGCCTTTTCGCTCAGCTGGGCCTGAACCTCGGACATCGCCTGGATGTTCTTTTCGAGGTAGGGGCCCATGTAGCTCTGCATCGCCTGGCCATAGAAACGGATGATGCTCGCCAGCACCTGCTCGGAGAACATCGGCGCCCCGCCGGCCTCTTCCTCGAGAATGACCTGCAGCAGGATGCTGCGCGTGAGATCGTCGCCGGTCTTGGCATCGCGGACCACGAACGAAGCCTTGTTCATGACCAGTTGCTTGACCTCGGCAAGCGTGATGTAGCTGGAGGTTTCCGTGTCGTAGAGCCTTCGGTTCGGATACTTCTTGATCACCCGCTGGACCGGCTTGTCGCCGGGCTTCTTGCTCTGCACTAGGAACTCCTTCTTGTTGGGGCGCGCCAGGGCGCGCGAGCAATTCTAGGGAGCGGCTTTGCTGCACCGCGCCAAGGTTTACCCTGAGCGGGAATGCCCACGGCAGATTCGAGGCCCGCTAGTCGAGCGTGGTCGCGTATTCCGCGCCGCAGACCTTGCAGCCGCCCGATTCGGGACGGTCGTCGGTGGCTTCGCGGTATTGCAGCGGACTCTTGATGCCGTGGAAGACCCAGCAACGGGGGCAGTGTTCCTGCCCGGCCACCGGCAGGTAGCCGCGCGCCCGCTGCTCGGCCCGTTCCCGCGTGACAGGCACACCCTGGCGCACCGTGCGCGCCACGTCTTCTGCGGCCATGGTGCCCGCACGGCCGTTGGCCCGGTCATTGAGCCCGTAGACCACCCGCGCGAACTCGAGCGGCGCCTGGCGCACCAGTGCTGCGATGCGGAGTTCTTCGAGCGAATCAGTCTCGGCCGCGGGGGTGTTCATCGGTTCCCTGAATCAGATGCTGTTGAAGGCGTCGGACGGGCAAGTTACCACAACTGAAGTCGGCCTTGCCAGTCGCCGAATGCCATAGACCCCTCGCTCCATCCAGGCTCCCGGATTGGAATATTCCCTTCATTTTGGTGGACGTATCGCGCAGACACTGCCGCGCGTCGGCCCCAGAATCGCCGCACCCTGACCCTGGCCGGATGACGCCCAAAAGATGAAATACAAGTCGCTCGAAGATTTCCTGAACGGCGCGCAAGCGCGCAACCCCTCCCAGCCCGAATACCTGCAGGCCATCGCCGAAGTGATGAAGAGCCTGTGGCCCTATATCGAGCAGCATCCCAGGTACGCCGCGCACGGCTTGCTCGATCGGCTGATCGAACCGGAACGGGTGCTCATCTTCAGGGTCTCGTGGGTCGACGACGGCGGCGAGGTCCAGGTGAACCGCGGCTACCGCGTCCAGCACAGCGCCGCGATCGGACCCTACAAGGGCGGCCTGCGCTTCCATCCCTCGGTCAATCTGTCGATCCTGAAGTTCCTGGCCTTCGAGCAGACGCTGAAGAACGCCCTGACCACCCTGCCCATGGGCGGCGGCAAGGGCGGTTCCGACTTCGACCCCAAGGGCCGGAGCCCGGGCGAGGTCATGCGCTTCTGCCAGGCCTTCGTGAGCGAGCTGTTCCGCCACATCGGCGCCGACCGGGACGTCCCCGCGGGCGACATCGGCGTCGGCGCCCGGGAGATCGGTTTCATGGCCGGCATGATGAAGAAGCTCGGCAACAGCGCCGACTGCGTCTTCACCGGCAAGGGCCTGAGCTACGGCGGCTCGCTGATGCGTCCCGAGGCCACCGGCTACGGCGCGGTCTACTTCGCCGAGGAGATGCTGCGGCAGAAGGGCCTCGGGCTGGAAGGCCTGCGTGTCGGCGTGTCCGGGTCGGGCAACGTGGCGCAGTACGCGATCGAGAAAGCCATGTCCCTCGGCGCGCGGGTCGTGACGGTGTCCGACTCGAGCGGCACCGTTGTCGACCCGAGCGGCTTCACGCCGGCCAAGCTCGCGCAGCTGATGGAGGTGAAGAACCGGCACTACGGCCGCGTCGGCGACTACGCCGCGCAAGTCGGTGCCGAGTTCCTGCCCGGACGCCGGCCCTGGCACGTGCCGGTCGACCTCGCCCTGCCCTGCGCGACGCAGAACGAGCTCGATGCCGAGGACGCGGCCATGCTGGTGAAGAACGGCGTCGTGTGCGTCGCCGAAGGTGCCAACATGCCGTCCACGATGGACGCCATCGCGCTGTTCGAAGCACGCGGCGTGCTGTTCGCGCCCGGCAAGGCCAGCAACGCCGGCGGCGTCGCGACCTCCGGCCTCGAGATGAGCCAGAACGCGATGCGCATCTCCTGGCCGCGCGAGGAGATCGATGCCCGGCTGCGCTCGATCATGCGCAGCATCCACGAGGACTGCGTGCGCCACGGCCGCCGTGGAGACGGCACCGTGAGCTACGTCGACGGCGCGAACGTCGCGGGCTTCGTCAAGGTGGCGGACGCGATGCTGGCGCAAGGCGTGATCTGATGCGGGAGAACTGCAACCCGATGGCCAGGCAGGCCGTGCCGACACGCGCGACGATGCATGTCAGGCCCCCTGCAACAGGGATCGACAAGCGTCAGAAACAAGAAGAACCGAAGGGAAGGAAAATTTCCCCGAAGGCCTGAGAGCTGGTCACTCTCAGAGGGGAAATTTGGTAGGCGCGATTGGACTCGAACCAACGACCCCCACCATGTCAAGGTGGTGCTCTAACCAGCTGAGCTACGCGCCTGAGGTTGTATTCGAGAGGCCGAAGTATAGCAGGCTATTGGGGCACTTTTCAGCGACGTCGCGCAGAACGCACGCCGGACACCGCGGCCACCACGGCGAGCACCTGCTTGAGCCGCGTCACATCGGCGATCTCCACGGTGAAGGTCATCCATGCCGTGCCCTTGACCGACTGCGTCTGCACGCCGATCACGTTCATCTTCTCGCGCGCCAGCACATCCGAGATGTCGCGCAGCAGGCCTTGCCGGTCGGCGGCCTCGACCGCGACGTCGACCGCATAGACCGAGCCGGCATCGCCGCCCTTCTGCGCACCCCACTCGACATCGATCACGCGCTCGCCGTTCTGCGCCGCCATCGTGCGAAAGTTGCTGCAGTCCGAACGATGCACGCTGACACCGTGGCCCTTGGTCACGAAGCCACGGATGGCGTCGGGCGGAGCCGGCTTGCAGCACTTGGCGAGCTGCGTCATCAACGACGAGACACCGACCACCAGCACCCCGCCGCGGCCCGACTGCTCGCTGCCGCGCGCCTTCTTGATGACGACGCCGTCGTCCGGTCCGGGGGGCGGCTCGGGCGGACGCAGCAGCATCTCGATGTTGCGCAGCGAGAACTCGTCCTTGCCGACCACCTCGAACAGGTTGTCGGCCGACTTGAAGCCCAGCTGCGAGGCCAGGTCATCGAGCTTCAGCGCGGTCTTGCCTTCGCGCTGCAGCAGCTTCTCGACCGCTTCGCGACCGCGTGCCACGGTCTCGTGCGTGATCTGCGCATTGAACCAGGCCCGCACCTTGGCGCGCGCCCGATGGCTTGCCAGATAACCGAGTTCGGCATTGAGCCAGTCGCGCGACGGCCCGCCCTCCTTGGCCGCGATGATCTCGACCGTCTGCCCGTTCTGCAGCGGCGTGTTGAGCGGCACCATCGCGCCGTCGACCCGCGCACCGCGGCAGCGGTGGCCGAGGCTGGTGTGCACGGTGTAGGCGAAGTCGACCGCGGTCGCACCCTGCGGCAGCTCGACGATCGCGGCGTCGGGCGTGAGCACGTAGATGCGGTCGTCGAACAGGCCCTGTCCGCGCTGGCCGCCCGAGAGATCGCGCTCCCAGGCCAGCAGCTGCCGCAGCACCGCGATCTTGGCGTCGTATTCGCCGCTGGCCCAGACGCCCGCATATCCCTTGTGGCCGGCCTCCTTGTAGGCCCAGTGCGCGGCCACGCCGTGCTCGGCATGGTCGTGCATTTCCTCGGTGCGGATCTGGATCTCGATCGGCTTGCCGACATGGCCGTCGACCACGTCGCGCACCACCGTGTGCAGCGACTGGTAGCCGTTGGGCTTCGGCCGCGCGATGTAGTCGTCGAACTCCTCGTCGATCGGCTGGAAGTGCGAGTGCACCCAGGCCAGCGCCGCATAGCAGTCCTTGACGTCGGCCACCACGACGCGCAGCGCCATGATGTCGAACACCTGCGCGAAGTCGAGCGACTTGCCGCGCATCTTCTTGACGATGCTGTAGATGTTCTTCGGCCGCCCCTGCACCTTGGCCTGGATGCCCTCGGCGGCCAGCTCGCGTTCGAGCCGGGCACGCAACTGCTCGACATAGCCTTCGCGCTCGATGCGCTTCTCGTCGAGCAGGCGCGCGATCAGCTTGTAGGTCTCGGGCTCGAGGAAGCGGAACGACAGATCCTCGATCTCCCACTTGACCTGCCAGATGCCCAGCCGGTTGGCCAGCGGCGCGAACACCTGAAGCGACTCGCGCGCCACGTTCTCGGGCAGCGGCTGCTTGCTGGCCGCTGCGTGCCGCAGGGTCTGCAGCCGCGAGGCCAGCCGCAGCATCACCACGCGCAGGTCGCGCGAGAACGCCAGCAGCATCTTGCGCACGTTCTCGGTCTGGGTGCCGGCGCCATCGGCCAGGTGCGCACTGGCAGTGGCCGATCGGGCCTGCTTCTGCACGTGCACGAGCTTGGTGGTCTCGACCGCCAGCGCCGCGAAGTTGTCGCCGAACACCTTGGCGATCACCTCTTGGGGCCGGTTCAGGTGCTGGCACGAATAGACCAGGTAGCTGGCCGCCTGCATGGCTTCGGAACCGCCCATGGCACGCACGATGGCGGCCACCGCATCGGCGTGCGCGAGCGTGTTCTCGCCGGTGTCCAGCGTCTCGTCGGCGATCAGCGGCTCGGCGAAGGCGCGCGCCCGCGCCAGCATGTTCGCCATCACCGGCGTGCGCTCGGCGGTCGCCGCCGACAGCGGATAGTCGACCACCAGCGAATCGGACGGCGCCGGCACGTGCAGGTTGGACTGTTCGCGCTTCATGGATCGCTGCGCCCGATGAGAGACTGCCGCCGCACGGGCCCGAAAGCTTCACGAGAGACGTGAGAGAGGGCGGGCTCGGTCATGGAAAAGGCGGGATCTCGATGAAGATAATGGGCTCGTTGCATCCTAATTCATTCGGAGATCGTCATCATGCTCAAAGGCAAAACCGCGCTTGTCACGGGGTCCACCAGTGGCATCGGGCTCGGCATCGCAAAAGCCCTGGCCGGCCAGGGGGCCAGCATCGTTCTCAACGGCTTCGGCGACTCGGAAGGCCCGAAGGCCGAGATCGCCTCGCTCGGCGTGAAGGTCGAGCACCACGGTGCCGACATGAGCCGCGCGGCCGACATCGAGGACATGATGAAGTTCGCCGCCGACCGCTTCGGCCGCGTCGACGTGCTGGTCAACAATGCCGGCATTCAGCATGTCGCGAAGGTCGAGGACTTCCCGGTGGAGCGCTGGGACGCGGTGATCGCGATCAACCTCACGAGCGCCTTCCACACCACCCGGCTCGCCGTGCCGGCCATGCGCGAAGCCAACTGGGGCCGCATCATCAACATCGCATCGGCGCATGGTCTGGTGGCTTCGGCGCAGAAGTCGGCCTACGTGGCGGCCAAGCACGGGATCGTCGGCTTCACCAAGTCGGTGGCGCTCGAAACCGCCACCACGGGAATCACCAGCAATGCGATCTGCCCGGGCTGGGTGCTGACCGCACTGGTGCAGAAGCAGATCGACGACCGCTCGGCCCGCGAAGGCATCTCGCTGGCGCAGGCGCAGAACGAGCTGCTGGGCGAGAAGCAGCCCTCGCTGCAATTCACCACTGTGGAACAACTCGCCGGGCTGGCGGTGTTCCTGTGCTCGCCGGCCGCCGACCAGGTGCGCGGCGTGGCCTGGCAGGTGGACGGCGGCTGGACCGCACAGTAGGAGCAAGCCCCGGCCCGGCGCACCCCGGGCCCTGCCGCCGGCCTGCTATTTGCTATTTGAGCTGAACCGAGCCCGAGACGTTGACCACCACGTTGGCCTTGCCGGCCTCGATCGGCACCGACGCATCGGAAGCCGACTTCGCCATCGCCTCCATGGCCATCATGCGCGGCTGCACCGGGCCGCCCAGGTGGGCATTGACGGAAACTTCACGCAGCGTGTAGCCGCCGAAGCCGAATCCCTTGGCCAGTTCGTCGGCGCGCTGCTTGAAGTTCTCGATCGCCGCGGCCTGAGCCTCGGTCTCGGTCTTGGCCTGCTGCTCTCGGCTCAGGCCGAAGCCGATGTTGGCGATGGACAGCGTGCCGATGCGGGCCGCGGTCTGCGTGATGCGCGGGAAGTCGCGCCCTTCGAGAACCAACGACGCGGTGCCGCGCCAGCCGGTCATCTTGCCCTCGCGGCTGTAGCGCGGCGCAAGGTTGAAGTTGCCGGTGCGCACATCGAGCTGGCCGGGCTGGGCGCTCTTGCGCGCTTCGGCCAGCGCGGCATCGAGCGCGGTCCGCAGCTGGGTCTGCACAGTGGCCGCGTCGGCGGCCTCCCGGGTGGTGCTGAGGGCCATGGTCAGCAAGTCCTGCTGGACCTCGACCGTCGAGTTGGCCGACAGCTGAAGCACGTTCTGCGGCGGTGCGAGGGTCACGGACTGGGCCGCGGCAGTGCCCGCGCCCACCAAGACGGCACAGGCCGCCATCCATTTGGCATTGTTCAAATCAGCACATCCTCGGAAGAAAAGAAATGGCCCCCGCGGGCCGGGGCTCAGGGCCGCTGGCTGCGCGGGGCGGTCAGTGCGCCCCGGGACGACGCGTCCGGCATCATGCGCTGCGCCGGCTGCGATTCTGCCGAACGCACGCCATCCTGCCCCGGCACCCACTGCTGCCGCACCTGCTGTCGCAGCTGGGCGAGCTCGGCCGGCGTCAGGCGCCGGCCACCGCCGCCGCTGGCTTCCCGGGCGTCGACGCGGGGCGCGCCGTTCGCCGACAGCATCCCGGCGGACCCGGCCCAGGCCGACATGCCCGCGACGGCAGCCAGCAATGACAACATGACGAAGGTGGATTTCATGGCGGCAAAAAGTGACGACGAGGTCACTGTGCCATCGCCTTGCAAGCGCTGGCGTCCCACCCGATAGCGGCCGCAAGTTTTGTAACTTAGTGTCAACACCTAGGCCAAAGCCGGCCAATGACGCGTCAACGGCTTCAGAATTGGCGCTGTTACAAATTCGGCGTTGTGAAAATGAATCAAGCTCCCGCTCGCACAGACAAGATCGTGATCGTCGATGACGACGCACGCATTCGCGACCTGCTGCGCCGCTACCTGACCCAGGAAGGTTTCGAGGTCATCGTGGCGGAAGACGGCAAGGCGCTCAACCGCATCCTGCTGCGCGACACGGTCGACCTGATCGTGCTCGACCTCATGATGCCCGGCGAGGACGGCCTGTCGGTGTGCCGCCGCTTGCGTGCCGCCAACGACCGCACGCCCATCATCATGCTGACCGCCAAGGGCGAGGACGTCGACCGCATCGTCGGACTCGAGGTCGGCGCCGACGACTACCTGGGCAAGCCCTTCAACCCGCGCGAACTGCTGGCCCGCGTGCACGCGGTGCTGCGCCGTCGCCCGCCGCTGGAGGCGCCCGGTGCGCCTTCGACCGACAACGAGACCGTCAATTTCGGCCCCTTCAGCTTCGACCTCGGCTCGCGCACGCTCAAGAAGGACGGCGAGGAACTCTCGCTGACCACCGGCGAGTTCGCCATGCTGAAGGCGCTGGTGCGCCACCCGAGGCAGCCGCTGTCGCGCGAAAAGCTGGCGCAACTTGCACGCGGCCGCGAATTCGAACCCTTCGACCGCAGCCTGGACGTGCAGATCTCGCGCCTGCGCAAACTGGTCGAATCCGACGCTGCAGCGCCGCGCTACATCCAGACGGTCTGGGGCGTCGGCTACGTGTTCGTGCCGGACGGCACGACCTGAAGCTCGTGGCCGCAGGCATCGGCCCCCAGACCACCCAGCCCAGCCCGCTCGAGGACAGCACCCAGGGGACGCTGCCGAGCCCGCTCGGGAGCATCTCGCGCCGCCGCAGGAAGCGGCTGCACCTGGGCCTCAGCCTCTTCTGGCGCACCTTCTTCCTGCTGGTGCTGCTGCTGATCGGCTGTACGGTGGCCTGGCTGCAGACCTTCCGCGCGCTCGAGTACGAGCCACGCGCCATCCAGACGGCGCACCAGATCGCTTCGCTGGTGAACCTGACGCGAGCGGCGCTGGTCTATTCCGACGCCATCACCCGGGTCTCGCTGATCAAGACGCTGGCCGACCAGGAAGGCGTGCGCATCCTGCCGCGCGAGCCCGGCGACCGCTTCACGCCCTACACCAGCGGCGCGCTCGACCAGCGCGTGACCGAGGAACTGATCGCGCGGCTCGGTGAGGGCACCACCGTGGCGAGCCGGGTCAACGACGAGCCCGGCCTCTGGGTCGGCTTCACCATCGAGAGCGACACCTACTGGCTGCTGGTCGACCCGACCCGCTTCAGCCGCCTGGACCGCCGCACCTGGATGATCTGGCTGGCCACCACGATGGCGCTGTCGCTGGCCGGCGCGGCACTGATCACCCGGCTGATCAACCGGCCGTTGAAGCAGCTGTCGCAAGCCACGCTGCAGGTGCGCGAGGGCGAGTACGAGGCGCACCGGCTCGACGAGCGGGCCCGCACCAACGAGATCCGGGCGGTCAACGTGGGCTTCAACCGGATGGCCGACCAGCTCGCCAAGATCGAGCAGGACCGTGCCGTGATGCTGGCCGGCATCTCGCACGACCTGCGCACGCCGCTGGCGCGGCTGCGCCTGGAAACCGAGATGAGCGTCGCCGACGAGGACGCGCGCGACCACATGGCGGCCGACATCGCGCAGCTCGACGCCATCATCGACAAGTTCCTCGACTATGCGCGGCCCGACCATGTCGAGTTCAAGCCGGTGCTGCTGCGCGACGTGATCGACGCCTGCACCTACGCGGTCCAGGACCACGAGGACATCAAGATCACGGTCGACGTGCCGGGCGACCTGCGGGTGATGGCCGACGAGGTCGAACTGCAGCGGGTGATCTCCAACCTGGTCGAGAACGCGCGCCGCTACGGCAAGACGCCCTCCACCGGCGTGGCCGACATCACGATCCAGGCCCAAGCCCATAACGACGCGGTGCTGATCAAGGTGCGCGACCACGGCGCCGGCGTTGCGCCGGCAATGCTGTCGCAGCTGAGCAAGCCCTTCTTCCGCGGCGACGTCGCGCGCACCTCGGCGGCCGGTGCCGGCCTCGGGCTGTCGATCGTGACCAAGAACATCGAGCGCATGGGCGGCACCTTCGCGCTCACCAGCACGCCGGGGCGCGGCCTGGCGGCGCACATCCGGATGCCGCGTGCGGCCTCGGTCAAGCCCGACGCCGCGGCGGCCAAGGACAAGCCGGCGCCCGCGGCAGCGCCGAACAACAAGAGCTGAGAGGCTGCCGGCCCAACCAGGGCCTGTTCACACTATTTCCGGGGTCGCGAAGGCCTGCCAGGACGGGCCAATCAAGGCGCGCGACGCGGCATGTGCGTTGGCACATGCAAGGCGTGCAACGCCGAGTGGCTCGTCCTGGCAGGCCTTCCCTGCGGGTTGCCGGGCCAAGGGGCCGTCTGCGGCGTTGCCCCCGCTTGCAAGGCSAAAGCCTTGCTGCGCGCGGGCGCCTTG
>NZ_JBFUHO010000049.1:0-53317 GCF_056402355.1 Variovorax sp. P4_B11
CGGACCTTCCCCGGCAACCGCCCGAGCACCACGCTGCTGCTCGAGCGCCTGACGCCGCACAGCCTGGGCGCGCTGATCGCGATGTACGAGCACCGCGTCTTCACCAGCGGTGCGCTGTGGGGCATCAACAGCTTCGACCAGTGGGGCGTCGAGCTCGGCAAGGCCCTGTGCAGCGACCTGCTGCCGCGCCTGGCGAGCGGCGACACCCAGGGGCTGGACGCTTCGACTGCGGGACTGATGAAGCGCTTGCGTGATTGAGACCGCGCCGCGACGCGGTCGCAGCTTCCAGCGAATTCCTCAGCGATCCCGCGACTGCACCGGTCCACGCGGAGATATACCCGGCAACTTCTCATCATTTGAGAAGTGCTGTTGCCCTTCAAAGAAGCCTCGCCCATGATCCCGCCACTTCTCAATGGGCACGGACATGGACATCAAGGCATCGCTGGACGATTCGCAATGCTCACCGCGTGCCCGCGATACCCACGGTCCGCAGCGGTATGCGATTCCCGCCGTCCTGATGCACTGGGTCATGGCGCTGCTCATTGCGGCCGGAATATTGCTGGGCCTGTACATGACCCGACTGGCCTTCAGCCCCTTCAAGCTCTTGCTGTATTCGTTTCACAAGTGGACCGGAGTGACGATCTTCGCTCTGGCCACCGCGCGCCTGGCGTGGCGATTGACGCACACGGTGCCCGTGCGGCTTGCGTCGATGCCGATCTGGCAAACACGCGCCGCGAGTACCTTGCACGGTGTGCTGTACCTGCTGATGATGGTCGTGCCCCTGGTGGGCTGGTTGTATTCATCGGCCAGCGGCATACCCACGGTATTTCTGGGTTTCGCGCCCCTCCAGATCCCCGACGCGATCGACAGGGATGCGGCGCTCGCCGCCCAGCTGCGATCGCTGCACCAGGCGCTCGGCTATTTGCTGGCCTCACTGGCTGTGCTCCATATCGCGGCGGCGGCCAAGCATCACTTCGTGAACAAGGACGGCGCGCTGAATCGCATGTGGCCCGTCCGCATGAATTGAATTTTCAACCAAGGACTTCGAGATGAAGAGACTCATGTGCCTGTCGGCCTTTCTCGCCGCCGCCCTCATGGCGCCCGCCTCGGCGGCTCAGCGTGTTGTCGCGGACAGCGCCCAGCTTGAATTCAGCTTCAAGCAGACGGGTGTTCCCGGAGATGGGCGCTTCCGGCGATTCACGCCGGAGGTCGCTTTCGATGTGAGCAAGCCCGAGCTGGCGGCCATCCGCGTCGAGGTCGACATCGCCAGCCTCGAACTCGGGGATGCCGGCTGGAACCGCGACCTGCAAAGCCGCGACTGGTTCGATGTCCCGCAATTCGCCAAAGCGGTGTTCACCGCGGCCGGCGCCAGATCCCTCGGCGGTGGAAGGTACGAGGCGCCCGGCAAGGTCGTCATCAAGGGCATCAGCCGCGATGTGGTCGCTGCGTTCACCGCCAAGCGGGTGGGAGAGACCACCACGATCGAGGGCGCCGTTCCCGTCAAGCGACTGGCCTTCGGCATCGGCGCCGGGCCGTGGTCGGATGTGAGTGTGGTCGCCGACGACGTTGTGATCCGCTTTCGCCTGGCTCTCGCCGACTCTTGACCCACCCCGGAAAGATCTCCATGAAACTAGCGCTTCCCCTGCTGCTGTCCGCTCTGCTTGGCGCCAGTGCCGCCTGTGCGGCACCGCAGGCTTATGTGGTCGATTCCCGGCATACCTATCCCCGCTTCGAGATCAGCCATTTCGGCTTCTCGATGCACAGCGGCATGTTCACTCGGTCCTCCGGGAACATCATGATCGACACGGCGGCAAGAACCGGCCGGGTCGACATCGCTGTGCAGACCGCCTCCATCGACACCGGCGCCGAAGACCTCGAGCAGGTGTTGCGCTCGCCGGCCTTCTTCGATGCGGAGAAGTATCCGCAGATGACCTTCCACTCGCAGGCATTCCAGTTCGACGGCGACAAGCTCTCGACGGTGCAGGGGCAGCTCACCTTGCTCGGAGTGACCCAGCCACTGACGCTCACCGTCGTCCGCTTCAACTGCGGCGCGCATCCCGTGAGCAAGAAAGAAGAGTGCGGCGCCAATCTGGCCGGGACGATCAAGCGTTCGGACTTCGGCATGAAGACTTTCCTGCCGGGCGTGGGCGATGAGGTGCAGTTGATCGTTCAGGTCGAAGCCGTCAAGGAATAGAAGGCCCCCGGATGGCCGGAATGAAGACAACTGCACAACACGGATCGGGCGACACGGCCGTTCCCGAGGCAGCCTTCGAAGTGCGCGCTGCGGTGGTCTCTACCCTGCGCTATCCAATGGGGTCCCGCGATCATGCGCAGCTGATAGAAAATGACAACATCCGCCAAAGTCTTGCAGGTGCTGCGACTCTTCGGCCAAGGCCGCAAGCAGCTGTGCGTCGCCGACGTCGTCGAGCTGCTGGACGTATCCCAAGCCACTGCCTATCGCTACCTGGTGGACCTCGAGGAGGCCGGGATGATCGAGCGGGCCAATCCCAATCAATACGTGCTGGGCCCCACCGTCGTCGAACTGGACCGGCAGATTCGCATCGATGATCCACTGATCGCGGCGGCGACAGACATCATGAAGAACCTGTCCGACCGCACCGGCGGCACGGTATTGCTGAGTCGCCTCCATGGACGCAAGGTGATGTGCGTGCACCAGACTTCGGGACGGTTCAGCCCTGTGAGCGTGAGCTATGAGCGTGGCCGTGCCATGCCGATGTATCGTGGCGCGACGTCGAAGATCATCCTGGCCTTTCTGGATCCGTCGATCTTGCGCGACATCGTCCAGCAAGACGCGGCCGAACTGTGCGCAGCCGGCCTGCCGGCTGCCTTCGAGGCATTGGACGCGTTCCTGGCGGCGATCCGATCGACCGGGGTGTGCCGCGCCTCCGGGGAGATCGACACAGACGTGATGGCCTGGGCCGCCGCCGTTCACCATGGGAAGGCACTGCTTGGCAGCCTGAGCGTCGTCATCGACAGGAACGCTCCCATTCCCGAGACAAAGAGCATTGCAGACAAGCTCTTGCGAGCAGCCTTGCGAATCGAAGGCCGCCTGCGGCTGCCGACTCGAAAGAAGAACTGCGCGTAGCGATGGAGATCAGAGGCGGCTTCCAGCGGCACCACCCGGCGGGTGCTGCGCTCGAACAGCTGCGAAGTTCATGGACGGCACAAAAACGCGCAGTTGTCGGAGGGTGATGTTCATCGACTCAATGGCGAGAGGGCGACACTCAAGCGCGGCCCCGCAAGTCCCAATAGGGTGGAGAACCGAAGCGTTCGACAAGGAAGTCAATGAACGCCTGGACCCTCTTCGAGGAGCGGCGGTTCGGCTGGTAGACCGCGTAGATGGCGCCGCCATTGCCGCCGAGACCGGCCTCCCATTCAGGCAAGACGACGCGCAGGCGTCCCGCTTCGATGTCGGCGCCGACCAGCCAGCTCGGCATCAGGATCAAGCCCATCCCCCCGATCGCCGCCTCTCGCAAGACCTCGGAACTGTTCGCGCGCAGATTGCCGCCGACACGAACAGATTCCTCCGAGGGCCCCGAGAAGCGCCAAACGCTGTTGCCTCTGGTGTAGGAGAAGGTCAGGCAATTGCGACCGGCAAGATCTGCCGGCGACCGCGGTTCTCCCCACTGACCCAGATAGTCCGGACTCGCACAAACCAGTCTCCGGTGCGGTGCGATCTTCCTCGCCACGAGACTCGGGATCTCGACGCTGCCCAGGCGGATCGCGAGGTCCATCCGCTCCCCGACGAGGTCGACGATGTCGTCCGACAGGGTGAGGTCGAGACGAACGCCCGGGTACAGCCGGGCGAATGCGGGGATCACTGGCGCGATGTGCAGGCGTGCGAACGCGACAGGAAGACTCACCCGCAGCAATCCGCGAGGTGGGCCCGCTGCCTCGCTGACCTCGAGATTGGCATTTTCCAGGTCGCCCAGGATGCGGATCGCGTGCTCGAGATAGCGCTCGCCCATGCTGGTCAAGGTCACGCTTCGCGTCGACCGATTGAGAAGCTGCGTGCCGAGACTGCCCTCCAGCGCATCGACCTGACGGGTGACCGACGACGTGGCAACCCCCATGCGTCGGCCAGCCGGCGCGAACCCGCCTTCCTCGATGACGGCCACGAATGCCTTGAGCGCGGCGAATGCGTCCATGTCAATCGTTGCAATTTTCGCAACGCAATTAGTTAACTTCAACCGATTATCACCTCGGCCGCAACGAATTAAAGTGCGTCGAAGCGAAGGTCACCATGCCCATCACCATCGACGTCACATCGGACTTCATCTGCCCCTGGTGCCTGCTGGCAAACCGCCGGCTGTCCCAGGCGATCGGCCGGCGGCGCGGCCAACGACAGGTACGTCGGTTGGAACGGGCAGGCCTGACGCGCGGAATTCGTGGTGTTCCCCATTTCGACATCGCGGGCACCGTGGTCACCGGGGCGCAATCGCCCCAACTCCTGCGGGAGGCGATTGCGGCGACCCATCTGAATGCGACCGCCACGGACGGTCAAGGCGCATAGGCCATGGGCATTCAGGCCACAGCTCAGCGACGCGCGCTGGTCATCGGCGGTTCGCTCGCCGGACTCTTCGTCGGCAACTTGCTGCGCCGCGCCGGATGGACGGTCGACATCTACGAACGATCGCCGCGTGATCTCGACAGTCGTGGCGGCGGCATCGTCCTTCAGCCCGAAGTCATCGAAGCGTTTCGGCAGTCGGGCATCGACATCGGGCAAATCGAACTCGGCGTTAGGTCGCGAGCCCGAACGGTGTTCCGCCCGGACGGCACCGTTCAAAGCAAGCATCTGGCACCGCAGACACAAACATCGTGGTCCCTGATCTACACGACCTTGCGCCGTGCTTTCGGCGAGGAACACTATCACCAAGCCAGCAAGCTGATCGAGATCCGGCGGGAGAAGAATGGGCAAGTGACGGCCATCCTGGAGGATGGCGCGGAAGAGACCGGCGACCTCCTCGTCGGTGCCGACGGAGGCAACTCCACCGTTCGGCATCTGCTGTGGCCCGGGATGGCGCCCAGCTATGCCGGGTACCTGGCCTGGCGTGGCCTGGTGCCAGAAGACGAGATGCCGGAGGTCGCCCGCATCGCCTTGCACGGCGACTTCGGCTTCGCCAGCAACTGCGGGTCGCACATCCTCGGGTACCTCGTGCCTGGCAGTGGCAACGATACGCGCCCAGGTCATCGCCTCTACAACTGGGTTTGGTACCGCGTCGCCGACGACGCGCAACTGCACGACATCATGACCGACACCAACGGCCGCTACCGGGGCGACTCGATTCCCGAGGGAGCACTTGGCAATGGGTGGCGCGAGCACGTCTATCGCGAGGCCGACGCGCTGCTGCCGGCACCATTCCGTGCGGTGGTCAAGGCCACGCAACACCCCTTTGCCCAGGCGATTCGCGATCTTGCGGTGGATCGCATGGTCGATGGGCGCGTCATCCTGATCGGCGATGCCGCCTCGATCCCTCGCCCGCATACGGCTGCCAGCACCTCGAAAGCCGCCGCCAATGCGCTTTCGCTGCTGGCGGCACTCAACACCTGTCCCGACGATCCGGACCAGGCACTGGCCCGCTGGGAGCCGCAACAGCTTGCAGTCGGCAGGCATCTGCGAGACCGCGGCAAAAGCATTGGCGATCAACTTCTGTTCCACGAATCCCGGTCCGTCGCCGCGAGATGACCCGACCCCTCTTTTCTTTCCATCTGCACCCAGGAGAACACCCGTGAAGTTTCTGTTCGAAGACGAGTCTTTTTCTTTTGAAACCCTGCGCACCGCAGGCTTCGCCAACTACGGCGGCGCCGACCTCGGCGAGGTCATCGTGACCGCCCGCGCCATCCCCGAAGGCGACGAGGCCGCGTGGCTGAAACAATGGGAAGCCACCGCCGACCGTGCGGCGAAGATCGGCGAGAGCTCGCTGGCTGCGGGACATCGTGTCAGCGCCCGCGAAGCATTCTTGCGGGCCTCGAACTACTATCGAACCGCGGAGTTCTTCAAGCGAGCCAAGCCGGTGGACGACGAAGACGTCGCCCGGCTGTCCGGCCGCTCGACACAGACCTTCATCCAGGCCGGGCAACTGCTCGACACGCCATTCGAGGTCGTCGAGATCCCCTATGAGGGCACGACATTGCCCGGCTACCTGTTCCTGGCCGACAAGTCCGGCGAGCCGCGGCCGACCGTCATCTACAACAACGGCTTCGATTCGACGCAGGAAGAGTCGTATGTCGCGGTCGGCGCTGCGGCATTGCGCCGCGGCTACAACGTGCTCGCGTTCGACGGCCCCGGCCAAGGCGCCGCGCTCCGGAAATCGAAGCTCAGGTTCCGCCACGATTGGGAAAAAGTGATCACCCCGGTCATCGACTTTGCCCTGACACGCAAGGAAGTGGATGCCGACAAGATTGCCTTGTTCGGCTACAGCCTGGGAGGCTATCTGGTCGCGCGCGCGGCCGCCTTCGACCATCGCCCTGCCGCCATCATTCTGGACGACGGCATCCTGGACTTCCATGCGGCCTTCGAACACATGCTGCCTCCCTTCCTCCTGTCCTGGATCCACGACCAGAAGGATGGCGACGCCGACGCGGTTCTGCGGATGATCATGGCCGGCAAGACCGCCGCCCGATGGGCGATGCAGAACGGCATGTGGACCTTCGGCACATCCTCGCCCAGCGCGTTCGTTCGCATGAGCAAACGCTATACGCTGGCCGACGTCGCCGGCAACATCAAGGCCGCCACGCTGGTGCTCGATGCCGAGAACGACCAGTTTCTCAAAGGACAGCCACAGGCCATCCATGCCGCGCTTCAGTCACCCAAGCACCTGGTGACGCTGACATCGGCAGAAGGGGCCGGCGAGCATTGCCACATGGGGGCCATGTATCGGGCGCACCAGACCATCTTCGACTGGCTGGACGAGACGCTGGCCAAGGCCTGACCGGTTCGAACATGCCAGTCAGCGCCAAACTGTTCACCCCGGTCCGATTCGGCCGCCACGAGGCTTCGCACCGGTCGTCATGGCCCCCATGACACGCTCGCGCGGCACGCAATCCCGGCGTGGTCCGGCCGCATGGCCGCGGCTTGACCGCGCCGGACGGGGCGGCCGGCCGGTCAGAGAATTGCCCACGGGGGGCTGGGATTGAACGCCGCCAAGAGGAAGTCGCTCATGACGCGCACTTTCGCCGGGGGCGCCCGGTCCGCCGCGCGCACCAGGTGGATGCCGCCGAGATCCGCCGTGTCCGCATCGAGCGCAGCGCACTCCAGGTCGCCCCGCCGGATCGCGTCGGCCACGATGAATTCGGGCTCGTAGAGCACCCCGAGCCCGGCGACAGCGGCCGCGACGAGCGCGTCGCCGTTGTTGGTGCGCAGGGTTCCCTTGACGGCAACGCCCCTGTCCGCCCCCTTGCCGAAACGCCATTCGTCCGGGCGCGACAGATTCGACAACAAGAAGCTCAGGCAGTTGTGGGCCTGCAGATCCGCCCAGCGCCCCGGGCGCCCCTGCCGGGCCCAATACCCGGGGGCCGCGCAAACGACCATGGCGCTGTCAGCCAGCTTGCGGGAGACGAGGCGGCTGTCCTTCAACGGTCCTACCCGGATCGTCAAATCCCACCCCTCTTCCATCAGATCGACAACGCGGTCGTTCAACCCGAGGTCCACGGTGACCCCGGGATGCTGCCGGAAAAAGGCCGGCAGGATCGGCGCCACGTAACGCGCGCCAAACGACAACGGCGCATTGATCCGAAGGAGGCCCGACGCTTCCGTGCGCTGCGAGGCGATCGCGGCCTCCACTTCCTCCAACTCGGGCAGTAGCCGGCTGCAAGTCTCCAGGTACTGTTGTCCCGCCTCGGTGAGCGAGAGCTTGCGCGTGCTGCGAAGGAACAGGCGCGCGCCCAGGCGCGCCTCCAGCGCGTCGACGTGCTTGGCGGCCATCGCGGGCGACAACGCCATTTGCCGCGCTGCGGCGGAAAGCGATCCCGCGCGGGCGGCACGGGAGAACACATGCATTCCTGTGATGCGATCGAGCATGCCGACTTGCCACTCTCAGTAGGAACTGAATCAACAAATCAGCATATTAACAACCAACGAGCGGCGATCTAGTCTCACGGCCTGTGCCCGTAAACCATTTGGCCCGCAGGAACCAGCAAGCAATGAACACGCCGAGGAGAGAGACGCCCTCCATGACACTGTCGCGACGCGACTTGCTCGCCACCGCTTCCATCGGCGGCCTGGCGGTTGCGCTCATGGACGCCGCTGGAGCCACCGAACGCGCGCTGCCCACGGCCAGGGCGCGATGGAATCGCGCCGACGCCGTCGACGCGGCGATCCAGGACGCCGTGCACGCCGGCCGGATCGTCGGCGCCACGCTGATCGCCGCCAAGGACGGGGAAATCGTGTACCAGCGCGCCGCCGGGTTCGCGGACCGGGAGGCCAGGCGTCCGATGGCGGAAGACGAACTCTGCCGCCTGGCATCGATGACCAAGCCGATCGTCTGCGTGGCGGCGCTCGCGCTGAAGGATCGCGGCCAGCTTCGCCTGGAAGACCCGGTCACGCGTTGGCTGCCCGACTTTCGCCCGAAGCTGGCCGACGGGCGCGAGCCGGTCATCACAGTGCGCCATCTGCTGACGCACACCGCGGGACTCGGCTACGGCTTTCTGGAAGTCCCCGACGGCCCCTACCATCGGCTCGGCGTATCCGACGGCCTGGATGCCTCCGGCCTGACGCTGGCGCAAAACCTCCAGCGGATCGCATCGGCACCGCTGCTCTTCGAGCCCGGCACCAGCTGGCACTACTCGGTGGCCATCGACGTGCTGGGGGCCGTCATCGAGCGCGTCACCGGCACGCGCCTGCCCGAAGCCATTCGCCGCATCGTGACCGACCCCCTGGCCATGTCCAGCGTCGAGTTCGCGGCCCCGGCGGGCAGCGTGCTGGCAGCGCCCTATGGCGACGCGGCCCCACAGCCCGCACGCATGACGGAGAGCTTTTCGCTGAAGTTCGGGCAGAGCGCGATCGTCTATTCGCCCGCGCGCGCCTTCGATCCCAAGGCTTTCCCTTCAGGTGGCGTGGGCATGGTGGGCACGGCCCGGGACTACCTGCGATTCGCCGAGGCGATACGCACCGGCGGCGCGGGCATCATCCGACCGGAAACCGCGGCCGCGATGACCGCCAATGCGATCGGCAACCTGCAGGTCGGCGCGGCCGGCCCCGGCTTCGGCTGGGGGCTCGGCGTGGCGGTCCTGAGGGATCCGGCGGCCGCCCGCTCGCCGGTGACGGCCGGCACCTGGCATTGGTCCGGCGTGTACGGCACGAACTTCTGGGTGGATCCGGTTGAGAAGCTCAGCTTCGTCGCATTGACGAACACGGCCGTGGCCGGGATGACTGGCGGTTTCCCCATGGCACTTCGACGCGCGGTCTATGAGAGCTGACACGCGACCGACGGGCCAGCGGCGATGCGCTCGGGATCGCAATCTCTGCCCCTTCGACGCCAGTCGCGCCCGGCGGCAAACACAACCTTGAGGATCTTCGATGCAGGCCTATCAAATCCAGGCGGGCGCCGGCATAGCCGGACTCGAACGTCGCGAACTTCGGAGCAAGCCACTCGGCCCGACGGACGTTCGCGTCCATGTTCGAGCCGCTTCCCTGAACGCGCGTGATCTGAGCTTCGCGCGCGGCACCTTCTACAGTGCCCCCCGGCAGCCGCTGGTCCCGCTGGTGGATGGCTGCGGCGAGGTCGTGCAGGTGGGCACCGACGTCAGCCGGTTCAAGGAGGGCGATCGCGTCATCACGACCTACTACCCCCGCTGGCTGGACGGCTCCATCGCTCCCGCCAAGACGGCGGTTTCATTCGGTGCACAGATGGACGGCACGCTGGCCAGCGAAATGGTCGCCTCGCAAGAGTCGTTCGTGCTGGCTCCAGCCACTCTCGACGACCACGGCGCCGCCACGCTGTCCTGTGCCGGCCTGACGGCCTGGAACGCGCTGTTCGGCGCAGGCCGCTTGAAGCCCGGCGCAAAGGTGCTGCTCCTGGGAACCGGCGGGCTTTCGGTATGGGCCCTTCAGTTGGCCCACGCAGCGGGGCTCTATCCCATCATCACCTCGTCGCAGGACGGCAAGCTCGAGCGCGCGCGCAAACTCGGCGCGCGCGCCACGGTGAACTACCGCAGCACGCCGGAATGGCAGGACGAAGTGCTGCGCCTGACGGATGGCCAGGGCGTCGATCGGGTGGTCGAAGTGGGCGGCGAAGGAACGCTGGCGCGCTCGCTGAAGGCATGCAGGCCGGGCGGGACGGTGGTGGTCATCGGCCGCGTTGCGGGCGCAGGGGGCGTGCTGATCGAACCCGGCGCCCTCATCGCCGGGGCCAAGCAGCTGGCGGGCATCACGGCCGGCAGTCGGGCCATGCTGGAGGACCTGGTGCGCTTTGTCGATGTGAACAGGATCAAGCCCGCCATCGACCGGACGTTTGCTTTCGGGGAAGCGAAGGCCGCCTATGCGCACGTCGAACAAGGGCTGCATTTCGGAAAGGTGGTGATCGATGTCCAAGCCTGAACATGCTGCGGTGCCTCCGCGGCAAGCCGCGACAGCCTCGCGCACGTGCCGCCGCGGCGGCGGCGTTGGCGCCATTTCCGCCGCGGCCCTGGCGATGGCGCTGTTCGCCGCAACACCGGCAGCGGCCTCCGAGCCGGTGCGCATCGGGGTCACGACCCTCCTCAGCGGCCCGAACTTCGACCGGGGTCAAAGCGAGCAATTCGGCGTCGAACTGGCGCTGCAGCGCGTGAACGACGCGGGCGGCCTTCTGGGCCGCCGCGTCGAGGCGTTCTACGGCGACCACGGCGCGAAGCCGGAAGCGGGCGTCGCGGCAGTGAAACGGCTCATCGAACAACAGCACGTCAGCGTGATGGTGGGGGCCTTGTCCACGCCAGTCACCCGCGCCATCATGCCCGTCGTGAAGGACGCGAAAGTGCCGTTGGTGATCGACATCTCGACGGGCCAGGAGTTCGTGGACGCCGCCGGCGTCGGCGGCAACGACTACGTCTTCAAGACGAGTCCGTCGGACCTCGATGTGGCCGTGGCCGTGATGAAGCGCTTGAAGGCACAAGGCGTCCACACCCTGGCGGTCATCGCGGACGATATCGACTTCCATCTTGCCAACAAGGCGGCAACCGAAGAGGCGGCGGCCGCTGCGGGTATCCGGATCGTGGCGACGGAGATCGTTCCGAAAGGCAGCCAAGATCTGACGGCCATCGTCGCTCGCCTGGATGCCGCGCTTCCCGATCGAATCGTCAGCCTGCTGAGCGCCTCGAATGTGCCGTTCTTCCGCGCCTACCAGGCAAGCGCACACGTCCCTCTCGCCGGCCGCATCGACTTGCAGTCGGCATTGACCACGGTGTCGCCACAGTTCATCGCGGCAGGCGGCCTCGATCACGCAGAGAGCGTGACCGTTTTCAACGGCGCTCTCGACGCCCGCAGCGTGCAGGACTTCATGCAGGCATACCGCAACAAGTACGGCATGGTGCCGAATCAGCGAGCGTTCTTCGCCTACGAAGCGACCCTCGTGATTGCCGATGCGATTCAGCGGGCGGATTCGGATGCACCGGCCAGCATTCAACGGGCGCTCAAGACCTCCCGTTATCCGTCGATCCTGGGAGGGAACTACGCCATGGATGAGCACAACCATGCACACACCTCGCTGCAACTGGTGACCGTGCGAGGCGGCAAGCTCGCCGTCGCGAGCATCGACGGTCCGTGATGCAGGGGACCGTGTGAACTGCACACGGCTTAGCCACCTTCTGAAGCCGGCACCATGCGCAACCCGCGACATTCACGATGTCGAAAGCATCAGGAAGCTCGCCACGCAATACACTCCCATGATTCCAAACAATGGAATTCACAGCCTTCGAGGATGGTGTATGGCACGCATGACGTCTGCCCTGGACGAGAAGCCGGGTATCTCGCCCGCGAACCGCTCGCTTGAACGCGGTATCGACATATTGCGGGCCTTCCGCCCCGGCTCGGAACTGCTGGGAAACGCGGAGTTGGCGGAGCGCACCGGGCTGTCGCGCTCCACGGTGAGCCGGCTCACGCAAACGCTGGTGGGCACGGGAATGCTGCAGGCGGAGCCTCTGCAGCGCGGCTACAGATTGGCGCCAGCGGTCCTGAGCCTGGCGCACGCCATGCGCACCGGCTCATCCATTCTTCATGCCGCCGCGCCGCGCATGCGGGCGTTGGCCGAGAAGCGGAAGATCAACGTGGGACTGGCCGCCCCCGACCGCGACGAGATGATCTACCTGGAATCGATTCGATACAACCGCCGGGTATCCCTGCGCTCGGTGGTCTCGGGCCAGCGCGTGCCGATGGAACTCACCTCGCTCGGACGGGCGTACCTCGCCACCGTTCAGGAGGCACGACGCGAAGTGTTGATGGGAATCTTCAAACGCCGGCGTCCATCGCAGTGGCGCCAGATCTCCGTGGAGATCACGCGTGCCATCGAGGCGGTCGCCTCACAGGGTTACTGCGTGGCCGCCTGGCAGCCCGAGGTCGTTGCGCTCGCCACGCCGATCCGTACCGCAGACGGGTCGATCTACGTCGTGAACGCCAGTGTGTCGACAACCGACAGCATGCAATCCGTCGCGCGCGAACTCTCCGGACCTCTCATGGCACTCGCCGCCGACATCCATCACGCCGTTCGGAAAGAAGGCCGGGGCAGCTGACCGCTTGCAACGCGACGCAGTCGCCGAGCCCTGAGTTCGATCCGGTACTGCGCCTCGACTTGATTGCACTTCCGACGATCGTCCTCATTCGGTTCCTTCGGCGCCTGCCGCCTTCACCGTCTTGCCCCACGTCTGATTTTCCGCCGCAATGAACGCGCGATAGTCCCTCGGACCTTTGTAAAGCGGATCGGCACCGACCGCGGCCAGCGCCTCCTTGATGTCGGGTGCCTGCATCGCCGTGGCCAGCGCGGAGGACAGGCGATCCAGGTTGGCCTTGGGCACGCCGGCCGGTGCCGATCGCCTTCGAAGTCTTTCAACGGGTCGTACTTGAGCCGCTTGTAGATGTGCGGATTGATCGCCATCGTCCCCATGGAGCCGATGCTAAGGACTTCCTCTCGCATGGGGCATCCATTGTTTCCAAAGGATGGAATCTGATGCCCGTCAGTGCCGGCTGGCGGCCGGCAAGCTGAGCTACCTTCAACAGACACCTACACAACCGGAGTTTTCTCAATGTCCTCAGTCGCCCCCAAGGGGTTCCTTATCACCGGCGTCTCCTCGGGCTTCGGCCGCGCCTTTGCGCAGGCGGCTTTGGCTGCCGGATCGCGCGTGGTCGGCACCGTGCGCAACGAAGATGCCCGCATCGCATTCGAGGCGCTCGAACCCGGCCGCGCCTTTGCCAGGATTCTCGACGTGACGGACGCGGCCGCCGTCAATTCAGTGGTGGCCGAGGTGGAACGCAATGTCGGAGCCGTCGACGTGCTGATCAACAACGCAGGCTATGGTCACGAGGGACTGATCGAGGAATCCACCATTGACCAATTGCGCCAGCAGTTCGAAGTCAACGTGTTCGGTGCCGTCGCAATGATCCAGGCCGTACTGCCCTCTATGCGAAAGCGACGCTCGGGCCACATCATCAACATCACCTCGATGGGCGGGATCATCACCATGCCGGGGCTGGGCTTCTACCACGCAAGCAAGTTCGCCCTCGAGGGCATCTCCGAAGCCTTGGGCAAAGAGGTGAAGGACTTCGGCATCCGCGTCACGGCGGTCGAGCCAGGGGGCTTCCGCACCGACTGGGCCGGGCGATCCATGGTCCGGGTCGAGCGCTCAATTCCGGAATACGATGCGATCTTCGAACCCATCAGGGCGACCCGGCAAGCACGCAGCGGCAAGCAGGCGGGCGATCCGGCCAAGGCGGCACAGGCCATCCTCCAACTGGTCGACTCGGATCATCCGCCGGCGCATCTGCTTCTCGGGACAGATGCCGTCAACCTGGTGCGCGAGAAGCTGGCCAGCCTCGGCGCGGAAATCGACGCCTGGGAGCAGGTCTCGAGATCAACCGACTTTGCTTGAGCGAGCGCGCGTCGACAAGAGGCACGGCGCCAGCCTATCGTTGTTCGATCGATCAACAATAGACGGGTTCGCCAGCGCCTCCTCCACCGCGTGCCGGAGCGCCCCCCGGCGGGTCTGCGACGCAGTCGCAGGCTGCGCCAGCCGCCTGCATTTCCGGGGAACTGGCGCCCGACAGGCTCGTTGTCGCCGGGATCTCACGCATGGATGCGTGGCGCCAGCAAATCCTCCAACCCGATGGCCCGGTACATCTCGCGACGCATGCGGTCGGCCACCGCGTTGACCACCTCGGCGCCGTCCTGTGAGGGGTCCACGTGCACGCGAAACGGACGGTGGCCGATCGGCGTGTCCACCACGCGCACGATCTGGCGAGCCACTTCCGCCGGATCGGCATCCGCCGGCTCGAGGCCCGCCAACCCCTTGAGCGCTTGCTCGGCCACACCGGCGTAGGGGCCGGATTCGTACTCGGCGGCACGATCCTTGTCTGCTGGCGAACCGGAATGTGCAAAGTGGTTGGTGCCCCTGGTGAAGGCGCCGGGGACCATGATGGTGGTCTCGATGCCCCAGCGCGACAGTTCGGTCGAGTAGGACACGGCCAGTGCATCCATCGCCGCCTTTGCCGCGAAATACGGCGCCAGGAAAGGCGGCGTGCCGCCGCGTGTCGACGAGGAGCCGACCCAGACCAACAACCCCTTGCCCTGCTTGCGCAGGTGCGGCAACGCGGCACGGTTCACCCGCTGGGCACCAATGACGTTCACGTCATATTGCTGGATCAACTGGTCCGGCGTGAACGCCTCGGCGGGACCGAACACCATATGCCCGGCGTTGTGCACGATGGCATCGAGGCGGCCCGCCTCCCGCAAGACGCCGGCCACCCCGGCCTCGGCGGACGCGTCGGATTGCACATCGAGTTCGACCGTGCGCAGATCCGCCGCTTGCTCGGCTGCCCACCAGGCAAGCTCGGCCGCACGAGGCGCATTGCGGCCCTGCGTTTCGCGCATCGATGCGTAGACGGTATGCCCGGCTTGGGCCAGGGCACGGGCGGTCATGAGGCCAAAGCCCGAAGACGCGCCGGTGACGAGAATGATGGAAGTGGACACAGCGATACCTCTCGACAAGTCGGGTCCCCGCTTCAGACGATGCCGCCGTTGACGCGCAGCGTCTGGCCGTTGGTCCAGGCCCCGTCCGGTCCCGCCAGGAACGCCACGACCGCAGCAATATCCTCGGGCTGGCCCAGGCGCTCGAGCGGCGCCGCCCTTGCCAGGCGGTCGATGATTTCCTGGGGCTTGCCGTCAAGGAACAGCTTGGTCGCGGTCGGCCCGGGAGCGACGGCGTTCACCGTGATACCTCGGCCGCGCAGTTCCTTGGTCAGGATGCCGGTCATGGCCTCGACCGCCGCCTTGGTGGCGGCGTAGACGCCATAGGTCGGCTGCAGCAGTGTCGTGACGCTCGACGAGAGGTTGACGACGCGGCCGCCGTCTCGCAAGCGGCGCGCTGCCTCGCGCAGGGTATTGAAGGTGCCGCGGAGATTGACCGCGATCTGGCGGTCGAACAGCGCGTCGTCACTGTCGGCGATGGTCGCCAGGTTCATGATCCCTGCGTTGTTCACCAGCACGTCGACGCCGCCGAAAGCGAGCTCGGCGGCATCGAACAGCCGGACCACCGCCGCGGCGTCCGAAATATCGGCTTGGGCGCTGATGGCGCGACCGCCCTCGGCCTCGATCTTGCGCACCAGCGCCTCGGCGCGCGCCGCACTGCCCGCGTAGTTGACGATCACCGCGAACCCATCGCGCGCCAGGCGCTCGGAAACCGCGGCGCCGATGCCGCCAGCTGCACCGGTCACGAGGGCGACCTTGCGGGCCGGATCGATCTTTTGATGGAGGTTGTTCATGCGCTTGCTCCTGAATTTCCGCCGGAAATCGACGGGTTGGGTGCAACGATATCTGTACGCTAAAGAAAGATAATCATGTATAAATCGTCATCACTATTCGATATTTCGGACAATGGATCGATTCGACGCCATGCGCGTGTTCACCCGGATCGTGGAGTGCCGCAGCTTTACGCAAGCGGCCGACGACCTCGGCCTGCCACGCTCCTCGGCCACCGATGCGATCAAGGCGCTGGAGGCCCGGCTCGGCGTTCGCCTTCTGCAGCGCACCACCCGCCATGTCAGACCGACGCTGGACGGCGAGGCCTATTACCAGCGCTGCCTGCGCGTGATCGCCGAAGTCGAAGACGCCGACAGCGCCTTCGTGGGCGCGAAGCCGCGCGGACTGCTGCACGTCCATGTCCACGGCACGCTGGCGAGCCACTTCGTGGTGCCGCACCTGCCGGAGTTCCTGGCCCGCTACCCGGACATCGAGTTGCAGATCAGCGAGGGCGACCGCTACGCCGATCTGGTGCGCGAAGGCGTGGACTGCGTGTTGCGCGTCGGCCGGCTGGTCGACAGCGATCTCGTCGCACGCAGCCTGACAACGCTCGACGAGATCACTTGCGCATCGCCCGGCTATCTCGCGCGGCACGGCATGCCCGCCTCGATCGACGAACTGGTCGGCCACCACATGGTCGGCTTCCGCTCGTCGGCTACGGGGAGCGTGCTGCCGCTGGACTTCGTGGTCGAAGGCAAGGGGCGCGAAGTCATGCTGCCGTTCGCCGTTGCCGTCAATGGCGCCGAGACGTACGCGGCGGCGGCACGAACCGGCCTGGGACTGATTCAAGCGCCTCGCTACCGGTTGGAGGCGGATTTTCAGCGCGGCGCACTGGTTCCGGTGCTGCCGGATTGGCGACCGGCTCCGTTACCGGTGTCCGTGCTCTATCCGCGCGCACGACATCTTTCGGCCCGGCTGCGGGTCTTCATCGACTGGCTGGCCGCAAGGTTCCGGGACGCCGCCTGAACGGCTCGCTCGGAGCCCGAGAGGCATGGCCATCGAGACCGTCCTCGCTCGGTCAATGCCGTTCCGGAAAGACCGCTGTTTCCTTCATGAGGACTTCTGGCGTTCGATACAGCTGCGCCATCTCTCGCGTCTGCGGCAGGTCGCGCAGGCCGATCACCGTGCCGTCCTTCGCCAGCGTAACGCGCTGCGTGACCTTCACGCCGATGCTTTCGTCCACGACGATACCCGCGGACGTCAATGCACTCAGGAGTTCCGGATGCGTCACGATGCCGGCCCCTCTGCCCTGAAGCGCCTGCGCGACGCGCTCATAGACATGGACGTCCCAGCCGGCGCGCAGCAGCAGGTTGGCCGCGAACAATCCACCGAGTGAGCCACCGACGACGACTGCCTTCTTGGCTTGATGCGCCTTCATGTTTGTCCCCTCCAGGCCGGTCAGTCCGCGATTGCAGACGCGTCCGTCATCTTTTGCCGCAACGGCAGCGCTTGCGTTGCGGGAAAATTGAGCTCGATCGTGACGCCGGAAGGATCCTCGACGAACACCTGATGCAGTCCGAGGCTCGGCACCGTGCGCTCGCGGAAAGCCAGGCTCGCGGCACGCAGGCGCTCATGCATGCCGCTCAGGTCCGTCGCCAGTAACGCAAGGTGATCGACGGCGGCGCTGCCGTGCAGGCCTTCTTCAGCATTGTCACCAAGGTAGTCGACCAAACCCTGGGGATCGCGGCGATCGATCCCGATCAGGTGGACCACGCCGTAGTCGGCCTCGTCGCCGCTCAGCGGTGGCGCTGTGCCCTCAGCACGACAGGAACGCCGGCAATGAAGGCGTCGACACGCATGTCGATCAACCGATCGAGATTCTTCGGCGTCGGCAATTCGTAGACCCACTTGCGCACGCCAATGTAGAAGACGCTGGAGTGCATGGCCCAGATCAACTCGACTTCCTCATCTTCCTCCTGCGCATCGCGCGGTTCGGGGATCTTGTAGCTGTGACGCAATTCGCGGGCGATGACCATGAAGTGGCGCTCGCGCAGGCGGGCCAGGTATTGTTGATTGATGCCGCCTCGACTCAGGCCGGCATAGATGAAGATTCGCACCCACTCGCCCCGAAGAACGAAACGCGCGTAGTCCTTCAGGTAGCGTTTCAGCCGATCCGCGAACGGCACCGACCTGTCCGCCAGCCATTCTTCCCACTCGGGATTCCAGCGGCGGGTGAAAACATCCTCGTACACCCGGCCTGGATCAATCGAACACGCGCCGGTCGATCGACACCAGGGCGCTGTTCCGGTCGCGTTCCAGCGCGATCTCGGACATGAAGTCTTCGACACCACCACCGGCCGGCAGGTTGTTCGCCTCCTGCAGCCGTGCCCGCAGGGTCGGTTCGATCAGCAGGCGGTTGATCTCGGCATTGAGCCGATACACGAATCGAAGTGGTGTGCGCGCCGGCACGAAGATGCCGAACAGCGAATCGCGGTTGGCCGGCGCGAAGCCCAGTTCGGCCAAGGTAGGCACCTGGGGCAGTGCGGGCAGCCGAACCGGGGCGCCCACTGCAAGCGCTCGCAGGCGACCGTCGGCAATATGGCGCAGCTGCTGTGCAGCCACGTTGGTCGACAGAAGCTCGAACTGCCCGCTCAGCGCATCGTTGAGTTGCGGCCCGCCTCCCTGATACGGAATGTGCGTGATAGCCACGCCACCGAGCACACGCACCTGCACGAGCACCAGGTGGCCGGTTGTCGCAACGCCCGAACTGGCCCATCTCAGCGCGCCGGGCCGGGCGCGCGCCAGCGTCACCACGTCCTCGAAACGCCGCCCCTCGAAGGCCGGTGTGCCCACCACCAGCACCGGCGTGCGCATCACGCTGACCACCGGCAGCACCGCATGCAGTGGGTCGCGGGCCCCATGCGCAATCAAGGGCTGAAGCGTCAAGGGGCTGATCGCCGAGAAGGCCAGGGTGTGGCCATCGGGCTCGGCACGCGCGAGCGCTTCGATGCCCACACTGCCACCCGCGCCAGGCCGGTGCTCCACCAGCACCGGTACGCCGAGCGCACGCGCCAGCGGTTCAGCCAGCGCTCGTGCCATGGCATCGCTCACGCCGCCGGGCGGATAGACCAAGATCAGCCGCAGCGGCCGGGTCGGCCACGCGCGCTCGCGCGATGGTGGCCTGGACTCGGCGTGGACGCACGCGAAACCGGCCAGCGCCGCAGCGCCCAGCCCCTGGGTCAAGAGTTCGCGCCGTCGCAGCGTCATGCGACCGAGCGCGCACGCAGCAGCGCGACGAATCGTTGTGCGGGCAGACTGTCTTCGCTCTCGCGCCACACCAGCGTGAGCGGTGCATCCAAGGCGTCGCAGCCGGCCAGCGGGGCGTAGGTGATCGCGTGCGCGTGCACGCCGGCCATCGAGGCCGGCACCACCGACACGCCCACCCCGGCCGCCACCAGATTGAGGTTGGTCATCATGCGATCCACCTCGGCCACCACGCGCGGCAACAGGCCCTGGGCGCGGCAGAGCGCGAGAAGGTCGGCGTACAGCCCGGGTGCGCCCGGCCGTCGCACCAGAATGATGCTGTCCTCGCACAGCTGTGCGAGCGTGAGTGCGCGCAGACGGCGGCGCGAAGCCGGTGCGCGGGCCGCCGCGGTTGCCGCTGACCACGCGTGGTCGGCCGGCAGCGCCGCCACCACCGGTTCGCGCAGCAGGGTATCGAACACCAGGCCGTCCGGCCGCACCACCGGCACCCGCAGCAACGCGGCCTGCAGCCGTCCCGCGGCCAGCGCCTCGGTGAGTTCGGCCGCGTTGGCCTCTCGCAGCTGCAGTTCCACGCCCGGATGGGCATGGCGGAAGGCGCGCAGCGCATCTGGCACGAAGCGATGCGCAGCCGCTGAACTGGTGAAGCCCACCCGCAGCACACCGGCCTGTCCTTCAGCGACCCGCTTCATGCGCAAGCGCATGGCCTCCATGTCATCCAGCAGCCGGATCGCCTCCGCCTGGAACAACCGCCCCGCGTCGGTGAGCGCGACGCCGCGCGGATGACGCCGGAACAGCTGCACACCCAACTCGCGCTCCAGCGCCTTGATCTGCTGGCTCAGCGGCGGCTGCTGGATACCCAGGCACTCGGCGGCGCGGGTCATGTGGCCGGTCTCGGCGACGGCCGCGAAGTAGCGCAGCGATCTCATGTCCATGGATTTGTCTCCATATTTTTTTCGTATCGAAAGTGCCATTTCATTTTATTTGACGCCAAGTCACCCACGCTCATATCGTCGGCGCCCACCACGCGTCGGCCGCCGAAGGCCGCGTTCTCCGGAGACAAATCCATGCACTCATCGCTCCTCGTTGGCTGCCGAGCCCTGTTCCCGCGCGTCAGGCGCGCCGCCGTGGTGCTCTGCCTGCCGTCGCTCCTGACCGTTCTGGCCGCGTGCGGCGGCGGCGGCAGCGGTGGCGGCTTCGCTGCCCTGCCGTTGACCGCTGCTTCCGCACCGGGAGCGACGATCGCCGCGTCGGACCCGGCAGACGACGCGCCGGCGCCCTCGCCCGACGCTGCGGCGCCTCGCCTGTCGTGTGCCGATCTCGGCGGCCTGCGCATCCCGGCCTCGGTCCTCGGCCTGCCCACGGGCGGAGGAACGGTCACCGAAGCCAAGGCCGTTGCCGCTGGCGACGCGGGCAACCTGTTCGGGGCCTACTGCAAGCTGCGCGGCACGATCCAGCCGGTCAATCCAGCCTCGCCCGGCATTCAATTCGCGCTCAATCTGCCGCAGGGCTGGAACCGCAAGACCATCCATTTCGGCGGCGGCGGCTTCGACGGCCGGCTGATCGACGGCACCGAGACCATCCGATTCGGTCCGGCGGACAAACCCGCGCCCCTGGCACTGGGCTACGCCACCTATGGGGATGACTCGGGCCACCAGTCCTCCAGCATCACCGACGGCAGCTTCGCCGCCGACGACGAGGCGCTGGCCAACTACGGCGGCCAGTCGCTGAAGAAGACCCGCGACGCGGCCCAATGGCTGGTGCAAGCGTACTACGGCGACACGCCCCGCAAGGCCTATTTCCTCGGGACTTCGACCGGCGGGCGCGATGCGCTGGCCTATATCCAGCGCTGGCCTGGCGACTACGACGGCGTGATCGCCAACGAGCCGGCGCTCAACTACACCGGCACGCGCCTGTCGAACGTCGCGGCGGGTCGCGCGCTCTATGCCAATGGCGGCTCCGGCTGGCTCAACGTCGCCAAGACGCTCCAGGTGCAGAAGGCAGCGCTGCAGGCCTGCGACACGCTGGACGGCGCGGCCGATGGCATCGTGAGCAACGTCGAGAGCTGCAGGCTGCTCAACGCGCAGTTGCTGGCCTCTCTGCGCTGCACCGGTGGCGTCGACACCGGCAACGACTGCCTGTCGGACGCGCAGCTCGCGACCGTGCGCACCATCGAGTCACCGCTCGAGTTCGCGCGCTACAGCCTGGCCCACGGGGTGCGGCGCGCGGGCGGCTACAACCTGCTGGAGGGAGCGCTCGTCGCCGGTCCCTTCACCACGCGCGACCTCGGCACCCGGCCGGTTCCTGCGAATCCGGCCACCTCGGCCGACGCCAACATGTACGTCACGGGCGACCAGTGGGTGAAGTTCTTCGTCACCCGGATGGCGGGCTTCGATTCGCTCGGCTTCGATCCGCTCGCACCAGGCCCCTACACCGCCCGTGTGGCCGATGTGTCGGCCATCACCGACGCCACCGACCCCGACCTGCGGCCCTTCCTCTCGCGCGGCGGCCGGCTGATCCTGCTGCATGGCCTGGCCGACGAGGTCATCAGCCCGAATTCGACCATCGACTACTTCCAGCGCCTGATTGCCACGGTCGGCCAGTCTGCGGTCGACCAGGGCGTGCGCTTCTACACCGTGCCCGGCATGGGCCACGGCACCGGCGTCTTCATTCCCAACTGGGACTCGCTGGCCGCATTGGAAAGCTGGGTGGAGAACAAGCTGGCGCCGGCCACCGGGGTGGCGGTGGACGCGGTTGCGGGCACCTATGGCCGCACGCGGCCGTTGTGCCAGTTCCCCTCCTGGCCCAAGTACCGCGGCAGCGGCAGCCTGGACGCGGCGGTCAATTTCAGCTGCGTGGTCGAGACGGGCGACCCGCTGGCATGCCCCCATCTGCCGGCCGCCGCAACCCGCTACAAGGGTGGTGACACCCTGGGCGAGGAACTGAGCGTGCAGATCGACCCTGCCACGCTCGCCTACACCGTCACGCTCGAGGCCACCGGTCTGCGCGCTCCCGGTACGCAGCGCAGCGGCACCCTGCTGCCGCAGGGCCGCTGCAGCTACGCGAGCGCGGAGGCCGGTGCGGTCTTCACCTTCGCGAGCGGTGGCGTGCTGCACGGCGGGGTGTCTGCACCCACGGGCGGCGGCCACGTGCCGCTGCTCGCCTTCCAGAACACCTTCGGCAACGAGAGCACGCCGACCGTGTTCAACCCGGTGGCCATGATCGCCAATGCGGCCGGTGTCCAGCAGTCCGCGAGCGCTGCGGCCGCTGCGAATGCGGCCGCCGTGCGGCTGCGCAACGCCGGCACCTTCCAGTACTGCCGCGACCCAGCCAGCGGCGGCGCCATGGTCTACGACCCGGCATGCACGCAAACGGAGAAGGGATACCTCAACTATGTCGCGGCGCGCGGCGCGTTCGATGTCTTCACCACCTCGCCCACCGGCGGTGCCGCCACCAGCGGCGGCACATTGTCCGGCTCGATGGTGATCGGCCTCGTGAACGGCAGTCCGCTTCCCTTGCACCTGGTGCGCAACGGCGACGGCAGCCACGGCATGCGCCTACTCGCGCCGCAGCAGAGCCTGGCGTCCGGCGCGGCCGATGGCAGCTACGCGGTCGCGAGCGTGCAGGGCCACAGCCGGGAAGCCACGGTTGCGGGCGCCGCTTTCAACCTTGGCGGTGCGGCCGCCGCGCTCAGCTACGACACGCCTGTGCCCGGCGTGGTGCAGGTCGACGCCGGCCGGCCGGGTCAGTTCATCTTCAATGGCGGCGTACTGGCCTTCGTTTCCAGTGACGCCAGCCAACCGGCGTTCGAACTCGGCGCACGGCATTGAGACTTCTTCATATATCAAGACCGCCGGCGTGTACGCCGACTGACTTGTACAAACCCAGGGAACGCAATGAGACTCGCAATCCTCTCTTTGGCACTGGCCGGCACGGTTCACGCTGGCTCCGGCTTTGCGCAGCAAGCCCCCGCCCGTGATGAGTTCTTCTGGCTGGGAGAGATGAACAAGGCCACGGCGGTGATCAATACGGATGAAGGACTGCTGGAAACAGCGATGGCGCCCCGCGTCGCCGCCGGCATCAACAAGGTCCTCAAGGATGGCAGCCAACCCGGCGCGAAACGCCCTTCCAGCGTCATCACGTTCGAACCGCTGTTGATTGCCGCGGCCGGCCCGGAGGTGACTTTGCTCCACGCAGGCCGCTCCAGCCAGGACATGCATGCCACCTACCGCGCCGCCATCCTGCGTGACGACATGCTCGACCTTGCCGACCAACTGAACAAGACGTCCGGCTCGATGGTCAAGCTCGCGGAGAAACACGTCAACACCATCGTCCCGAACTACACGAACGGCGTGGCTGCGCAACCGAACAGTTTCGGGCACTACCTGCTGGGGCACGCAGCGGGGCTCGAACGGGACGCACAGCGAATCCGTGAAGCCTATGTGCGAATCGACCGATCGGCCATGGGAACAGCGGTCTTGAGCGGCACCAGTTGGCCGCTGAATCGCACCCGCATGGCCGACTATCTGGGCTTCGCGGCGATCGTCGACAACGCCTACGATGCCGCGCAGATCTCTTCGACGGAACAGCCGGTCGAAGTCAGCGCCATCGTGACCAGCATCGCCCTCCACGCCGGCCATTTCGTCGAGGACATCATGACTCAGTACGCCCAGCCGCGTCCCTGGATCTTGCTGGAAGAAGGCGGCTCCAATACCTACGTCTCGAGCGCAATGCCGCAAAAGCGCAACCCAGGGCTTCTCAACACGACGCGGCGCGATGCATCCACTTCGGTCTCGTTGGCAATGGGTACCGTGATCCAGGCCCACAACATCACCCCTGGCATGAGTGACCCCAAAGAGGTCAAAGCCAACAGTGCGATGGTCCACGGCGCCATTGCCCTCCTGAAAAGCTGGGACAAGATCCTGAACTCACTGGTCGTCAGCCCCGAGCGCGCACTGGAGGAACTCAACAGCGACTGGACGGCCTCGCAGGAACTGGCGGATGTACTGATGCGCGAGTACAAACTGCCTTTCCGCGTCGGACATCACTTCGCTTCCGAAGTCGTGGACTACGCAAAGGCGCATGACCTCAAGCCGCTTGACTTCCCCTACGCCGAAGCGAAACGCATCTACGCGGACGCTGTCAGCGGCTCCAGCCATCCCGCCGAATTGCCCCTGAACGAAGCGGAGTTTCGATCCACGCTTGACCCCGTCGCCATCGTCAAGCATCGCATGTCGACCGGTGGGCCCCAGCCGGCGGAGATGGAGCGCATGTTGTCGGCATCCAGGCAGAAGCTGTCACGGCAGGGCGAATGGATCAAGGAAAGGCGAGCCAAGATCACGGCGTCGCTGGACAAGCTCGACCTCGATTTCGACAGACTCGCGACCGGCGGCCGCTGATTGCGACCGGCGCGCAAGAACTCGGCCTCGGATTGCGCCCTCCTGCCGTTCTCAAGCCGACGGGATGATCGGCAGCAGGACATAGGGCGCCGAATTTGCGGCGAAGTGCAGCGTGTAGCGCTTGCCAAATACCTCGGCGGGCCGATCGCCATCGTCTTCATGAAGGAAAGGCCCGCAGCTGCGCATCGCGTCCTTCATGTTCATCAGCGGCTGAAGCGGTACGCCCCTTCCCGGTTCGGACGAAATACATCCGCTCGCAAGACCAATCCGTCGCTCATCCGGATGGGAACATCCCAATCGATCAGCATGTCATCGCGCAGTTCGCTTGTCATCGGATCCTCCAATTCCCGAACTCAGTCCAGTTTGATGCCGAGCGGCGCCAACTGCTTCTTGTATCTCTGGGTCTCGGATGAAACGTAGGCAGAGAACTGCTGAGGCGTAGAGGCCACGACGGTGGTGCCCAGGATCTTCATGTGGGCGAGGTACTCGGGCCCCCTTGCAGTGCGGTCGCGACATCGCGCTGCAGCGCTTGTGCGGACGGCGGCGGCATGCCGGCCGGGGCGAACAGCCCCGACCAGGCCGGGATGTCGACGCCCTTGACGCCAAGCTCCTCCAGGGTCGGCACATTCGGGAGACTCGCAAGCCGCTTGTCGCTCGATGCCGCCAACGCCCTGACTTTGCCCTCTTGTCCAGCGGGCGACTGGTCGTCAACCCGGGCAGTGTCGGACTGCTTCAGTACCGTACGATCAGCGAGAAATGGCGGCGCTGGCTTTGGCTCGCGGGCGCCCCGACGGGTCGGGTGCGCTGTCTATCGGGCGGTTGCCGCCAGAGGAATAGAGGCGCAGGTGGCGCCAGCCACGCTCGGCGGCGAAGGCACTCATGCGCTCGACCGGCGACCTGGCATCTCGAAGGCCACGCGCTGCAGGATGTCCGGCGTCTCGCCGCCGAGGGCGGCGGGCTGCCTGTGAAAGGCGGGCTAGCAGCGCCCTTTCTTCGCCTGCCCCGGCGGGCAGTGGTAGCCATCGTCGTCTTGATCGTGGCCATGGCCGTGCTTGCCCTCCTTCGGCGGCTTGCCGGGCTTCCACTGGTCGTCGACCCAGCGCCATCCGCCGCTCGCCTGCACCCAGCGGCCCGGCGCGTAGACGTAGTCGGGCCGATCCTGCTGCCAGCGCCCGGCCTGCCAGACGTAATCCCGGTCGTTCCAGACCCAGCGCCCCGGCACCCACACCTGGCCCGGGCGCGGTCCGGGCATGACTTCATAGCGCGGAGGCGGCGGCGCCATCTGCACCAGGCCGGGCACGTTGATGTTGATGTTGACCTGCCCGAAGGCCGGGAGCGTGGCAGCCGCGGCAAGGGCGGCGAAGGCGAAGGTGGCAATGCGCAAAGGAAGCTCCATTCAACTCGTGGCGGCCCATTCTAAAGACCGAAACTGCGTCGAACTGCAAGGCTGCCGGCCCGGTCGGCGCAGGCGCCCGGCTGCACCTCGAAGGCCCACGGGCCCTCGGCCGATCCGCTTCGCCGCAGCGCCACCATCGTGATGTCGTCCGAGGCTTCCGCACCCTCGCTGAACGCGTCGAGCGCCGCCTCGATCCGCTGCAGCAGACCTTCGGACGAACCCTGGAGGTCGCGCAGGGACTCCAGCAGCCGCGACTCCCCGAACGCGCCTTCGGTGCCGGCCGCCTCCACCACGCCGTCGGTGTAGCCCAGCAGGGCGCCTTGTCGAAACGCAGCCAGCGCGGCGCCACGGTCTGCAGCAGCGCGCGCGTGTTGCGCTTGTTCGCCACTTCCTTGGTCCACAGCTTGCGGGTCATCTCGGCCGCCAGGGCGGCTTCGTGCCGCCATCACCGCCGCGTAGATCGCCCCGGCGCTGCAGCCGACCACCATGTCGAGCTCGGAGCCTTCGCGCTCGAGCACGCTCTGGATGCCGATGCCGGCCGCGCACTTGACGCTGCCCGAGCCGATGACCAGCGCGATCCGCTTGCGCCCGGGTGCCCCAGATGGTTCATCGAATCGCTCCACAACGCGTCGCTCGATTCGCGCCGCATGAAAAGATCGGGTGGGTCTTGCGCGCAACGAATCCACCCGCAACGGCTTCGGTCGCAGGAACCATACAGAAAGTAATAATTGTGTTTGCTTTCGGTTGCAGATTAAGCTGCGGCCGGAGAGGAAAACTGTCCGCAGCCGCCAATCTCACTTGCCGAAGGCGCCAAAGCGCAGGCACTGCGTGGCCGCGCCTTCAAGCGCTGGACCGGGAAGACACCGGCGGACTACCGGCAAAGCCAAGGCGTCGCTGCTTCTTCAACGCCGGACTTCCTGCCGACGGTGGTTCCGCCACCAGCGTACCGCCCACATCCTTCAACAAGCGCTTGAATTCGGGCGACCGGGTCGCCGCGCCTCGCAAGGCCGACTCGCGTGTGCATCGCCCCTTGTGCGCGGCGCCGCAGGAAAAAGCCCGCACTGGCCGGAGAGGTTCCGTTGGACCTTCGAGACGCGGGCGCGGATCATGTGGAGGCATGCGCAGGCGTGCCAAGCAGTCGCTTCGCGGGCCTGCGCCGAGAGCGGAGGCAAAGGAAATGACCGAGGCAATCTACTGTTTCGACACCGCCACCGTGCGGTTCGCGATCTACCCGGAAGGCCCTGGAGGCGACAGGATCGTCGCCGAAATCGCGGAGGATCCGCTGCGCGACCTGTTCGGCGCGAGCGGCGGGGGCGACACCCTGGTGGCGGCCTACAAGGCGCACGCGGCGACCATCGACGCCCGCGCCCTCGATCGCTACCGCGAGGCATCGCATCGGCCGGTGCTGCTGGAAACGCGGGATTTCGAAGCGATCGAAACGATGGCCGGCGCGCACGCCGGGTGAACGACCCGCGGAGTCCGGTATCGCATCAGGCAAGCCATTGCACCTCGAAGACGTGGTGACCCCAGGGCGGCAGGTCCAGGAACAGGCCTCGGGCGAGCAGGTCGTCGCCCGGGCGGTCGTAGACGGCCGGGCCGAGCAGATCCCGCAGCCGCAGGATGCGCCCCGTCATCTGCGGAACAGGAACACGCACGAAGCACTGGGACGGCTGCGGCGAGTAATTCACGGCCACCAGCAACCATTCGGGGGCGGCACCTTCCCAGGCATAGGCCATAAAGTTGTCCCAACTGCCGTTGCCGTCCCAGGCCGGGATGCAGTCCAGCAAGGACCAATGGCCGTCGCCCAGCGTCGGCAGGCGCAGCACGTCGAGAACCCGGCCATAGAACCGTTCGAGCATGTGGTCCACGGGTTCATCCGGCCCACGAACCAGGTGCGGAGAAATTCGTGTGCGCCGGCCTTCGAATTGCCCTTGGTGGAAGAAGCGCAGGCCCGGTGAAAAGTAGGTCAGCACGGCCGCGGCGGCGTGGACTTCGGGCGCGAAGGCGGCTGCCGCTCGCGGCTCGTCGTGGTTCTCCAGAAAGCGCGCGAGCTTGTCCTGGTAGGCCAAGTCCGCGCACAGGTGTTCGCGCACGGGGCGGGCGCGCTGTTCGTGCAGGCGGTCGTACAGGCGCTTGTCGTAGGTGTAGTCGAAGCCCTGCTGCTGCAATGTCCATTCCATGTCCCAGTAGACCTCCGCCATGAACAGGAAGCCGGGATGCGAGCGTCGCACCGCCTCGATCGCTTTCGGCCAGAACGGATCGGCCCGGATGCCCCAGGTGCGCTCGAACACCTCGGGCACGACCAGCATGGCCATGTCGCAGCGCACGCCGTCACATTGGCCGGCGATGCGTTCGAGCTCGCCGATCATCGACGCCTGCAGATCGGCGTTGCCGTAATCGAGCTGGAGCGTGTCGGGCCAGCCGTCGAAGTACGGGTCCCGTCCGTGGGCGAGCGACAAAGGCCCGTTCCTCGTCGCCAGGCGGCAATGGTTCTGGGGCGCACGCGCCAGATCGTCCTCGCTGGCATGGACGAAGTAGTCCGGATGCTCGTCGGTCCAGCGATGATCGAGGGCCATGTGGTTCGGCACGAAGTCGAGCATCAGGCGCAGCCCTCGCTGGCGCATGCGCTCACGCAGCCTCGCCAGTGCCGCATCACCGCCCAGGGCGCGGTGCACGCGGTAGTCCGTGACCGCAAAGCCCGAACCCGCAATGTCCGCCTCGCGAAGGTCGGGCAGCGTTCGCTCGAACTCGCGCCGCCACGACGGATGGCTGCGCGAGATGCGCTGCGCGGCTTCCCCCGTCTGCCAGACACTCAGCAGCCACAGCCAGTCGAAGCCCATCTCGGCCAGGCGATCCAGTTCGGCGTCGGCCATGTCGTCCAGCGTGGCCGCGCGGCCCAGCGACCGCGACAGCGCCGTCAAGCCGACACGGGTGTTGAGCTGGTAGAGCGCTGGATAACGAGGTCCTTGCATGGCGATCATCCCCCTGTCTCAGGCGCAACGGCGTTGACCCGGATGCGCTTCTCGGAAACCTTCTGCGCGAGGCGCTTCGTCAACCCGAATCCGGGCCCCTGCGAACACCGTGCAACGCCCGCGCCGCCGCGGCCTCCGCGCCCGGCATGAGCAGCAGATCCTTCGTCAGCACGGCGTTGATCTGGATGATCCGCGCCACGCAACCGGTCCATCCGGTCTGGTGGCTGGCGCCGATCCCGGCGCCGGTGTCGCCATGGAAGTACTCGTGGAACTGCACCAGGTCGCGCCAGTGGGGATCGTCGCGGAACTTCCGCGCCGAGCCGTAAGCCGGCCGAGCGCCGTCGCTGCCGCGCAGGAAGATCCGGCTCAGGCGCTCGCCCAGTTCCTTCGCCACTTCGAGCAGCGTCCTCATCTGCCCCGAGCCGGTCGGGCATTCGACCTTGAAGTCCTCGCCGAAATAGGCATACAGGCGCAGCAGCGAGGTGTACAGCAGGAAGTTGATCGGCATCCAGACCGGCCCGCGCCAGTTGGAGTTGCCGCCGAACATGCCCGAGTCGGAGTCGCCCGGCACGTACGCCACCCGGTACGACTGACCCGCGTGCTCGAAGACGTAGGGATGCTCCAGGTGGCTGCGCGACAGCGCCCGAATGCCATGCGGGCCGAAGAACTCGCTCTCGTCCAGCATGCGCGCGAGGATGCGGCGCAGCTTCCGCTCGTCGACGATCGCCAGCATCCGCCGATTGCTGACCCCGGGCTCCTGGGGCAGATGCATGCTGGCCGCCAGTTCGGGATGGCGCGCCAGGAACAGCCCCGCACGCTCGCGGAACTTCGGCAGCTTCGCGAGGATGTCCTCTTCGAAGACGGCCACCGCGGCGAGGGGCAGCAGGCCGACGATGGAACGCACCTTCAGCCGCGTGGCGCTGCCGTCCGGCAGACGCAGCACGTCGTAGAAGAAGCCGTCCTCCTCGTCCCACATCTCGTCGTGCCGCTCGCCCATGCGGTCCATCGCGCCGGCGATGAACAGCGTGTGCTGGAAGAATTTCTCGACGAACTCCTCGTACAAGGGCTCCTGCAGCGCCAGTTCGACCGCGATGCGCAGCATCTGCTGGCTGAAGAACACCATCCACGCGGTGCCGTCGGCCTGGTCCAGGTAGCCGCCCGTGGGCAGCGGCGACGAGCGGTCGAAGACGCCGATGTTGTCGAGCCCGAGAAAGCCGCCTTCGAAGACGTTGGCGCCGGTGCGGTCCTTGCGGTTGACCCACCAGGTGAAGTTGACCAGCAGCTTGGAGAACGCGTACTTGAGGAACTCGATGTCGCCGCCGTCGCCGCGGCGCTCCTTGTCGATCAGGAACAGCTGCATCGTCGCCCAGGCGTGCACCGGCGGATTGACGTCGCCGAAGTTCCACTCGTAGGCGGGGAGCTGGCCGTTCGGATGCAGGTAGTCGTTGCGCAGCATCAGGTCGAGCTGCTGCTTGGCGAACTCGGGGTCGACCATGCCGAGCGGAATCATGTGAAAGGCAAGGTCCCACGCGGCGTACCAGGGGTACTCCCATTTGTCGGGCATCGAGATGATGTCGTCGTTGAACATGTGCGCCCACTCGATGTTGCGCACTCGCCGCCGCTCCGACAGCGGCAGCTGGCTGCCCGCGCCGTGCTCTTCGAGCCAGAGGTCGAGGTCGTAGTAGAAGTACTGCTTGGTCCACAGCATGCCGGCCAGCGCCTGGCGCATCACGGCGGCGCGGTCCGGGTCATTGCGAACAGCGGGCGGCGTCACCGAGGCGTAGAACGCATCGGCCTCCTGGAGCCGGGCCGCGAACACGGCATCGAAGTCCCCGAAGGGGCTGGCCGGGGCGCCGGTCCCGCAGGCCTTCAAGCGCAGCCGGACCACCCGCGGCTGCTCGGCAGCGATGTCGATCTGGTAGTGCGCGGCCACCTTGGTGCCCTGCTGCGCCGGATTGATCGCACCCGTGTCGCCGTGGACGATGAAGTTGTGGATGCCGTCCTTCACGCAGGCCGAGGCGTTGGTCCCGCCGAACAGCCGAGCGTTGTTGGTTTCGTTCTCGGTGAAGAGCAACGGCACGTCGGCGTCGCAATGCAGGTCGTAGTCGCCCAGCGATTCCAGGAACAGCGGATCGGTATGACGGGCGCGGACGGTCGAAGCCCCGGTGGAACCCACGCGCTCGAGGATCGGCTTGGAGCCGCCGCCCGGCTGCGACCACGTGTTTCGGAACCACAACGTCGGCAGCAGGTGCAGGGACGCCGCTTCCTGACCTCTGTTGAAGACCGTGATCCGTACCAGCACGTCGTCGGGCGCGGCCTTCGCATACTCGACGAAGACGTCGAAGTAGCGGTCGTCGTCGAAGACGCCGGTGTCCAGCAGTTCGTACTCGGCCTCGTGCTTGCCGCGGCTGCGGTTGGTGGCGACGAGGTCCTCGTACGGGTAGGCCGCCTGCGGATACTTGTACAGGTACTTCATGTACGAGTGCGTCGGCGTCGAGTCGAGGTAGAAGTAGTACTCCTTGACGTCCTCGCCATGATTGCCTTCGCCGTTGGCCAGGCCGAAGGCGCGCTCCTTCAGGATAGGGTCTCGCCCGTTCCACAGCGCCAGGGCGAAGCACAGCACCTGATGGTCGTCGCTGATGCCTCCCAGCCCGTCTTCGCCCCAGCGGTAGGCGCGCGAGCGGGCCTGGTCGTGGGTGAAGTAGTTCCAGGCATCGCCGTTGTCGCTGTAGTCCTCGCGCACGGTTCCCCATTGCCGCTCGCTGAGGTATGGCCCCCACTTCTTCCAGGCCGCCCGGTTCGCATGCGCTTCTTCCAGCCGGCGCTTCTCCGCTGCCTCGGTGCTCATGGGAGTTCTCCTTGAGATCGCTGCCTTCAGGCGGCCAGTGTGTCCCGCCCGAATCGCAATGGCAAGAACCTCTCCCGGGCTCCCGCCCGCCTTCACTTCCGTTCCCGCCCCTTGCGATCGTACTTGCGCCAGTACTGAAACTCCTCCTCGTGGACCTCGATGTCCAGCTCCGAGACCCTGGCCTGGAGTCGCTCCTGCACTTCAGACACGGCCCGGTTGTAGATCACTGGCCCGACTTCTTCCAGGAAGAAGCCAAGGAGAGCGCCCGCGGCGATGTTGCCGATGGGTTCGTCCATGTTTTCTCGGAAGTACCTCTCGATGGAGGCGATGGCCTCCTTCCGGGCTTCCTTGCTCAGTTCGATGGTCATGGCGGCGTCCTCGTCCAGATTTGCGCTCAGAGTGTCCGGGCCGATTCTGCCCTGCTCTGGCGAGCGCCCTGCCCCCTGTGTGGCCCGGGCCAGTGCTAGCATTTGTCCTCCGGTTGAACAGGAGCAAGACAATTGAAGCCACTCGTTTTCGTCGTTCTCGGCCTCTGCGCCCTCGCATCCACGCCCGCCTTCGCCAAGGCAAACTGCAAGCTCTATCCGAAAGCCGATTGGATGAAGGAATCGGACGCCAAAGCCAGGATCGCGGCGCAGGGCTACACCATCACCAAGTTCAAGGTCGATGGGAACTGCTATGAGATCTATGGCAAGAACGCTGCAGGCAAGAAGGTCGAGATCTACTACGACGCGAAAACGCTGGAGCCCGTCAAGAGCGAGATCGAAAAGTAGCCATGCCGACCTCCGGTGAGAGGCGTTCCGCAGAAGGCGTGCTGGTCTGGGACGCCGCGGTGCGCCTTCAGCACTGGGTGCTGGCAGGGACCGTGATCTATTGCTCCCTCCAAGACGATGGCGGACCCGCGCATCGCGCGGTTGGCTACGCAGCCCTTGGCGCAGTCGCGACGCGTTTGCTATGGGGATGGCTTTCAAGGGGGCACGCCAGCCTTGCTGCGATGCGGCCCTCCATCGCTTCGACCGTGGTCTTTGTCCGCTCTCGCGCGCCACGCTGCAGGGGCCACGATCCTCTGGGACTGTGGATGGTGTGGCTGCTCTGGTCGCTCGTGGCTCTCTTGGGACTCACCGGATGGATGAGCCATCTGGACGCCTTCTGGGGCGACGAGCGCGTGCAAGCGATCCATGCATGGCTTGCCAATGCCCTGATGGTCGCTGCCATTGTTCACGTGCTTGCAGTGGGCGTGATGAGCTGGCGGTGGCGGGAGAATCTACCGGCGACGATGGTGACCGGACGGAAGCGAAGGTGAGGCAAGGCGCTCCGGTTGGCGCCAGGCGGATGCCGCATCCGCCTTTGCCGACGGCCGCTGTGGGGTTATTGAACCGAACGCCCGTTTCCGGGAATGAACGGAGCTGTTCGGCAAGTGCCTTCCGGGTCCATCTTCAACCCGCCCGGAGGCAGGTCGCCGCAGCCCGCCTCCAACCTGGGAGTAAAGTCTCTGAGAGCCGCACATCAAGAGCCGCCTATGCCGCCCCATCCCCGCGACGCCGTCCGGCGACAGGCCGAGGGGCCGCCGTTGGCCGAAAGCGCCGAGGCACGCCTGGTGGGCCGGGCCGCGAACGGCGAGTTGCAGGCGTTCGAGCAGTTGTACCGCGCCTACCACCCGCGGCTCACGCGTTTCCTGGACCGCGTGACACGGCGGCCCGGACTCGTCGGAGAAGTGCTCAACGACACGATGCTGGTCGTCTGGAACCGGGCCGGAACCTACAACGGCCGCTGCAAGGTATCGACCTGGATTTTCGCCATCGCCTATCGAAAGGCCATCAAGGCGCTGAGCCGCCTGGACGAGCCCGTGCAAGCCGAGTGCAACGACGATCAACCCGCGCCGTCGGAGTCCGGTCCTGAATATCACGCGGCGCAGTCGCAAATCCGCGCGTTGCTGGCGCAAGCCCTGGACCAGCTCTCGCTCGAACAGCGTGCGGTCGTCCACCTGACCTACTTCCATGGCATGGGCTATCGCGAGATCGGCGACATCGTCGGCTGTCCGGTCGACACCGTGAAGACGCGCATGTTCCACGCACGGCGCAGGCTGAAGACCTTGCTAGCCGACCGGCTGGAGGATTGGCCGTGAGCGGGCGGGTGGTCCATCTCGGCACCGACATGCATCAGGAGGTGCAGGCGTTGCTGCCGTGGTACGTCGGCGCACGTCTCGATGCCGAGAATCGCGCCCGCGTCGAGGCCCACATTGCCGACTGCCCGCGCTGCCAGGCCGAGCTGGCCTGGGAACGACAGCTTCAGGCCGCCTGTTCGAACGGGGACATCGACGTCCCGGGCGACGTCGACCAGGGGTTCGCGTCCTTGCGCGAGCGGATCGCCGTCGGCGTCGGCGTCGGCGCGGCACCGCGGCAACGCGACGGCGTCGCGGCGCGGCTGAGGCAGCGCTGGCGCGAATGCGCACCCTGGACTCGCTGGGCCTTGCTGGCGCAGTGCGTTCTGATCGCGACCCTGGGCGGCTTGCTGCTCCTGCCGCTTCCTCCCGAACAGCCCTTCCGCGCGCTGGGCGGGCCGGCGGCACCGACTGCCACCGCCGACAGCGGCAACCTGATCGTGAGGTTCCGGCCCGAGGCGACCGAGCAGGAAATGCGGCGGGTGCTGCGCGACAGCAAGGCCCGGCTGGTCTACGGACCGACCACCACCGATGCCTATCTGCTGGCCGTGCCGGCCGGCCTCGAAACCGCGGCGGTGCAGCAACTGCGCAAGGAAAGCGCCGTGTTGCTGGTCGAATCGCTCAACGGTCGGGCGGCGCCATGAAGTGGCTTCTGGTCGCCTGGCTGTTCGCTCTCGCCGCGGTCCAGCCGCTGGCCCGCGCCGCGCCGCCCGATCCGAGCGCTGCATCGACCGCCGCCGGCCAGCAGGTGCTGCTGTTGCTGCGCCTGCCGCCGGAGCACTTTCGACCCGAAAGCGCCTATTCGGGCGGCTACGGCGACGGCCCCGCCCGCGGCGCACGGCGCCGCGTGGCTGCCGCGCTGGCCCGCGAACACGGATTGACGCTGGTCACGGACTGGGCGCTTCCGCTGCTGGCCGTCGACTGCTTCGTGCTGGCCGTGCCGGGCGACCAGCCGCCCGACCGCGTGGCGCAGGCGTTGTCGCGCGATCCGCGCGTCGAGTGGGCCCAGCCCATGAACGTCTATCGAACGCGAGGCCATGACGACCCGCTGTACCCGCTGCAGCCACCGGCGCAGGCCTGGCACCTCATGGATCTGCATGAGATCTCCACCGGCCGCGGCGTGCGGGTCGCCGTGATCGACAGCCGGGTCGACGAGCACCACCCGGACCTCGAGGGCCAGGTGGCGTTGAAGGAGAACTTTGTCGACGGCCGGGGCGAACTCCCCGAGGACCACGGTACCGCGGTCGCCGGCATCATCGCCGCGCGCGCCGACAACGGCGTCGGCATGGTGGGCGTGGCACCGAACGCGCGCCTGCTTGCGCTGCGCGCCTGCTGGCAGGAGAGCAGCCAGGCCACCTTGTGCACGAGCCTGAGCCTTGCCATGGCCCTGCACTTCGCCATCACGCACGACGCGGACATCATCAACCTGAGCCTCAGCGGCCCGCCCGATCGCCTGCTCGACCGACTGCTGGACGTCGCGCTCTCGCGCCGCATCAGCGTCATCGGCGCCGTCGATCGAAACCTGCCGGATGGCGGGTTCCCGGCCTCGCATGCCGGCGTCGTGGCCGTCGCCGACGACACCGGCGAGCCGGCCTTGCCGGCTGCCTTGGTCGCTCCGGGGCGCGATGTGCCGACCACCCTGCCCGGTGCCCGCTGGAACCTGGTGTCGGGCTCGTCCTATGCCGCAGCCCATGTGGCGGGGCTGTTCGCCCTGTTGCGCGAGCGGTTGCCGGCACATGCCGTGCCGCCCTCCATCGCCAGCGTCGTTTCTTTTCCCGGCGGAGGAATCGATGCTTGTGCCACACTGGCACGCGTCGCAGGCCCTGGCGCCTGCGTCCGCACCGTGACGCGCTCCACGACACCCCTCAACCTTCGTCAGTGACATGCCGAGCGCCGGTCTGCGTGCCGCGCTCTACCCCTTGCTGTGCCTTGTCAGCTGCGTCGCGTCCGCACAGACCGGCGGGAGCGTCGCGTTCTTTTCGAACTATCTCTATCGCGGCGTTTCCCTCAGTGACGAACGGCCCACGCTCGGCCTGAGCGTCACCCACGACGATCCGAGCGGCTGGTATGGCGGCGCATCGCTCACGGGCGTGGCGCTGGGCCCCTACAACCGGCAACAGCTGCAAGTGCTCGGCTACGCGGGGTACGCGGGCCGGCTGTCCGATCGCCTCGGCTGGGAAGCGGGTGCGACCGCCGTTCACTTCAGCGTCGACTCGCGCTACGACTTCTACGAGGGGTTCGCTGGCCTGAGTGGCGAACGATGGAACCTGCGGCTGCATTACTCGCCCGACTATTTCGGCAGCGGCGCGCGCACGGCCTATGGCGATTTCAACGCCGGGCTGCCGCTCTCGCCGATGACACGCGCGACGGCCCACGTGGGCGCCCTGGTGCGAGTCGGCGGCGTTGCCGCCGAAGGCGCGCGCCTGACCCTGGACGGGAGCCTGGGGCTGGCCGTCGCGCGCGACGCGTGGGAGGTGCGGCTCGACTGGGTCGCCGGCGGTCGCAGCGGCATCTACCCGGCCGCCTATGGACGCGGGTCGAGTAGCGCGCTGGTGCTGAGCGCCTCGCTGGCCTTCTGAATCGCCGGCGAATGAACCTTTTGGCTTCGGTGCGGAATACACCGACCCCGGACCGAAAGGAGATGCAAATGAGCGCCTATCGCCTGAAGTTGTACGGGCTCGCCTGCGCAGGCGCGCTTGGGTTGGCCGCCTGCGGCGGCGGTGGAGGCTACAACGGCATGGCCGCGACGAGCGTCGGCGCCGCCACCGGCACCGGCGTCGGCTACGTCCCCGGCATGGCTGTGACGCCCAGCGCGGTCGCAGGCATGACCTTTGCCGCTACCAGCCTGGTGTCCGATCTCCCCGCGAGCGGCAATCCGTATGGCAGCTCCAACACGGACCCGCATCTGCTCAAGGGCTGGGGCGTGGCCTTCAACCCGAGGGGGTTTGTCTGGGTGGCGAACAACGGTACCTCGAGCTCGACGCTCTACGACGGCAACGGCGTGCCGCAATCGCTGGTGGTGGCGCTTCCGCCCGGCACTGCCGGCAGCGCCATGCCGAGCGGCATCGTCTTCAATGGCCATCAGGACTTCATGGTCACGGCAAACGGCATGTCCGGTGCCAGCGCCTTCATCTTCGCCGGCCAGGCAGGCACGTTGTCGGGCTGGTCGCCCGACGTCGACATGACCCATGCGGTCACGGTCTTCGACGACGCAGCCGCGGGTACGGTCTACACGGGCCTGGCGCTCGCCAGCCAAGGCACATCGGATTTTCTGTACGCAGCAGATTTTCACCATGCGAAGGTCGACGTGTTCGACTCGAACTTCACCAAGATCGGCGTCGCGGGCGGCTTCGTCGATTCGGCCATGCCATCCGGCTACGCGCCGTTCGGGCTCCAGGCGATCGGCGGACTGATCTATGTCAGCTACGCCAGGCAGGACGCGCTGGCGCGCAACGAGGCTGCGGGCGCCGGCCAGGGCGCCGTCGATGCCTTCGACACCACGGGACACCTCGTCAAGCGGCTCGTTCCGGTCGGCGGTGCGCTCAACGCGCCATGGGGAATGGCGATGGCGCCCGCCAACTTCGGCGCCTTCAGCAACGCCTTGCTCGTCGCCAATACCGGGGACGGGGTTGTCCACGCGTTCGACTCGACGACCGGGGCACCGATGGGCACACTCTCCATGGCGGACGGGCACCCGATCGTGATCGACGGCTTGCGCGGTATCGCGTTCGGAAATGGCTTGAACAGCCAGCCTGAAAACACGCTTTTCTTTGCCGCGGGGCCCGGCGGAGGAATTCATGGCGTCTACGGGCGCATCGACAACCGCTGAGGCCCTGTCCGTGAAGGAGAAACCGACCATGAAACGCGCAATTGTTGTGTTCATTTCCGGCATGTCGCTGGCCTTCAGTCTGTCCGCGCTGGCGGCTGGTGGTGGTGGTGGTGGTGGTGGTGGCGGTGGGGGCGGCGGGGGCGGGGGCGGTGGCGGGGAGATGGCCACCAATCCGGATCGCGACTTCAGGGCGGGCATGGCGGCGGTCCGCAAGGAGGACTGGCAGCAAGTCCTGGCGCACATGACCGTCTACGTCCTGCGCAGCCCCGGCGACGCCGACGCCTGGAACGAACTCGGCCACGCGCACCGCAAGCTGGGCAACCTGGATGCCGCACTGAGCGACTATGAGAAGGCGCTGACGATCAATCCGAGGCACTTGGGCGCGCACGAGTATCTCGGCGAGGCCTATCTGCAGATGGGCGATCTCGCGCGGGCCGAGAAGGAACTGAAGGTGCTTGATTCGCTTTGCTTCTTTCCGTGCGAACAGTACACCGACCTGAAATCGGAGATCTCGAAGTACCGGGCCCAACACGCGAAGACGGGGCCGTAGCGGCTTCACCGCCTGGGCCAGGCTGCCATGGCGTTCACCCCGAGAAACGCAACGCCGTGGCGCACGCACTGACTCCGCGCGCGGTGGCCCAGGTGCTGGCCGGCGTGCTGTGCATCCAGGCCGCCGCGGGCGCGCAGCAGGTCGAGATCAAGACCGACGGCCAGGGCGAGTCCATCACCGTGACGGCGTCCGCCGAGATGCGGGTGGACCCGCGCACGGCCTGGAAGGTCATCACCGACTACGACCACCTCGCCGAATTCATTCCCTACATGCGCAGTTCCCGCGTGGTGCAGCGCGATGCCGACCGGTTCCTGATCGAGCAGACGGGAGAGTTCAGCTTCCTGGTCTTCAGGCAGCCGGTGCAGGCGAAGCTGGCGGTTGTCGAGTCCCCGCAGCGGCGGGTGATGGCGCGCGCTGTCGGCGGAAACCTCAGGGAGATGGAGGGCCGTTACACGCTCGAGAGCCTGCCCGCGGGCACCGTGCGCCTGAGCTACTCAGGTCGCCTGGTGCCTGACTTCGCGATCCCGCCGRTTATCGGCAAGCTGGTGGTGCGCAATGTGCTCGCCACACAGTTCAGCGCGATGGTCAAGGAGATCGTGCGTCGCGATGCGCAGAAGGAGCAACCCGTCGAGTGAGTCGTCGTCGACGATGACGACGCAGAGAGATCGCCGCAGGCACTGCCTGCCGCTAGATTTCCTTCAGCACTTCGGCACCCGGCGCGGTCATGCTGGGCGTGAATTCGACAACGTCGAAGCGGGCGCATCCGCTCTTTGCAAACGGGTCCTCCTCGAGGATGGCCTCGAGTTCCCGGCGATTGCCGGAGCGCGCGAGTATCACGCCGCCCTTGCGAGGCACCTGCCGTCCTGATGCAATGAAGAGGCCGCTCTCGTAGTGCTTCTTCAGCCAGGCGACGTGCTCGGACATGAGCACGTCGAGGTCCTCGAGCGGACGGATGTACGTGAGCGTGACGATGATCATGATGGACTTCGTTCCTTGATGGGAGATGGCTGCGCCGGAACGGCGCGCCGCCTTTGTAAACCAGACCTAATCTGCCAGGGAGAAGTCGACCGCGGCTGCCGCATGCAGCGCCGTGCTGTCCAGCAGCGTCAATGCGCTGTCGGCGTTCTTGACCAACAGCGAAATCTCGGTGCACCCCAGCACGATGGCCTCGGCGCCGCGGCCCTGCAGCGAGGCGATCACGCGACGGTAGGCTTCGCGCGAGGCGTCGTCGACGATGCCGACGCACAGCTCGTCATAGATGATGCGGTGCACCTCGGCGCGCTCGCCGGGCTCGGGCACCAGCACCTCCAGGCCGTGCCGCTGCGCGAGCCGGTCCTTCATGAAGCCTTGCTCCATCGTGAAGGCGGTGCCGAGCAGGCCCACGCGGCGTACGCCGATGCGGGCGGCGGCGGCGCCAACCGGATCGGCGATATGGATGAAAGGCAGCGGCGTCGCGGCCTGGATGCGATCGGCCAGCTTGTGCATGGTGTTGGTGCACAGCACGATGCACTCCGCCCCGCCGGCGTGGAGCCGGCGCGCGGCATCCTCGAGGATGGCGCCGGCGTCGTCCCAGCGGCCCTCGTGCTGGGCGCGCTCGATCGGGCCGAAGTCGACGCTGTGCATCAGCAGCTGCGCCGAACGCAGCGGCCCGAGGCGATCGCGCACCTGCTGGTTGATGAGGCGGTAGTACTCGCTGCTGGATTCCCAGCTCATGCCGCCGATGAGGCCGATGGTGCGCATTGCAATGACGGGTTCGGATGTCGAAGCGGGGATGATGCCCTGCAACGCAGGAAATTTCCGCTGCATCACAGCGCCGTTGACTACAGATCTTTCGGCAATCCATCGCCTGAGAAGCGCCAACAATCAAACGACGCGTGCGGCCCCTCGCGAAGAGGGCACGCACATCACACATTTGGCCGACTCTCGACCGGTGGCAGCGCATCGCCCCGCAGAACACCAGGCCTTCTTGTCAACCATCGAATCGTGACCCGAATCATCAACATATCGCGTGATCTTCCTGCCGCGCATACGCCGCATTGCAGGGAAGGCGCCAGAAACCCAGAGAAGACCGATCGTCCGATGCGTCAAGAATTCCCTGGTCCGGAAACCCGCACGGAGGCTGAATGAACAAGGGTCTCTTCGGCCATGCGATCGCGTTCCTGTGCGGTCCCCGAACATGGTTCCTGGCGACGAGGATCGGGGCGCGCAAGGTCGCGGCGGAGCCGGCTCCACGCCTCGATCGGGCCGCCGTTCCACGGATTCCGGCTGCCGCCGGCGAGCCCGTCGAACTGCAGCAATTGCTGGGCCTGATGTCACGAACCCACGGGCCCATGCTGCAACGCCACGACATCGGCCTCGAGCTCGTCCTGCCAGACCAACCGATCTTCGTGCTCGCGGTGCCCGACGACCTCCAGCTCCTACTCGGACACATCTTCGACATGGCTGCCAGCCTGCTGCGAGGCGGTACCGCACTGCACGTGCTGGCCCGTGCCGACGGGCATCATGCCGTGATCAACTGGCGCGATGCCGGTGATGAAGGACCGCAGCTCGCGCACGCTTTCGAGGGCTTTGGCAGACCGATCGCCTCGCGGGCACTGACCTGCCAGACGATCGCCGCCAGGTACGGCGCACGGGTCTACCCCGCGCCCTCGCCGCTGGGAGATCGCAGCCTCACTCTGCGAATTCCGCTGCATCGGCAACGCAAGACACCCAGACCCGGAGTTTGCCCCTGATGACACAGCGGCCCTCGCCCGAACCGACAAGCAGTCCATTGCACCCGCAACTCGCGCGAGCCGATGCGAACGCGCGCCCTTCGGTGCAGCTCGCTTCCAGCACCCTGGACTGGTGCTTGCTCTGCACTGCCCTGGCGGGCCTGGTCAGTTCGATCTGGCTCGGCACCTGTCAATCGGAAGAGCGCGTGGCCGACGCCAGCCCCTCGACGCTGGCGCCTATCCTGCGATCGCCCCGCCCGCGGCAGAACATCGACTTCGACCTTAAACCGGGCATGACGGCGAGGCCGTGATTCAGACTCACCGCTCCATCGATCAATGACGGTTTCGATTGGAGCGCCGACAGGTGCGTTTTACTGCAGGAACGTCGGCTTCGCGTAGCCCGGGAACTTGCTGTCGACCACCGCGCGGAAGTCCTTCGAGCGGTAGGCCTCGACGATGTCCTTGGCCCACGGCGCGTCCTTGTCGGCGCGCTTCACCGCGACCACATTGAGGTAGTGGTCGGGCGTCTTCTCGAGCACCACGGCTTCGGTCAGCTTCAGGCCCGAGGACATCGCGAAATTGCCCGTGATGACCGCGTAGTCGGTGTCGCCCAGCGAACGCGGCAGCTGCGCGGCCTCGAGCGGGATGAACTTCAGCTTGCGCGGGTTCTCGGCGATGTCCTTCTCGGAGGCGCGCAGCGCATCGATGCCGGGCTTCAGCGTGATCAGCTTGTTCTGCTCCAGCAGCACCAGCGCACGGGCCAGGTTGCTCGGGTCGTTGGGCAAGGTGAAGCGGTCGCCGTCCTTGACCTCGGCCAGCGTCTTGCGCTTGCTCGCGTAGATGCCCAGCGGCGCGATCGGGCCCTGCACCAGTTCGACGATGTCGAGCTTCTGGTCGGCCGCGAACTTCTGCAGGTAGACCCGGTGCTGGAAGAAGTTGGCATCGAGCGAACCCTGCGCCAGCGCCAGGTTGGGCTGCACGTAGTCGTTGAACTCGACCAGCTTGACCTTGTAGCCCTTCTTTTCGAGCAGCGGCACGATGCCGGCCTTGAGCTGGTCGAAGTTGGAGCCGGCGGTGCCGCCGATCACCAGGTCCTTCTTGGCCGCGGCCTGGGCCTGGGCTTCGAGCGAGAGGCCGCCGAGCGACAGTGCGAGCACCGACAGAGCGAGGACGGAACGGCGGACGAGAGATGTTTTCATGGGAGACAGTCAACAGCAGTGAAGAAACGATTCGACGCGCACCGAGCTTCAGGGCGCAATGGGAGACACCGGCGCAGCCCGAAGCCAGGGATACCGCGGAACCGGCTTCGCCGGGCCGCTGGTATCGCCCCCTGGGTGGGCTGAGGTCCGCGGCTCCAAGCCTGCCTGCGCAGGCTTGGACGGACCCGAAGAGCCGCTGCCTCTGGCAGCGACTCGGGGCGCCGCAGGCGCTTCGGGGGTGTCATCTCTTGTCGAGGCGGCGCGCGGCGGTGTTGCCGACGAACTGGATGATCTGGACCAGCACCACCAGCAGCGTCACGGTGAGCACCATCACGTCGGTCTGGAAGCGGTAGTAGCCGTAGCGGATGGCCAGGTCGCCGATGCCGCCGCCGCCCACCACACCGGCGATCGCCGAGTACGACAGGAAGCTCACGGCCAGCACGGTGAAGGCCAGCACCAGGCCCGAACGGGCCTCGACGATCAGCACGCGCCAGATGATCTGCAGCTCGGAGGCGCCCATCGCATGGGCCGCCTCGATCACGCCGCGCGGCACCTCGCGCAAGCACTGGTCGACCAGCCGCGCCAGGTACGGGATGGCCGCCACCGACAGCGGCACCGCGGCCGCCAGGGGCCCGATCGACGTGCCCGCGATCACGCGCGTGAAGGGCACCAGCGCCACCAGAAGGATGATGAAGGGGAAGGAGCGCACGGTGTTCACGATCCAGTTGAGGATCAGGAAGGCCGGCTTGTTCTCCAGCGACTGGCCCGGACCGAGCAGGAACAGCAGCACGCCGAGCGGGCCGCCGATCAGGAGCGCGGCCGAGAGGCCGATGCCCAGCATCATGAAGGTCTGGGCGATGGCGATCCCGAGTTCGGGCAGGATGGCGACGATGTTCTCAGGCATGGGCCGGCTCCCTCTGCGTGGATGCCGCGGCCCGGGCTTCGAGCGCTTCGCGCGCATCTCGCTCGCGGCGCCGCACCAGGGCGTCGATCTCGCGGCCCAGCACAGTGGCGCGCTCGGTCGCTGGTGCATCGACCTCGAACTGCTCCACCAGGCGGCCCTGCTCGAGGATCGCGACCTGGCGGCACAGCACCTCGACCACCGACAGCTCGTGGGTGACGATGACGATCGTCACGCCGAGCTTCTCGTTGATGTCGCGCAGCGTCTCGAGCAGCGCGCGCGTGGTCTCGCTGTCGAGCGCCGAGGTGGGTTCGTCGCACAGCAGCACCTGGGGCCGAGGCGCCAGCGCACGGGCGATCGCCACGCGCTGCTTCTGGCCGCCCGAGAGTTGCGCCGGGTAGCTGTCGATCTTCTCGGCCAGGCCGACCAGGTCGAGGCATTCGCGGACCCGGGCCCGGATCTGCTCGCGCGAATGGCGGCCATGGATCTTGAGCGGAAAGGCGACGTTGTCGCCCACGGTCGCGTTCTGGATCAGGTTGAACTGCTGGAAGATCATGCCGATGTTCTGCCGCGTGTCGCGCAGTTCGCGGCGCGACAGCGTGGTCAGGTCGCGGCCGCCGACCCGCACCTTGCCGGCATCGGGACGCTCCAGCAGGTTGATCAGGCGCAGCAGGGTCGACTTGCCGGCGCCGCTCTTGCCGATCAGGCCGAACACGTCGCCTTCATGGATGTCCAGCGACAGCGAACGCACGGCGTCGAATACTTCGCCGCCGGGCAGAGTGAAGGATTTCTGCACCGATTCGAGTCGGATCAGGGGTGGCCGAGACGCAGGCACGGCCGGGGGAGAGGAAGTCATGAACAGAGCGGTCGCGCAGCACCTGGCGAAAAACAGGCGGGCCGGAACGGCGGCGCGGCAAAGCCTGCAATTCTCGCGGACCGTCGCTTCGGAGGGAACGAAGCATTCGAAAGGTGCTTATATGCGCAGGGCATAAGAGCCCTGCCTCGTCGGCAAGGCCCTATTGCACGGCGTCGAACAACTGGCGGTCGACCTTCCAGTCAGGTCCGTAGGTGGCGTCGGCATAGGCGTACACCACGGCCGAGCCCAGGAGCCCGTGCAGCACGTCGCCTTGCGCTGCGCGCCGGCTGATGACGGCGTTCAGCGCGCCCTTGCGCGCCAGGTCCTGCAGGGCCTGGTCGACCCAGCGCTTGAGCTGTGCCGGCTCGAGTGCCGCGACTTCCTTCTTCATCGCCTCGATCTGCTCGCGCAGCCAGTTCGCGCCTTCGGCATTGGCCACCTGCGAGGCCGACTCCGGCTCGGGCTTCGGCACCGCAGGCGCGGGGATGGCGGCGCGGGTGTCGGTCGCGCCTTCGCTCTGCGGCTCGTTGCGCAACAGCGAGCGAAGGTAGGAGAAGGCGTTCTCGATGGTGCGCAGCGACTTGTTGGCGGCCCGCCGCTCGAGCACCTCGATCTGGGTGCGCACCCGCTCGTCGCCGAACTCCTTCAGGAGGCCTTCCAGCTTGATTTCTCGAATGCCCAGCGTTTCGGCGCGCAGCACCAGCGTGGCATCGACCGGTTCGCCCACCTGCGGCCGGGGTGCCGACACCTGGCGCTTCTTGCGCACCGCGAACTGGACCTCGGTGATCACCCTGCCCTGCTTGTGCTCGATCAGGTCGATCTCTAGATCGGTTTCGGCGTTGATTTCGGCCACCGCGTCCTTGACGCGTTCGTTCTTGAACTTGCGCCATTCGCGCCGTTCGGGCCCGGGCCCGTTGCTCAAGGCATCGACCCACCAGGTGACCGGCTTGCGGCTGGTGACGCCGCTGGGGTTCTCGCGATAGCGCGCACAGATCTCGTAGAGGGCCACCGCCGTGTAGGAGCCGAGCTTTGCAAGGACGTCGAGATCGATCCTGGCCCAGCGCTGCGGATCCCTCAAGGCGGCCATGATGGTCGGCGGATAGGACCAGCTGACCCAGTTCTCGCCGCGCCTCAGTTCCAGCGCGACTTCGGACAGCATCGAGAAGCCGCGCCACTTGACGCCGTCGCCCGGGGCGGTCGACTCCCAGTCGACCTCCAGGCTGCGCATCTCGATCAGGTACTTCTTGGCCGCGGTACGCTCGCTGCCGCTGGAACCGGTGGTGCGCAGGATGGCCGCCAGCGGTGCCTCGAACATGAAGTCGGCCGCGGGCATGCCGGGCATGGCGACCAGGCGCGTCTGCGCGACCTGCAGCAGCGCGCTGTAGATCCGGCGGCCGGTCAGGGTGACCCGGGCCGAGCGCGGCATCATCACGATCATCTCGTGCGGCTTCCTGAGCTCCAGCACGTCGTCGACGGCGTGGCTCATGAGGGGCTTCTCGCCCGGATTTCCCGCGATTGGATGGCTCATTGCGAGTTCGATGATATGTCCAACGATGTTTGGACACAAGCCCGCGCCGCTATCGGTACAGGAAGCCGATCAAATCCTGGACATTTGGGAACGACAGGCACGCGGCGATCCCGATTAAAAGCTGGACGGTTGCCCGAAACGGGCCTTCGTCGGTGGCTGCCCGACGCGATTAAAAGCCGGACATTTGGCTTTTCACCCCCTTTCGCGGGCGTGTCCCGGGCCTCGAAAAGGCGCTTAAAACCCGGACACTTGCGTCAAGCTGGTGCAGATCGAGCGAATTCGGGGCTGTGGACAAGATGGAAGACGGCACCGATGTCGACGCGGACAGATGCCGATGGAAGGCTGGACACCTTCGCTCAAAAGCTGGACGCAAGCGATTAAAGCCTGGACACTTGCCCCTTTGGATCGCTTATAAGTTGTTGATTTAATTGAAGAAATTGTCTTTTTGGCGGAGCTTAATCTCTTGAATTCATTGAAGTTCTTCTCTTAATCTCCCGAGAAGGCTGGATAAGAAGACCCAAACCCTCCCAGGAGCCCTCCACTTCTGCCGATGCATCAAGGATTCTTCGTTTTTTCGTGTGTGCCCTGCATAATCGCACAACACCCCAACTTTCGAGGCAGATCCTGTGGACATCAAGCAAACCATTCGACGTCAAAACCTGGAGGACATCGAGCAACAAGCACACAAGATCGCCGGCATGATGGACCGCATCCGGGCCGCCATGCTGGCGCCGACGGCCGTCAAGTCTGCGCCGACCCTGAAGGCCGTGCAACTGGCGGACCTGTGCGGCGTCGACAAATCGAAGATCTCCTACCGCCTGACCCGTGGCGATCTCCCTGCGGGGGAGATTCATGGCAACAGCCGCGAGTGGACGATGGCGGAGGCCCAGAGCTGGGCACGTGAACTGCGCGCCGAGCACCTGAGGCCGGAGGGGGCCGCAGGTATCACGATCACCGTCGCCAATTTCAAGGGCGGCGTGGCCAAGACCACCTCGGCCGTGACCTTGGCGCAGGGCCTGTCGATGCGCGGCCACCGCGTGCTGCTGGTCGACCTCGACCCGCAGGGTTCGGCGACGACGCTGTTCGGCGTCCTGCCGGATGCGGAAGTCGAGACCGAGCACACGGCCATGTCCCTGTTCACCGGCGACCAGGAGAACCTGAAGTATGCGGTCCGCCCGACATACTGGCCCCGTATCGACCTGGTCTGCGCCGCTCCCCTGCTCTACGGCGCTGAATTCCATTTGCCGGCGCGCCAGGCCCGGGATCCGGGCTTCGAGTTCTGGCGCGTGCTGGACCGCGGACTGGACTTGCCGCGCGAGGAGTACGACGTCATCGTGATCGACACCCCGCCCTCCCTGAGCTACGTGACCATCAATGCGCTGATGGCGGCCGATGGCGTGATCATGCCGTTGCCGCCTTCGGCGCTGGACTTCGCGAGTTCGGCCCAGTTCTGGGATCTGTTCTCCGACCTGTGCAACCAGCTGGTCCGCAGCCGGGGCAAGGACAAGAGCTTCGAATTCATCGATGTGCTGCTGTCCCGGGTCGAGGCTTCGGACACGGCGAGTTCGGTGGTCCGGCAATGGGTGCTCGAGGGCTACGGCGACAAGGTGCTGCCGATCGAGATTCCGAAGACGGCAGTGGCGGCCACGGCGAGCGCCGAGTTCGGCACGGTCTACGACCTGCCGCGGGGCTCGGTGAACTCGAAGACTTTCTCAAGGGCCCGGGTGGCCTACGATCGGATGTGCGAACTGATCGAGCAGCAGATCGAGGCGGTCTGGGCGCGTCAGGTGGCGGAGCGGCAAGTTCTGGAAACGGCGGTTTGACATGGGACTGAAAGACAAAGCTTCCAAGATCGACTTCGCATCGATCATGCCGACGGCGCAGCCCAACCCGGAGCTCGCGAAACCGAAGACCGCGCCTGGCGCGATGATGGCCTTTGCCAATGACCAGCGCTCGGACCTGCTGCGTGAGAACGACGAACTGCGGGCGCGGGCCTCGCAGGTCGATGACCTGGAAGGGCGCCTGAGCGAGGTCAGCGCTGAGCTCCGGACCTGGGACGGCGCCTTGCCGGCCCGGTTGATCGATACCGCGGACATCGCCCGCAGCGAATTCGCGAACCGGCATGCGTCCGCTTTCGAAGGCAAGCTTTTCGAGGATTTCAAGCGCGAGATTCAGGAAGCCGGGCGCAACTCGCAGCCGATCAAGGTTCGCGCGATCGCGAATCCGGGAGATGGCCCGCGCTACGAATTGGTGTTCGGTCACCGGCGCTATGAGGCTTGCCGCCAGATCGGTTTACCGGTCTGGGCCGTGGTCGAGAACCTGGACGATCGGGCGCTGATCGAGGAGATGGATCGGGAAAACCGGGGCAGGGCGGATCCTTCGCCCTGGGAACAAGGCATGACTTACCTGCGCGCGCTCGAGAAGGGAATCTATCCGTCGAACCGGCAGATGGCGGCGGCGCTGGGCGTGGACATCAGCAACCTGGGCAAAGCACTGGCGTTGGCGCGTCTGCCGGCGACCGTGATCGCGGCGTTTCCGACCCCGCAATCGATTCAGCTTGCATGGGCGACCGATCTGGGCAAGGCGCTGGCGGAAGACGAAGCCGGATTGCTGGCACGGGCCCAGGCGCTGTCGGCGGAGAAGGGCGTGGTACCGGCGAAGAGCGCTCTCGCGCGTCTGGTGTCGCCGCCGTCGGTCGTTCCCGAGGCGGCGCCACTTCCGGCCCAGGGCAGCCATGCTCTCAAGGTCGGCGGGCAGAAGGTGGGCTCGTTGCGCTTCGACGCGATCGGGCGCCCGTCGTTCAGGCTGTCGATCAAGCTGTCGGCAGAGCAGCAGAAGACGCTGATCAAGACGATGCAGGGTTTCGTGGATTCGGTCTGAATCGCTACAAGAAGGACGAAGGGGGTAGTTTCAAACTACCCCTTTTTTTTTGGCCAGTCAGACGCAGAGGAGGGGGTAGTTTCAAACCACCCCCCCATGCCAGCGTCAGCCTCGGCCCGCTTCGATGCGCTCCAGCGCCGTCAGGATTTCGGTCAAGGTCGATTTCATCAGGCCCATGTCGCGGTCGCGTCGCGCCTCGGCCAACGGGTCGAAGCCTGGACCTGCCGCCTGCCCATTGCCTGCGAACGCGTCCTTGGCGCGCGCGACCACGTCGTCCAGCTTGGTGATGAGGTTGTTGCGCAGCGCCGAGAACTGCGCCAACTCGCGCCGCACTGCGCTCATTTCTCGGGTCAACACGGCCAGTTGTTCCTGGACTTCCTTGAGCACCGGCTCGGTCGCAGCCACCGGCACGGCAAGTGATGCGGGGGGGTGGGGTGGAGCGGGGATCGGTCCGAGGGCGGAGCGGAAGCGATCGGCAGTCCGGGCGACCGCCAGTTCAAGCACCGCGTTGGCGTCGGAATCAGCCAGAAAGGGCCAGAGTTCGTACACCCGCCCGATGGCAGCCGCGGTGCGCAGCCTCAGTCCTGGCCGCCCGCCCCGCCGTGGCCGCTGCAGCGCTTCGTGGGTGAGGGAGGAGGGGACTTCGCTGGTTTCGACGTCTTCCTTGCTTGCCAGGCAATCTCGAAATGCGCCGGCGGCGCTCCACTTCTTGAGAGATGAATCGGCGGGCGCCCGAACGCCGTGTATCAGCGTGAGAATTCGCCCGAGTTCCGCAAGCGTGCAAACGGAAGGCCATCCTTTGCCAGCAATGGACCCTGCGGTCTGCAGCATGTCGGCAGGCGCATCTGCGTCTTCGCTGCCCGAATGCGCAGAAGGAATCTCGACGATGGAGAAGGGCTGCATGGACTATTTGGTTACTAAATAACCTAATTATGGCTGACAACCGTGGTAGTTCGGAAAAATGTCGTGATTCCAGCTGAATTGCGTGAAACATTTTGCTGCCGGACACGAGGATGTAGAGTTAAGTCATTGCTGCCATTGAGGAAAAATCAATGCTTCAAAATGTCGTGAAACAATCGGTGGCAGCGGGCAGGGGGTTGGCGATTAATACCTGGACACTTGGTTGTCGTGTCGTGCGTCAGTACTACTTGTTGGGTGCGACACCATTCCCTGTCGATTTTCCACAACGTGAGATTGGTCGCCCACGGCTGCAGCGCATGCTTCGGTCGGTGCAACGTTGGGACCTTGGGCGCTGAGATGGCGCCGACTTTCCGCGGGCTCACTGCGTACCAAATTCTCCCCGCCCCCGGCCCCCGCGTACGTATCTCGGCGCCCGACGTTGACGCTACAGCTCGGCGGCCGGCTCTTTTGAAGTTGGCGATCACAAGGGATACATGAGAGCCGACAGACAAATCTCCGAAGCGCGAGGAGGTGACGCTAAGCGACCTGCTCGTAGGAGCGTTCAGTCGGGCCGCGGTGGTCACTGGCCGCTCAGGATCTGGGACGGGGCCCCAAAGGTTGACACCCCGGGCCTGCGGGGGCGCACCGCGCGCAGACCAAGAGACGATTGAACGGCACGTTGAACTCGTAGCGTCGGCGATCGTCTGGAGACATACCTGAGCAAGCCGTTGCGTCGGACAAGTCGTCCGTCTGCATTGCCCCAGGCCGCGGAGTGCCGCATATTGGTAGATGGATCTACCGAAGATCTACCAACGACCACGGCGGCGCGACATACCGACGACCAACCACGCGCCGGACATAGCCCGACATTGCGCAGGGCGGTTGCCCACATCACATTGAAGCGCGTGCGCACTGACCATGCGGCAGTCAACAATGGCGGCCTGCCGCTTCCGGCCACAACCGGACCTTCCGTGGCGCGCAGCGCCGCGGGCGAACAGGTCGGCGTACACATCGGCCGACTGGATCAGCGGGTGTTCCTGGATCAGGGACAGTTGCGTTGGATGCGCGTGACGGCTCAGGCAGCGCGCTTGTCGCGATCGGGCCGCGGCCAGAAAACCGGGATACCCTCGCGCGCGCAAAGGGCGCGTGCTTCCAGTTCGGACAACTCGCTGACCGTGATGCCGTCGGCCGGGCCGCACGTGGGCGGATCGGACAGCGGCACGGGCTGACTGACATCAGGCAGTTCGGGATCCACCCGCTCAGGATGACGGGCTTTGCGTCGTAGGAATGGGAGCATGGCGCTAGTTTGGGGCGGCCGACCGGCTATGGCAGCCTACGCTCGGCGAATTGGCGAAGAAGCTCCAAGGACACGGCGGCTCCTTTCCTGGGGCTGAGCGCTAGATTTTGCGCGTCGGCGCGGGCGATGCATGGCGTCACGAGCCGGCGACGAGGAGAAGGGTCAGCCCTGCGAATTGAAAAATCTGGCGAGCTCGTCTCTACCCGGCGGCGTTATCGCGAGCACTTGTGCAGCCTCCCCCGCACCGCTTCATGGGATCGGACGGAGCGGGTGTGAGCGCGACGATCAGGTCAGCCGCGCGCAATAGTTTGACTTGATCGATTTCCGCGGGGGCATATGACGTGACGGGCAGCCGGGATTCGGCGAGATGCTTAAGCATATCCATGGCCATTTAACGGTCCTCCACTGCGAAACAACTTGAACGAGATTCGAGCGCGTGGCGCAGCCTTCAAGAGGCCCTTTCAGGCGATCGATTGGGCGACGTTGCTCCGGGTGGACCCAAGGGCGAGTAGAACACGCTCTTGTGGGAGCGACGGAGCACGCGGCATGAGCCTCCGATAAAACTAGCATTGATAAGCGGTCTATCTATAGTTCCAGCGCAGCCGGAGATCCTTGCTGCGCCAAGCACGCGCTGAAAACCAGCAACTGCTCCTCGAAGGGGAGGTTCTCCGGAGGTTTCCGATGAAACTCGTTGTGAACTATCCCAAAGGCGCCCCGCAATTGCGCACGGCCGGACCTGGCTGCAGCTATGGCCGTCTTCGGCGCTGCCGACGTCGACCCCTTCAACGCTTGGCTCGCACGCGGCGCGTACGAAACGTGGGGCAACAGCGGCTTTGACGAACAGCACAGGCTGGCGCCTGATCAGCGGCGCGCGCTCATCGTGCTTGCCGAGGCCCAGATCGCCGCCCAACTTGCGATGGGGCTACCGAACGATGTCGTGCTCATGCCATCGTAGGAGTAGGGTTCCCCCTTTAGCGTGGTCTAGACGAGGGTGATGCTGACACCGCTAGACGATACCCGCGAATCACTTGTTGTACAGGCGTGGCACCCCAACGTTGATCACACCGAAGCTGGAAAGCAGCACGACCACGGCCAGTGCAAGGAACAGGATCGTAATGATCGTACCCACCGGCGCCGGGATCGGGATGAAGCTCACCAGATACCAAGCCACGCCGACGATCAGCATCCAGATGATGGCATTGACAATATTGCTGAACATGGTTGCCTTTCGCTGTTAAAAGCTGGGCAGAGCATTATCCGGCGTAGACACTTTTTCAGCGTGTCGCGGAGGTCTTTCGGCTTCTTGTGCCGCACGTGATCGATCGTCTGCTGCTGGGTGGAGTGCCCGCCCATCTTGCGCGCCTCGCCGATGCTCTGGCTGTCATTCTTGTCCGTCAGAGCCTTGGCGCGCAGGTCGTGGAAGTGCGCATTCTTGGTCCCTGCCCGATCGCGCGCGCGTCCAAGCCGTGCTCATGCCATCGTGGGTGTAGGGCTCCCCCTTGAACGTGGTGAAGGTCAGCCGCCACCCGTGGAAGGCCCGGTTCGAGGCGAAGTACGGGACGGAGTTTGAGCTGCTCTCGCGTCTGCGGAGCGAGTTGACCACGTACTGAACAAGTCGCTGGTAAGTAACCTGACCTATACTGAAAAACGCGCGGTCCACTCGACAATTTGAAAAATTCGAGGCTCCAACATGACATCCACCGACCTCCCTTTCGAGGAGCAGTTGTTGGTGTTCAGAGCGCACCTGGCGCAGCGTGGTCTTTCGTCAGCGCTCGAACTGCTGAATGGTCGAACCCAGTTTCGGTACACGGCCATGCACGGGTTCGTCAACCGCGCCATGCGTCCGCTTTGTGTGTTCGATCGCTTCAGGGAGGACCGGGCGTATTTGCGAAGCGCTTTCCTCCTGGAGACCCTGTGCTGCCTGACGGTTGCGAACGGCGAATTTGTCAGTGCGGATTGCAGCACGGACCGCCGCCTGCCTTCACTCGGCGGGCCGATCGCGTCGTACTGCGGTGTGGCCGTGGGCCCGCTGGCAGGGCCGGTCGCCGGGATTTTGTGCCACTTCGACGTCGAACGCCGCGAGGTCAAGCCGTGTGAACTTGCGTTCCTGCGGGCTGTGGCGCCGCTGCTGCTCGAATACGTGGATTTCGAGGGAGTGGGGGGGAAGCGACTTGGAGGTCTTGTGATGACTAACTCTGCAGCTCATCGTTTCGAGTACGACGGCTGGAATGTGGTGGTGGAGTTGGACGGTTCGATGCTCGATGGAATCATCTCTGGGCACGCAGATCTTCATTGGAAGGACGGCCACAAATGCCGGATCGCCCTGAGTGGGAAGCACGAGGACGGCGCCAGCGCGATCGCTTCCCTGTCCGACCGATCGCGCGCTTTTATTGACGACTGGCACGCGAAACGCCTCAATGGCGATTCGGACTTTGTCGACATCTAGTGTAGTGCGCTCGAAATAGTGGAACTTATTCGATGCGGCACACTCCGACCTTGACGGAGGTCGCAGCCATGCGCATTGCCCCAAGGATCGAACTGGATGCTGTTGTCGAACGAGAGTTGACGGCCTTGGCGCGGCGTGGCCGTGTCGAGGCTCGTGTGCAGCAAAGGGCCAAGATCGTATTGCTGGCCGCTCAGGGCTGGCAGAACAAGGACATCGCCTGCGAGGTCGATCTGGATCGGCGCCAG
>NZ_JBFUHO010000050.1:0-52563 GCF_056402355.1 Variovorax sp. P4_B11
GTGTCGAGTGTCGAGCGAGAGCCAGCTGCGGCAGGACCTGGACTACGTCGAGATCGGCAAGGCCGAGGGCGCCACGCTGGCCGCGGGCGGCGAGCGGCTCGCGCTCGACACCGACGGCTTCTACATGTCGCCGGCTCTGTTCAGCGAGTCGGCACCCGCGATGCGCATCAACAAGGAAGAGATCTTCGGTCCGGTGGCGAGCGTGATCCGGGTGAAGAACTATGAGGAAGCGCTGGCCACGGCCAACGACACCGAGTTCGGCCTGTCGGCCGGCATCGCGACCACCAGCCTCAAGTACGCGACGCATTTCAAGCGCCACAGCCAGGCCGGCATGGTGATGGTGAACCTGCCGACGGCGGGCGTGGACTACCACGTGCCTTTCGGCGGGCGCAAGGGCTCGAGCTACGGGCCGCGCGAGCAGGGCAAGTATGCGCAGGAGTTCTTCACGGTCGTGAAGACGGCGTACACGTCAGCCTGAGACTTTGCGGGACAGACCAAGAAACTGCGCAGCAGTTTTTGCTCCGTCCTCAACGCAACAGCTTCGCGATCAACCCATGCGCTTGACGGCTTCGATCCATTTGCCGAAGGCGTGCATCTGATCGGTGACGAACTTGCGCGTCGTCGGGTCGGTGCATTCGCCTTCGGCATCGAACTTGGCGACCGCGTTGCCGATGAACACCTCGGGCTTGACGAGCGGCGTGGCATTCACGAACAACAGGATCTTGCGCAGATCGTACTGAACGCGCGCGCCGCCCAACGGGCCCGGCGAGGCGGTCAGGATGGCCACCGGCTTGTGCGCAAAGGGCTGGTCGTCGCCGCGACTGAGACAGTCGATCGCGTTCTTCAACATGCCCGGCAGCGAGAAGTTGTACTCGGGTGTCGCAATGACCAAGCCGTCGGCGCGACGGATGCGGTCACGCAGTGCGGCCACCACCGGCGGAAAGCCTTCGGCAAGCACATCGGCATCGAAGGCGGGCAGCTCGCGCCACTCGACAACTTCCATCGCCAAGCCCTGCGGCATGACCGAGCCTGCCAGGTTCAACGCCATCCTGTTGATCGATGCGGCGCGCAAGGGCTCTGGTGCAAACCGTACGTCGGGGTAGGCTACCCATTTGTGAATAACGGGCGGGTCGATGGCGAAGAAGGTTCAGAGCATGGACGAGCTGTTCAAGGGTAGACATTTCGAGCGCGAGATCATCGTGCTGTGCGTTCGCTGGTACCTGCGATTCAAACTCAGCCTGCGTGACTTGGTGGAGATGATGGCCGAGCGAGGCTTGGCGTTGGCCCACACGACGATCATGCGCTGGGTGCAGCGCTTCATGCCGGAGTTCGAGAAGCGCTGGAATCGATTCGCTCGCAAGGCTGGTCGATCGTGGCGCGTTGACGAGACCTACGTGAAGATCAGGGGCAAGTGGACCTATCTCTATCGCGCCGTCGACCGAGAGGGCCAGACAGTCGATTTTCGGCTGAGCGCCAAGCGCGATGTGAAGGCGGCCAAAGCGTTCTTTCGCAAGGCGCTCGCGACCCAGGGCCGAGCTCCTGTGAGCATCACCTTGGATGGCTATGCGGCGTCCCACCGCGCTGTGCGGGAGTTGCCCGAGGACAACCCCCGATGGAAGGACACTCGGCTGCGATCGTCGCGCTACTTGAACAACCTGGTCGAACAGGACCATCGGGGCGTGAAGTCGCGCATCAAGCCGATGCTGGATTTCAAAGTCTTCGCCCGCGCGGCGGTGACGATCGCGGGCGTCGAGCTCCTGCATCGCATCCGCAAGGGCCAGTTCAACCTCGCCCGTTTGCGTCTCAAAGGCCAAGCTGCGCCTGCCATCTGGAATGCCGTTCTTTCGGCATGACCTGTCCGCCACCCTCTCGGTGTCACACGGCCACAATCAATTTTTGCACCAGAGCCGCTCATTCCGGGTGCAGCCGTGTGGGTTGTCCGCACAGAACCCCGTGCTGACGCTCGCCAGTAACTCATCGAAGCCATCCTCTCGCATTGCGCCATCTGGAAGTCCGAATGGTTGGCGCGCGCAAGCTGACAGCTGGGCGGCAGCTCGTGAGGTGGCCACTTCCGAAGGCCAAGACCAGGCCACCCTAGCCTGGGTCACGACTCAACCCCGAGGCAGAGCCTCCCGCCGCGAGCCCTCAGGTTGCATGCGCTGCTGTAGAAAATCGAGAAACGCGCGCTGAACCGCCGTGCTGTCCCGGCGCTGCAAGTAGACGGCCGACAGCCACATGTCGTTACGAGCGAAATCCGACAACACGGGCACCAGTCGCCCGCTTTCGACGTATGGCTTGAGCACCTCCGTGGGCAAGTAGACCACGCCCGACCCCAGCAAAGCGGCCTGGATCAACGGGCCGGCTTCCGTGGCGCTCAGCCTGCCTAGGACAGGCACTTCCACCGGCTTTCCGTCGGCTTCGAAGCGCCACTTCGCCTGCGATTCCAGGCCCGCGCTGGTCAAGGCGTTGTGGTGCGCAAGTTGGCTCGGGTGCGCAGGAATGCCGTGCTTGCGCCAGTACATCGGGGCGGCACAGACACTCAGCGCCATCGGGATCAACTTGCGAACAATCAGATTCTCGTTGGCTGTGGGCCCGAAGCGAAGGGCGATGTCGATGCCATCTTCTGCGAGATCGACCATCCGGTTCGTGAGGATGAGGCTGATGCTGACCTGCGGATAGTGGTCGAGAAAAACGTTGATCAGCATTGGGAGCTGCGTGAGGTCGATGCCGTGCGGCGCAGAGATGCGCAGACGGCCGCTGGGGGTCGACGCACGGTCTTGGAGCTCCGCCTGCGTGACCTCCACCAGTTCCAGGATCGGCCGGCTTCGCTCGAGCAGCAAGAGACCAGCATCCGTCAGACTGACCGAACGGGAGGTTCGGTTCAGCAGCCGGACTCCGAATCGGCCTTCGAGGGTCGCGATGTATTTGCTCACGGTCCCCCGCGACAGCGAGAGATGCTTTGCCGTGCGGGAAAAGCTCCCGGAAGAGGCAATCTCGCTGAATGTTCGCAGGAGGTCCAGGCTATCCACGGTTTTCTCTCGGTTAGTTGGGCAGCGCTCGCTCAGGCGAGGCCGAGCTTTTTCCGCAGGCTCGCATCCACCGGACCCGAGGGCATGAAGCGGCGCAACTTCGTCAGAAGCGACGCTTGCCCGGGGGGCGTGCAACGCATGCGCCACGGGCCGAGCGCCGCCTCGACGATGGTGCTCGCCACGCTGTGCGGTTCGGGCGCACTGCTGACGCTGTCGGACACGGAAAGCGTCACCCGATCGCGTTCTCGGTCGTAGCCCACGATCCGTGCCTTGGCACGGTGCGCGTTTTCGTCGAGATTGGTCCGTGTGAAAGCCGGCTGCACCAGCGTCGCGCGAACGCCGAACTGGCGGACCTCATGGTCCAGCGACTCGGTCAGCCCTTCGACCGCATGCTTCGTGGCCGCATAAACCCCCATGTAAGGGGCCGGCAGCACACCGAACACCGAACTGACGTTGACGATTCGGCCGTGGCGTTGTGAACGCATGTGGGGAAGCACGGCACGCGTGGTGCGAAGCATGCCCAGTACGTTGGTGTCGAACAGCGCCGAGGCTTCAGCCGTCGTGGTCTCCTCGACCGCGCCGATCATCATCATTCCCGCATTGTTGACCAGCACATCGATGCGCATGGTCCTGTCGATGACGAACTCGATGCCCAGTTGAACCGAGCGTTCTTCACGCACGTCCATCTCGATGAACTCGACACCCGGCAGTGCGGGCGCCTTGCGCAGATCGCGCACGGTGCCGAACACGTGGCAGCCTCGCGCGACGAACATCTCCGCGGTGACACGGCCGATGCCCGAGGACGCGCCGGTCACGACGACAACTGATGAACCTGACATGGGATACCTTCGATCTGAATGAAAGTTGAAGAAGCGGCGTCAGTGCGCAGCGGGCTCGACATTGGCCGGCCGGATCCTGAACCAGATGGCGTACATGGCCGGAAGGAACACCAGCGTCAGGATCGTCCCGGCGAAGGTTCCGCCGATCAACGTGTATGCCAACGCGCCCCAGAACACGGAGTGGGTCAGCGGGATGAACGCCAGGATCGCCGCGAGCGCGGTAAGGATCACCGGGCGCGCGCGCTGCACGGTCGCCTCGACGACCGCATGGAACGGGTCGAGGCCTTGTTGCTGGTTGTGGTGGATCTGCCCGAGCAGGATCAGCGTGTTGCGCATCAGGATGCCCGACAACGCGATGAGCCCGACGAGCGCATTGATGCCAAAAGGTTGCTGGAACAGCAGCAAGGTCGGCACGACGCCGATCAGCCCCAGCGGGCTCGTGAGGAACACCATGACCATCGCGGAGATCGAGCGCACCTGGAAGATGAGGATCAGCAGCGTGGCAGCCAGCATGATGGGAAACAGCGGCAGCATCGCCGTGGTCGCCTTGTCCGATTCCTCGATCGAGCCGGCCTGCACGATGCGGTAGCCGGCGGGGAGCCGCTCCATCAGGGGCTGCAGCTTTGCGGTGATCGCGGTCGACACGTCGGGGGGCTGCAGCCCGTCGGCGATGTCGCCCTGCACGGTGATCGTGGGCACGCGGTCGCGTCGCCGCATGATCGGCTCTTCCATGCGCACCTCGACCTCGCCGACCTGGGACAACGGAATGCGCTGACCCGCGGCACCGGCGAGCGTGAAGTCGGCCACCTTTGCAGGATCGAGCCGGGTGCCGCCGGCCGAACGGGCCGCCACCTGAACCGTGCGGATGTCTTCGCGCACGGTGGTCACCGGCACGCCGTTCAAGAGGAACTGCAGTTGCTGCGCCACGGCGTTGGAAGTCAGCCCGACGGCCTGCAAGCGATCCTGCTTCAGGGTGAAGTGCAGCGTGGGTGTGCGCGTGCCCCAGTCGGTGTTGACAGTGCGCATCATCGGGCTGGCATCCATCACCTGGCGCACTTCCTCCGCGATCTTGCGCAATTCGTTCGCATCGGGCCCGCTGACTCGGTAGGCGACCGGAAACGGCGAGTACGGACCAAACACGAGCTGGGTAACGCGCACCCGCGCCTCGGGTGCCAGGCCGTCGGCAACGGCATCACGCAACCGGTACTTCAGGGCCTCGCGTTCCTCCTGGCTGGCCGTCCGCACCACGATCTTGGCGAACGACGGATCGGGCAGTTCAGGTCCCATCGCAAAATAGAAGCGGGGTGCGCCCTGCCCTATGTAGGACGTCACGATGTGCGCCTCTGGCTGCGTGGAAAGCCAGGTCTCGATCTTGGCCGTGGCATCGCTGGTCTGCGTGATCGACGTGCCGTAGGGCATCTGCACTTCGACCATCACCTCGGGCCGGTCGGAGATCGGGAAGAACTGCTTCTTGACCACGCCCATGCCGAGAATCGATGCGACGAAGAGCCCGACCACTGCCCCCGCAACCAGCCACTTGCGCGCGATGACGCGCGCCAGCAAGCGCCGCAGCCGGCTGTAGCGTGGCGTGTCATAGATCGCTGCGTGACCGCCCTCGACCTTCTTGAATTTCGGGAGCAGCTTGACGCCCAGGTACGGCGTGAACACCACGGCGACCACCCAGGATGCGATCAGCGCGATGCCGACGATCCAGAACATGTTGCTGGTGTACTCCCCTGCGGTCGAAGGCGCGAAGCCGTTGGGCATGAAGCCCACGGCAGTCACCAGCGTGCCCGAGAGCATGGGCGCTGCCGTGTGGCTCCAGGCATAAGCCGACGCTGCCACGTGGCTGTAGCCCTCCTCGATCTTCACCACCATCATTTCGATGGCGATGATGGCGTCATCCACGAGCAGGCCGAGTGCCAGGATCAACGAGCCGAGCGTGATGCGGTCGAAGTTCTTGCCGGTGGCCGCCATCACCACGAAGACCACCGCCAGCGTGAGCGGCACGGCAGCGGCCACGACGAGGCCAGCGCGCCAGCCCATGCTCAGGAAGCTCACCAGCATCACGACCAGCAAGGCTGCGAAGAACTTCACCATGAACTCGTCGACCGAGGCGGCGATGTTGACCGACTGGTCCGTGACCTTGGTCAGGCTCAGGCCCAGAGGCAGCTCGGCATTGATGGCACGGGCTTCCACGTCCAAGGCTTTGCCCAGGTCGAGCCCGTTCCAACCCTCCCGCATGACAACGCCGATCAGCAGGGCGGGTTCTCCCGCGTTGCGGATCATGAAGGTGGCCGGGTCTTCATAGCCCCGTTTGACCGCTGCGACATCCGACAGCTTCAAGGTTCGGCCTTGCGCGATCACTGGCGTGTCCCTGATCTTCTGCAAGGTGTCGAATGCGCCGTCCACACGAATGGATACCTGCGGACCCCTGGTTTCCACGGAGCCCGCCGGGCTCAGCGCATTTTGGGCATTGAGCGCAGCAAAGACGTCCTGCGGGCTGATGCCCAGGGTCGCCAGGCGGTCGTGTGCGAACTCGACGTATATCCGTTCGGACTGCTCCCCGGCGACGTTGACCTTCTTCACCCCGGGCACGTGTAGCAGTCGCTGGCGCAGCGCCTCGGCATCGCGCACCAGCACCCGTTGCGGCTCTCCCTTGGCCTTGAGCGCGAAGAGCGCAAAGGTGACGTCCGCGTACTCGTCGTTGATCATCGGCCCGATGACACCTGCCGGCAGTTGGCCCGCTTCGTCGCCGACCTTCTTGCGCGCCTGGTAGAACTCCTCCTGCACTTGCGCCGGTGGCGTGCTGTCGAGCAAGGTCAACGTCGTGAACGCCAGCCCCGGCCGGGTGTAGGTTTCGGCGCGGTCGTAGTAGCGCAGCTCCTGCAGGCGTTTTTCGAGCTTCTCGGCAACTTGGTCCTGCATTTCCTGTGCAGTCGCACCGGGCCATGCCGTGATGATGGTCATCACCTTGACGGTGAATGCCGGATCTTCGGCGCGCCCCAGCTTGAAGAATGCGACCAGGCCCGCCAACGAGACCAGGCAGATCAGGAACAACGTGATGGAGCGCTCGCGCACAGCGAGCGCCGACAAATTGAACCGGCTTTCGCTCATGGACGGGCTCCGTTCACCGCAGGCGCAGCGGCCACGGCCGCAACGCGCACCTGCTCGCCTTCGCGCAGAAGATGCGCGCCGAGCGCGACCACCTGATCGCCCTGCTTGAGCTGGCCAGTAACCTGTGCACGGTCGTCGTCCAGATGCTCGACCGCCACCGGCTGCCAGTGGGCCTTCGCCGGATCGCCGCTGACGATCCATACGCCTGGCCCCTTGCCAGCGTCGAAGAGCGCTCCGATGGGTACCTGAACGCTGCCTTTGTTGGCGGCCTTTCCATCCGCGATGTGGACCGTCACGGTGGCACCAAGAGGGGCGTTGGCCAACTCTCCTTCGAGCACATACCGCGCCTCGAAGGTGCGGGTGAGACGGTCGGCCGCGTCCGAAAGCTGCCGGAGCTTGGCCGTGACCGCACCGCCATCCTTGCCGAACAACGTGGCTTGCCCCACGGAGCCGATGGCTGGGCGCAAGGTCTCGGGCAACTGAACCACCGCCTCCCTGCGCCCAGCCTGCGCCACGCGCACCACTACTTGTCCGGCATTGACGACCTGACCTGGCTCGACCAGCGTTTCAAGGACCGTGCCGTCTACATCGGCTGCCAGTTCCGTGTAGCGGTTGGCGTTGCGAGCGACTTCGGACTGCGCTTCGGCCGCACTGAGCTGGGCCTGGGCGGCATCCGCGGCCGCCTTGGTCTGGTCATAGGCCGAAGCCGAAATGGCGCCCGTGCCCTTCAGGTCGCGATAACGGAGTTCTTCCTCGCGCGCCTGCGTGGCTCGCGCCCGGGCGGCAGCCACGGCCTCCTGCTGCGCACGCGACGCCAGCTTCAGATCGACCGGGTCGAGGCGCATGAGCAGCTGCCCGCGCTTGACCGTCTGGCCGACGTCCACGAGGCGCTCCAGCACTTTGCCCGATACGCGAAAGCCCAGGTCGCTCTGCACCCGCGCGGCGACGGTACCGGTGAAGGAGCGCGTCGCAGACCCGGCCGGCTGAACCGTGGCCGCACGCACCAGCGGCGTGAGGGTGCGTGAGTCGGGCGGCGTCTTTTCGCTGCAGGCTACCAGCGCGAGCGGGAGTGTGCAGCAGACTGCAAAGGTAACAAGGTGGCGCGGCAGCATGAAAGTCCCATTGGCAAATCGATAGGACTCGAATTCTGCTACTGGTGACCAAACAAGTCAATGGTCACACCCGTTTGTTGGGTCAGGGCGATAGACTTCGCAGCACCAGTCCGGACAAAAGCACCGGCGCCTCGTCGGCGTGATCGAAGCTATGACGCAGTAGCAAAGGGTTGAGGTAGGGATGCATGACGAGGTAGATTGCCGCCGCGGCTTCGTCGATAGGCGTCTTGCGCTCGAACTCCCCGGATTCCCGACCTTGCTGCAACACCTCCAGGATCAGTTGCCGGATGAATTCTTCATGCGCGATCGCCGACTGCCACCGCTCGCTCGCTGCCGAGATGGCGATCTCATAAAGCTTTCGATCCTGGGAGAACAAGCGAAGACTCGCCTCGACGATCGCCTTGAACATGCGACGCAGCTTCTCCGGCGGCCGATCGGTGCCGCTCACGGCAGCCACGACTTCGGCTTCGATCTCTCGCAGGCAACTGCTGCAAATCATCTCTCCGATGGCCTGCTTGGATTCGAAGAACTTGTAGATGTAGGCCTTGGAGAAGCCGATGGCTTTGGCAAGGTCCGAGACGGTGGTCTTTTCGTAGCCGTACCGGCTGAAGTGCTCGGTAGCGGCAACAACGATCTGATCTCTCACGTCATGGTCGACCGGACCACGTGGCGGGACTCGAGAAGTGACGGCTGTAGGCATGAAACAGAGCTTACCTGCACCGGTGTCTTTGGACAACGGGTGACCATATGATATATTGGTCACGATCGATGAATTGTCGACACGGGAATGCACCATGCTCACACGTACTTTACTTACGCTGGTCGCTGCAGCCTGCATGGCTGCAGGCTGCGCCGTCGGCCCCGACTATGTCCGGCCCGAGACCTCCCTGCCGGACAGATTCCTCGGCCAAGCGGCTGTCGACAAGCGGGCCGCCGAAGCCAGCGCCGAGTTGGCGGCGTGGTGGACAGGCTTCGCCGATCCGCAGCTGGCCCGCTACGTTGAACTCGCGCTCGCGCAGAACCTCGACCTCGCGCAGGCATCGGCCCGTGTGCTTCAGGCCCGGGCCGGGCTCGGCGCGGCCAACGCAGCGCTGCTGCCATCGGGCAATCTGAGCGGACAGGTAGCAAGGGCTTATCAATCGGTGGAGACGCAGCTGGGTCAGCTCCTAAATGCGCAACCCGATTTCGATCGCTACGGGATCGCCAACGAAGCGAACCTCGGCGCGACTTGGGAACTGGACATCTTCGGCGCCCTGCGTCGTGGAAGCGAAGCCGCGCGGGCCGACTACCAGGCCTCGGAAGCCGGCGCAGCCGCCACGCGCTTGAGCGTGGCCGCGCAGACCGCGGACATCTACATCACGCTGCGCGGCTTGCAGGCCCGGCTCGACGTCGCGCGCCGGCAGGTACGCACTCAGGAGGAATTGCTTTCCAAGGTCGAATTGCTCTACGGCAAGGGGCTGGCCGCCGAACTTCAACTCAAGCAGGCCGAAGGCGCACTCTCACAGGCTCGCGCGTCCGTGCCGGTGCTCGAGGCAGGCCTCGATGCAGCCATGAATGCCCTGGACGTGATACTCGGCGCAGCGCCCGGCACGCATCGCGCCGAGCTGGCACAAGGCGGCGCCATCCCAAGTGCACCGCGGATAAACGGCGCCGGATCTCCGGGCGACCTGCTGCGCCGCCGACCCGACCTGATGGCGGCGGAACGGCGCCTTGCCGCGTCGAACGCCCGTGTCGGCGTGGCCATGGCCGAGTACTACCCGAAGTTGTCCCTCAGTGGAATGATCGGCAGCGCCACGTCGGTGTCCACCGGAAACCTGTTCAGCAGTGGCGCAAGCCAGGGCGCGGGCGTGCTCGGCCTGCGTTGGCGCCTGTTCGACTTCGGTCGCATCGACGCGCAGATCGACGCCGCCAGAGGACAGCAGGCGGAACTGCTCGCGGCCTACCGGTTGGCCGCGCTGCGCGCAACCGAGGACGTCGAGAACGCTTTCTCCGTGCTGGTCAAACGAGAAACACAGACCGTTCTGCTTGCGCAAGGCGAGGCATCGCTCGCCCGCGCAAGAGGCGCTTCATTTGCAGCGTTCCAGAAAGGTGTCGTCAGCCTGATCGAGGTCCTGCAGGCCGACGAGAGCCTGCTGCGTGTGGCCGATGCCAGGGTACAGGCGCAGACGGAGTCGGCGCGCGCGGCGGTCGGCGCTTTCAAGGCGCTGGGTGGGGGCTGGTCGCAGGGCAATGTCGCAGAGGCTGTTGCGCTGCGATAGCACAAGAGGCACAAAGGGTGGCCTGAGGTGACCCTGCTTCGTCAAGGACGACTGCTCGACCTTGACCCAGATGTCGGTTTCCCTTCAATCTGTCACTTTTGATCTTTCAATTGGCACTGATGATCCTTTCAATGTGTCAGCTGCCTGGCGGAGGCTGCCTTCGGCTGCGTCACGCATCGGCTTCGTCGGGCTCTTGCTCGACGGAAAGCTTGAAGACCCCTGCCGCGGCCGCCCGATCGAGCAGCGCGAGGCTGATGGATTCGGCCTTCTCACGGATTGCCAGCTCGGCCGCCTGAGCCAGCAAGGTCGTGATCCTGCCGGTCAGGCCGCCGCTGAACGCCATCAGCTTCTGGATCATCTCCTTCTCGCCGAAGGGCGATGGCCGATGCAACGGCAGGAGCCGACCGAAGCTCACGACGAACTCGCGCAGCCCGGCACTCTCGCGCCATCTGGGCAGGGCCATCGGTTCGAAGCGCGACGCGATCTGAGGATCCGCCTGCATCGCGTATAGCGCCTCGCTCGTTCCGAGCGCGATAACCGGCATGCGCAACTCGTTGCTGAGGAACTTGAGTTGGTTCAGCGACTGGCGCTGTTCGCGCACGGTGCCGGCCAACAGATGATGAACCTCGTCGACGATCATCAATCGCGGCGGATGCCGATGCAGCAGGCGCAAGCCTAAGATCTCCAGATCCGTGCCGCGGCGTGAGTACGGCGCCTGATGCCCCAGCCCCTGGATGATCTGGGCGTACAGCTTGTCATCGTTGGGCTTGGACGGCATCTGCAGCCGAAGGACCTTTCTCGCTTCAACCTCGCCATGCTCGTTGCAGATGTCCGGATGATCGCGAACGAATTTGTCTACGAGCATCGTCTTGCCGATGTCGCTGTCCCCGTACAGGAGCATGCTTGGCATCCGAGAGCACGGAGGGTGTCGCAGCAGGTGTTCCATCCGCGCGAGCGCCTCGTTGCCTCGTGCGTAGGAAACCCACTTGGGCATGGACAAGCGGGTGATGCGATGCTCCTGCGCCTCGTCCAGGAAGGACCAGACGCCGGTGTGCAGATGCTCGAGGTCGTACGTCATAGTCAATCGTCCCAGACCTCGGCCTTCGAGGGCTTGGCGGGTTGCGAGTAATCCACCGAACCCCCTCGCGAAGCTGTGGTGCCCGTCGTCGCCCGCACCGCATCGTGGCGGCGCTGGACGTGGCGCCGCGCCGCCTTGGTCTTGGCGTTGGCTTGTTCGACCAGTTCGCGTTGCTTGCGCACCGCCTCGAACATCCTGGCTTGAGCCGGCGCATTGTCGCCCTGCCCCCGCAACGCGGCCATGGCGGCGCGTTGTTCCCACAGCGTGATGGGCGGGAGCGTCAGGTCGGCATAAGGGACCGGGATGTAGCTGTCATCAGGGCCCGCCACGTAGATCTTGGACAGGTTGCGCGGGTCATAGCGCACAAGCACCGACTCGCCGGGTCTGACGATCGCCGGCAGCACCGGATCCCAGTAGCGGATGTTGAACAGGTGCAGCCCGTCGCGGCGCAAGGTGCGATGCTCAAAGGGCAGGAAGCTCAGGGCAAACTGCTCCGGCCGATTCGGCAGCGCGCCAAGGCCTGAGCCGGCCTGGCGCAGCGCATCCTGCCACGCCGAGAGCGGGCTGCGGTGCAACCCCCGGTGAACGCGCCGGTGATAGTGCTCGCAGATCTCGATGGTGAGCCAGCGCTCCAGCTCGGCCATGGTCAGCGCCGACTCTGTCTCAGCGGGATAGGCGCCCTTCTCTGCCGAATTCGATCCCGTCGTTCCGGGCAGCAGGTGGATCCGACCCATGATCGTGCCGATCAGACGTTCGATGTGGCCGCCGTAGTGCGGTGTGGCGATCGGCCGCAGGATCAGGGCAATGCCATGTTCGTCGCACCCGCGGCGCAAGGCCGAGCCCGTGAAGTCGGCACCGTTGTCGGTGTGAACCGCGCGCGGCAGGCCCCAGACAGGCCATGTGCAAGCCAGGGATCGAGATCGAAGCCACGGTTCCTTGGGTAGAACCGCCTGGGCCAAGCACAGGGCCACCGATGTGGACGACGGCGCTTCCAGCGACACGTAGAAGCCCGCCACGACCCGCGTGGCCACATCGATGGCCAAGGTCAACCAGGGCCTTCCGATCGGCAGTCGGTGGGTCTCGTCGACGACGACCGCATCGATGCGCGTATGGTCGATCTGCACGACATCGAGCGCACGGTCGACCCTGTAGGTTCCCGGAACCGGGTCGTACAGGGCCGCAGCTTCCGACGGCTGAAGCCGAGCCTTGGCCACGCCCCACGCGTCGAGTGCGCTCACCCGGGCGAGGGAAACCGACACGAGCTGAACATCGACATCATGTGCGCCAACGCTAGCCAAGCCAAGGGCCGCGTGGAGCGTGCCAACCTGACCCTGCAGGATCGCCTGGTCAAGGAACTGCGCCTGCGCGAGATCAGCACCCGGGAGGCAGCCAACGCCTTTGCGCCCCACTTCATCGCCGACTTCAACGCCCGCTTCGCCAAGCCAGCGCTGCGAGACTTCGACGCCCATCGGCCAGTGCGTGCGGATGAGGACCCGGACATGATCTTTACCTGGCGGCTGCAGCGCAAGGTGTCGTTGTCGCTGACCCTGCAGCACGAGCGAGTGATCTACCTGCTCAAGGACACGCTGGCCAGCCGCAAGCTGATCCACCGATATATCGACGTCTACGAGTACCCGGACGGACGCATCGAACTGCGCGCTGATGGATTGAGCCTAGCCTACGAGCGCTACGACCGCCTGCCGCAGGTGGACACTGCCGCCATTGTGGAGAACAAGCACTTGGGCCATGCCTTGCAGGCCGCTTTGCTGATGCAGGAGCAACGCGACAACCGGCGATTCGGCGCGCCATCGCGCACGAACCAGGGCAAGCCGCCCTCCCCCACAAAGGCAATTCCGGGAACGAAGCACTCGAGGCAGTTCACGTCCGAGGACCTCGAACTTGCCGTGATGGCGGTGTGCAGACCAGCAAAGCAGCCAATCCGAACCGGCCAGAATCGTTGAATCGACCATCGCGCCGGCCTACGACTGGCAGGCCGCCAGAGCTCGAAAGCAAGGCGGTCGCCGAGATCGCCGGGCTCCCTCAAGAAGAAGGAAATGCGACATCTCTACTTGGCTGGAGATGCGACATCTGAACTTCGTGTTGACAGACGTTGATGCGCTCGGCCGGCAGGAACAAGGTATGCATGCCGGCCCTCTCAAAGCGCCTGGCCGTATCACGCTGACCCGCACTCGGACGCCCAGCCGCTGCAATGGAGCGAACCGACGTTTGCGACGGAGGCTGAGGCTGCTGAATGGGCCCTGCGGGCAGCGAAGGATTGGCTCGAGGAACGCGCCTTCGCATGCTTGAGGAATCCGGGCTCATCGGACGTCCATGTCGGACGGCGCCGATACGAGCATCCCGGATGAATCCTGACATGACATCCACGCCGAAGCCGACGTCCGGTCCGGCCGCGGACTGCTGGTCTCGTGCGCCGCAATCATCTAAACCGGCACGGAGACGGCAACTAACAACCAAAGAGGCAAGGCGATGGACAAGACGATTCTGGATTCGGGGACCGCTGACAGCGGCTACGAGTGTTTTGGATCGAACGAACACGCAGGCATTCCAAATTGCAGCAAGAACGAGGCCCGCTTCTGGCATTCACTGGGCTATGTGGTGCTTCACTTCGCACATCAGGCGCAGCGAGCCGCGATACCGGCGACTGGAGAAAAATCATGTGCATCATTTTGAAATCCGTGCCCCGCACCCAGGATTCGCGCGTCGTGATCGCATGCATTCGAGCCTGTGTCTGGGCGAGCGTCGAAGGCCGGCCTTTCTGCACTTTGCGCTAGAAGCCGAGTTTTATGCAGGGCTCTGAAAGGAGACGACCATGAACTGCGAAGCGATTTGCTGCTCCGACAGGGCGACGGTACGGTTCGCGATCTATCCAGACGGCTTCGATGGGCCGCGCATCCTTGCCGAGATTTCTGAGGACTCACTGCGCGATCTGTTCGGAGCGCATGCCGGCGGCGACAGTCTCTTGCAGGCTTGCCAGTTGCACTTCGGATTGATCGAAGCCGTGGCCCTGGAGCGACATCGCACCAGACCTTTGGAAGCTACTCGGTTGAGAACAGCTGACTTCGCAACCCCCGTTGTATTTGACGATCTCAAAGGGTTCTAGGTCCGAGCGATACATCGGGCGATTGCACAAGCGGATGACGCCCGACCAAGTCAGCTTTCAACTCGCGACCTGACCGCGTGCAGAACGCGTTCACTCCGATTCAACCATGGGACTGACAAATGGCACATCACCAAGACGGCCCATCCCCAAACAACGCCCTCCGCGCCAACAAAAAAGCCGCAGCATTCCAACTCTGCCCAGCCATTCCCATCGGCAGCAGCGTCCGCCCGTGAAACCACTCCGTGAAGCGCCAGTCGTCCAGCGCGTTCACATGGGCCAGTTGCGCAAGCTCGGACCACGCCAGCGCCTCTTTCCCCAGCCGCGCTAGCGCCATCACCCAGAAGCCGCCGACAAAAGGCCAGATGCCGCCGTTGTGGTACTGGTGCACGATGTTCTGCTGATGGCGCGCCATGTACGGCCGCCACAGTTCGTGTTTGCGCGACAGCGGATGCAGCACCACGCGCACCGGGTAAGGCTCGCTGGCATGCGCCTCGGTGAGGGTGTTGACGATGCGATGCGCCATGGAGGAGTCGGCCAGTCCGCTCTGTATCGCCAGCACGTTGCCGAAGACATCCCCCTCGTCGCCGACGACGGCGAGGTTGACGAAGCTGAGGTACAGGCCCGGATCGCGCCGGCCGCGGCGCGCATAGTGCCGCAGCAGTCGGGCGCGGTGGTATTCGGGCAGGTCGCGCTGGAACGGATTGAACAGGTGGTTGAAGTGGTGCAGCGTCGCCTCGGCATGGTCGAGCGCGTAGCGGCGCTTGACGTCGTACCAGAGCGCGTTGCTGTACAGCACGTAGCCCGAGCGCGGCATGATGTCGGCCCAGTCGCTGGCCTCGTTCTGTTGCAGCAGCCGAAGGTGCTGATGCTCTTGCGCCAGCAGCCAGCCGATCGCGCGGTCCACCTCGCGGCCCCAGTGCGACAGACCGACGCGGCCATGGCGGCGCACATGGTCCACCGCGATCAGCCACCACAAGGTGGCATCGATGCAGCCCAGGTACCAGAAGTCGGCGTCGTGCCCTTCCGGGTCGACGTATTTGGGGATCTGCCCGTTGGCTGCCTGCTGTGCCGCGAGCGCGTCGAGGCTGGCCACCGCGCCTCGCTCCAGCGCGGGCACGCCGCTGCCGCACATCGCCATCACGCAGATCGCGGCGTCGCGTCCGAAGATGCGCGTGTAGCGCCGTGCCACGGCCGCCTCGGTGCGGCTGGCGGCCAGGATGCCGTGGGGCGTCAGGTTGCGCTCCAGCAGTTTGAGCGAAGCCTGGGCGCAGGTGTCGATCAGCGCGAGCGCGGGGGCGTCAAGGTTCGTCATGGGTCCTGGCGAGAAGGATCTTGAGCTCGCCGTTGTCGATGAGCTTCTGCAAGTCTGTGGCGCCGCCGATCAGCATGCCTTTGACGAACACCATCGGAAAGGTCGGCCACCCGGTCCACATCTTGAGTGCGTTGCGGTCGCGCCATCGGCTCAGGTAGCTGCCGTATTCGAGGTACTTGTATGGCTGCTTGATCCGGTCGAGGGCCTGGCGCGCTTTCTTCGGGAACGGATTGATGCCCATGCCGACCACGACCACGTCGTGGGCCGCGACGGCGGCCAAGACTTCGCGCACGAGGGTCTGGCGGCTATCGGCCAGCTTGGCGCGGATGGCGGGGTGGATACGGGCTTCTTCGAGGACAGGGCGGGGCATCAGGATCTTTCGGCGGTTCGGGTGAATGTAAGGGCCCAGGGCGGTGCTTCTTGATCGCTGGCGCAATCTTTTTGTGCAGCGCCGTCTGGAACTTCGGCTCACACGCAGGGCCGCGCGCGGCCTTCTTGCGCCATCGTCCGACAGCGGAAGGGCGCTTTTTCACCCATTCTTGAGGGAGGACTCACGGGCTACACAGAGCGCTGGGCCCGGCAGGACGCCCAAGGCCTTCCCCTGTGACCGCTATGACTTCAGTTGCCACCGACTCTCCCTTCGGCGAGACCGACGCACATCTCTTGCGCGAGGGCACGCATGCGCGTCTCTACGACCGCCTGGGCGGCCGCCTCGACGCGGACGGGCATGCGAGCTTCGCCGTCTGGGCGCCCAACGCGCGCTCGGTCTCGGTGATCGGCGACTGGAACGGATGGGACCCACAGGCCGATCCCCTGCGGCCCCGATCCGACGCCACCGGGGTCTGGGAAGGCCGCTGCGGCGGCGCGCGGCGCGGCCACGCTTACAAGTACCGCATCGTGTCGCAGCGCGGACACGCACTCGAGAAGGCCGATCCGCTCGCCCTCTGGAGCGAGGCGCCCCCAGCAACCGCGTCACGCCTGTGGTCGCTCGAATACGAATGGGGCGATGGCGAGTGGATGCGTGAACGCGCGGCGCGCAACGGCCTCGATGCGCCGCAATCGATCTACGAAGTGCATCCCGGCTCGTGGCTGCGCAAGGGCGACCAGCTGCCGAACTATCGCGAGCTGGCGCATGCGCTGGCCGACTACGTGGCGCAGCTCGGCTTCACGCACGTCGAACTGATGCCGATCACGGAACACCCGTTCTATGGCTCCTGGGGCTATCAGACCACCGGCTACTTCGCACCCACGGCGCGCTACGGCACACCGCAGGACTTCATGTACTTCGTCGATCACCTGCACCAGCGCGGCATCGGCGTCGTGCTGGACTGGGTTCCATCGCATTTCCCGACCGACGCGCACGGACTCACCGCCTTCGACGGCACGCACCTCTACGAGCACGCCGATCCACGCCAGGGATTTCATCCCGAATGGAACTCGGCGATTTTCAACTACGGGCGCGCCGAGGTCCGCAGCTTCCTGATCTCGTCCGGCCTGTTCTGGCTCGACCGCTATCACCTCGATGGCCTCCGCGTGGACGCCGTGGCCTCGATGCTCTATCTCGACTACGCGCGCCCTGCGGGCGAATGGATTCCCAACCGCCGCGGCGGCCGCGAGAACCTCGAGGCGATCGACTTCCTGCACGAACTCAATCGCGCGGTGTACCGCGAGCATCCGGACACCTTCACGGTGGCCGAGGAGTCCACCGCCTGGCCCCAGGTGTCGAGACCGATCGAAATGGGTGGCCTGGGCTTCGGCATGAAATGGAACATGGGCTGGATGCACGACACGCTGGCCTACATGAAGGAGGACCCCGTGCATCGGCGCTTCCACCATCACCGGCTGACCTTCTCGATGGTCTACGCGTTCAGCGAGAACTTCGTGCTGCCGCTTTCGCATGACGAGGTGGTGTACGGCAAGGGGTCGTTGATCAACAAGATGCCGGGCGACACCTGGCAGCAATTCGCGAACCTGCGCGCTCTGTTCGCCTACATGTGGGCCCATCCGGGCAAGAAGCTGCTGTTCATGGGCGGCGAGTTCGCCCAGCGACGCGAATGGACGCACGAGGGCCAACTCGAATGGCATGTCACGGCGTTGCCCGAGCACCGTGGCATGCAGCATCTGGTCGGCGAGCTCAACCAGCTCTATCGCTCGGAGCCGGCGATGCACGAGCTGGACTTCTCGGCCGAGGGCTTCGAATGGATCGAGCCCAACGACCATGCGATGAGCGTCGTCGCCTTCCTGCGGCGGGCGCGCAACGGCGAGTCGGTGCTGGTGGTCAGCAACCTGACGCCCGTGCCGCGGCAGAACTATTGCCTCGGCGTGCCTACTGGCGGCACTTGGCACGAGATCCTCAACAGCGACGCGCTCGCATTCGGCGGGTCGGCTTGGGGAAACCTCGGCGCGGTCGAAGCCGCGCCGATGCGATCGCATGGCCGCAACTATTCGGTCTGCCTGACGCTGCCGCCTCTGTCCACCCTCTTCTTGAAGGCAGATGCCGATGTCTAGCCGTCTCCTGTTACAGCCTGGGTTGGCCGCGCCGCGCCCGCCCGCCGGCATCGATGCCGCCAACGGCCGCAGCCGCGCAGTGATCGACGCCGTCCTGCCCGTGGTCGACGGTGGCCGCTTCGCAGTCAAGCGCGTGGCCGGCGAGAGCGTGCGGGTGACGGCCCATGCCTTCACGGACGGTCATGACGCGCCCCGGGTGATGCTGCAGTGGTGGAGGGACGGCGATGCGCGCCGCCACGAGCTGCCAATGAAGCTACGCTACAACGACGAGTGGCACGCGGCGTTCACGCCGTCCACGATCGGGCGCTACCACTACACCGTGGTCGCATGGGTCGACGCTTTCGAGTCCTGGCGGCACGAGCTGATGCGCCGTGTCGATGTCGAGGACGTCCGGACTGCAGCGCGCGTGGGCGCGCTGGTGATCAGCGCCGCGGCCGATCGCGCGAACGGGGACGACCGCGACGCGCTGGCCGCCTGGGCCCGGGCGCTCGAGGAAGGCGCGGCCGACCTCGAGGTGGAAACGACCGCGCTCAAGGCGCTGGCGCTCGACGAAGACCTCGCGGCGACCGCCGGCCGCCACCCGGACCGGCGGCTCGAAACACGCTTCGCCGCCGCACTGCCGCTGGTGGTCGAGCGCGAACGCGCGGGCTTCAGCAGCTGGTACGAACTGTTTCCGCGCTCGGCCTCGGAGCAGCCCGGCGTGCACGGCACTTTCCGCGATGTCGAGGCGCGGCTGCCGCTGATCGCGGCGATGGGGTTCGACGTCCTGTACTTGCCGCCCATCCACCCGATCGGCCGCGAACAGCGCAAGGGGCGCAACAACGCGCTCACGGCCGAACCCGGTGACGTCGGCAGCCCCTGGGCCATCGGCGCCGCCGAGGGCGGCCACAAGGACATCCTGCCGGAGCTCGGCACGCCCGGGGACTTCCGCCATCTCGTCGATGCCGCGCGGCAGCACGGGCTGGAGATCGCGCTGGACATCGCCTTTCAGTGCGCACCCGATCACCCCTATGTCAGGGCGCACCCCGAGTGGTTCCGATGGCGCCCCGACGGCAGCGTCCAGTACGCTGAAAACCCGCCGAAGAAATACCAGGACATCTACCCCTTCAACTTCGAGAGCGAAGACTGGCAGGGTCTTTGGATCGAACTCAAGAGCGTGCTGGATCACTGGGTCGCCGAGGGCGTCTCGATCTTCCGTGTCGACAACCCGCACACCAAGTCCTTTGCCTTCTGGGAGTGGGCCATTGCCGAGGTGAAGCGGGCGTTTCCGGGAACGATCTTCCTCGCTGAAGCCTTCACGCGGCCCAAGGTCATGCACCGGCTGGCCAAGCTCGGCTTCAGCCAGTCCTACACCTACTTCACCTGGCGCAACACGAAGGAAGAGCTGACCGCGTACTTCACCGAGCTTTCGCAGGGTCCGGGGCGCGACTACTTCCGCCCCAACGCGTGGCCGAACACGCCGGACATCCTGCATGCCGCGTTGCAGACCGGCGAGGAGGCGCTGTTCAAGGCGCGCCTGGTACTGGCCGCGACTCTGGCCGCCAGCTACGGCATCTACGGGCCGGCGTTCGAGCTGCTTGAACACCTGCCGCGCGGACCGTCGAGCGAGGAGTACCACGATTCCGAGAAGTACCAGTTGCGCAACTGGAACTGGAGCGCCGACGCGGGCCTGCGCCCCTTCATCGCGCGGGTCAACCGGATCCGCCAGGCGAACGAAGCGCTGCAGGCCGACCGCAGCTTGCGTTTCCTCGACATCGACAACGACCAGCTCATCGCCTTTCTCAAGCAATCGCCGGACGGCAGCAACATCGTGGTCACGGTGGTCAACCTCGACCCCGTCCGCGCGCAGTCGGGCTATCTGTCGCTGGACCCGGCCGACATCGGCGTGGAGCGCGACCAATCGTTCCAGATGCATGACCTGCTGAGCGACCAGCGCTTCAGCTGGCGCGGAGGCCGTCACTACATCCTGCTCGAACCGCATCGCATGCCTGCGCACATCCTCCTCGTGCGCCGCCGGCTGCGCGATGAGCGCGACTTCGACTACTACGTCTAGGGAGCTCGCATGACCGCTCCGTTGCCCACGCTGGCGCTCGAGACCACCGAGATTGACACCTCGGGCGACCCGACTTGGTATCGCGACGCGGTGATCTACCAGTGCAACGTGAAGGCTTTCGTGGATTCGAACGGCGATGGCGTCGGCGACTTCAAGGGGCTCGCTGGCAGGCTCGACTATGTCAAGGATCTCGGGGTCAACACGATCTGGCTGATGCCCTTCTACCCCTCGCCGCTGCGCGACGACGGCTATGACATCTCGGCCTACGAGGACGTGCATCCGCAGTACGGAACGCTGCAGGATTTCCGCGAGATGCTCGAAGAGGCGCACCGGCGCGAGTTGCGCGTGATCATCGAACTGGTCATCAACCACACCTCGGACGCGCACCCGTGGTTCCGGGCCGCGCGCAACGCGCCGCCGGGCTCACCCGAACGCGATTTCTATGTCTGGAGCGACACCGATCAGCGCTACCAGGGTACACGGATCATCTTCACCGACACGGAGACGTCCAACTGGACCTGGGACCCGGTGGCCAAGGCCTTTTTCTGGCATCGCTTCTTCAGCCACCAGCCCGATCTGAATTTCGACAACCCGCGGGTGTTGGAAGCCGTCATCGGCACCATGCGCTTCTGGCTCGACATGGGCGTCGACGGCTTCCGGCTCGACGCCATCCCCTACCTGATCGAACGCGACGGCACTTCCAACGAGAACCTGCCCGAGACGCACGTGGTCATCAAGAAGCTGCGCGCCGCGATCGACGCCAACTACCGCAACCGCTTCCTGCTGGCCGAGGCCAACATGTGGCCGGAGGACGTGCGCGAGTACTTCGGCGAGGGCGACGAGTGCCACATGGCCTACCACTTCCCCCTGATGCCGCGCATGTACATGGCGATCGCGCAGGAGGAGCGCGATCCGATCGTCGAGATCCTGCAGCAGACGCCCGAGGTTCCGGAGGGCTGCCAATGGGCCATTTTCCTGCGCAACCACGACGAGCTGACGCTCGAGATGGTGACCAACCGCGAGCGCGACTACATGTACACGACCTATGCGGTCGACCAGCAAGCGCGCATCAACCTGGGCATTCGACGGCGTCTGGCGCCGCTGATGGACAACGACAAGGACCGCATCAAGCTCATGAACAGCATGCTGCTCTCGATGCCGGGCTCGCCGATCATCTACTACGGCGACGAGATCGGCATGGGCGACAACGTCTTCGCCGGCGACCGCAACGGCGTGCGTACGCCGATGCAATGGAGTCCGGACCGCAACGCGGGCTTCTCGCGCGCCGACCCGCAGCGCCTCTATCTGCAGCCGATCATGGACGCGATGTACGGCTACGAGGCCGTCAATGTCGAGGCCCAGCTGCGCGACAAGAGCTCGCTGCTGCACTGGACCCGGCGGATGCTCGCGGTACGCAAGACCAGCCGCGCCTTCGGCCGCGGCCGGCGCACTTTTCTGAAGCCCGGCAACCGCAAGATCCTCGCCTATCTGAGCGAGCACGATGACGACGTGATCCTGTCGGTGTTCAATCTCTCGCGCGCGGCCCAGCCCGTCGAGCTCGACCTTTCGGCCTTCAAGGGCCGGGTGCCGGTGGAGATGCTCGGGCGCACCTCCTTTCCGCCGATCGGCGAACTGCCCTACCTGCTCACCCTGCCGTCGCACGGCTTCTACTGGTTCAAGCTGACCGACGAAGCGCCAATGCCGAGCTGGCACCAGGAAGGCGTGGCGCTGCTGGATCGCCCGGTGATCGTTCTCTTCGACGGCTGGACCAGCCTGCTCAAGGACCGCGTGATGCCCTGGCGCATCGGCTTCGCAGACCGCTTGGTCAAGCAGTTCGAGACCGACACGCTGCCGCCCCACATCGAGGCCCAGCGCTGGTATGCCACCAAGGGGGCGTCGATCAAGCGCGCGCGCCTGGCCGACCAGGCGATCTGGGAAGATGGGGGCAACAGCTGGATGCTGCCGCTGCTGGAACTCGAAGGGCCACCCGAGAAGGCCACCTATTTCATGCCGCTCGCGCTCGCCTGGGAGGACCGCGACGAGCAGCGCATGAAATGCCTCCAGCCGGCCGCCATCGCCAAGGTGCGCCAGAAGGCCAATGTCGGCGTCATGGGCGACGCCTTCTTCGACGAGAGTTTCTGTCGCGCCCTGGGTCGCGCCATCGTGCAGGGCATGCAGTTGCCGACCGCGCGCGGGCGACTGCACTTCCGGCCGACCTCGCTGGGCCGCGAGCTGGTACTGGACGCCATCGCCGGGCTCGAGGTCAGCCGCCCCACCACGCTGAGCAGCAACACGGTGGTCACGCTCGGCGAGACCCTGTTCCTGAAGGGCTATCGCCAACTGCGCCCGGGCGTGAATCCAGAACTCGAGATGGGACGATTCCTGACCGAGGAAGCCGGCTTCCTGCACAGCGTGCCCGTGGCCGGCGCGCTGGAGTACCTGGGCGAAGACGGCACCGTGCTGACCCTCGCGCTGCTGCAGGCCTATGTGCCGAACCAAGGCGACGGCTGGGCCTACACGCTGGCCTACCTGGAACGCGTGTTGGACGAGTTGCGCGACCTCGACGGCGATCGACCGGCCAATCCGCACGGCGCCTTTCTTGCGCTGATTGGGATCCTCGGCCAACGCACCGCCGAACTCCACAACGCGCTTGGACGGCGCATCGGCAACCCGGCCTTTGACCCCGAACCGATGACGGAGGTCGACCTGCGTGCGGTCCGCGACACGGTGCGCGCCGAGGCGCGGGGCACGCTGGCGAAGTTGCGCGAGAGCATCACCGGCCTGGGCCCCGCCGCACAGGAGGACGCGAACCGCGTGTTGGCGCAGGCCGACGCGGTCGACGCCTTCATCGACGACTTGCGCATCGATGGCAATTCGGGCCGTCGAACGCGCTGCCACGGCGACTACCACCTGGGTCAGGTGCTGCTGACGCGCAATGACTTCGTGATCATCGACTTCGAGGGCGAGCCGGCGCGTTCGATCGAGGAGCGGCGCACCAAGCGGTCGCCGCTGTGCGATGTCGCGAGCATGCTGCGCTCGTTCAACTATGCGCGCTGGAGCACCTTGCGCCGTGCGGCGCAGAACGTCGATGAACTGGCCCGTCTCGACGCCGCCGCCCGCGATTGGGAGCGCGATACCCGCAAAGCCTTTCTCGCAGGCTATGCCGGCGCGCTGGCGGCGGAGGGCGGGCCGGTGGATCCGCAGCTGCTGGAACTCTTCGAGCTCGAAAAAGCCTTCTATGAGCTTCGCTACGAACTCGGCAACCGCATCGACTGGGTGCCGGTTCCGCTTCAGGGCATCCTGGCGCTGCTCGAGCGCCACGCCCCGCGCTGATCGCAAAAGGCTCACCGCCCTCCTCCCACAGCAACCCCTGGAGAGTCCATGGACACCCTCAATTTCTACCTGGAGCCGCTGCGCGCCTTTCTATTCCAGATCGGTGCCTTCGTTCCGCGACTGGTTTTCGCGGCGCTGATCCTCGTCGCCGGCTGGCTGATCGCGAAGGTGGTTCGCTTCGCCGTGATCCGCGGGCTGAATGCCATCAACTTCCACGTGCTGACCGAGCGGGCCGGCATCGACAACTTCCTGCGCCAGGGTGGCATGGTGTCGGATTCGACCATGGCTTTCGGCGTGCTCGCCTTTTGGACGGTGATCCTCGCCGCGCTGATCGTCGCCTTCAACGGCCTGAGTCTGAGCCATGTGGCCGAACTGCTCGGACGCATCATGTGGTTCGTTCCCAATGTCTTCGTGGCGATGCTGATCCTGGTCCTGGGCGCCTATTTCGCGAAGTTCGTCGGTGATGCGGCGAGTACCTACGGCCGCAACGCCGGCATGCAGGACGTCCTGCTGCTGGGCAAGGTGGCGCAGTACGCGATTCTCCTGTTCGTGGTGCTGATCGCGCTGGACCAGATCAAGGTGGGCGGCGACATCGTGCGCCAGAGTTTCCTGATCATCCTCGGCGGCGTCGTGTTCGCGCTGGCCCTGGCCTTCGGCCTCGCGGGCAAGGAATGGGCCGCGGACCGCATCGAGGACTGGTGGCCCAAGAGCCGGCTCGCGTCGCGGCCGGGCCCGCACGATCCGCTGCGCCGCGACGGCTCCACAACAGCGAGTCCGCCTGCTACCGTATGGCCATCGCGCTCGACGAAAGACGATCGGCCTCACCCATGACGAAGCGCCCGCACATCCCGCTGAGCGCCGTCTGGCCCGGCCGCGCCATCGCCATGCAGCGGCAGGCCCGGTGCTGCCGGAAACCGTGGACTTCGAACTGTCAGAATCCTAAATTGGGTGTACCGCCGTAGGCCGTGATCCTACGGGCGGGCGGCGGATCACATCGCCTTCACCTCGAGGTGGTTGCTGACCGCGCTGACGCCCTTGACCGACTTCGCGATCTCCTCGGCACGTGCCTTGGCCGCTGCGTTGGGCGCAGGACCGTTCAGGCTCACCATGCCGCCCTTGGTGTCGACGTCGATCTTGATGGCGCTCAGCTCGGGGTCCTTCGCAAGGCCCGTCGAGACGGCGGCCGTGATCGACGCATCGTCGACTGCATCGGCCACGCTGGCGGCCGTCGACTCCGTCTTGGCCTTGGCATCGCTGACCATCTGGTCTGCCTTCGCCTTGGCGTCGGCACCGGCCCGCTCGGTCTTCGCGATCGCCGAATCCACTTTCTGCCCCGCAGTCTCGTTGCCGGCCTTGTCACCGCAAGCCGCCAGGGCAAGCGCGCCAGCTCCCAGCATCACCACTGTCCAGCTGCGGGAGTGCCTCGAAATCCGGTTGAGATCAGTCATGGGAAACCTCCTGTCAGTCAAATAGAAGGGCGCGCGCGACCGTGTCGCCCGGGCCCTTCAGTCTCACCGTTGGTGCGGCACGCTCTTGAGAGCGTCCTTGGCCTTTTCCTTGGCGTCGCCGTAGGTCTTCTGCACGTTGCCGGCTGCCTGCTCCACCAGGCCCTCGGTCTTCAGCTTGTCGCTGCCGGTGACCTTGCCGGCCACTTCCTTCACCTTGCCCTTGGCCTCTTCGACGCGACCTGCCACCTGGTCCTTGTTCATATCGCTTCCTTCGCAAGTTGGATGAAATCGGTGCTTCGACCGGACCACTGCTTTCAATCTAGCGAGGCGCGCCGTGTCCCGGGTGGTAGCGGCGCTTGAACTGCTGTAGGACACGGGGAGGTCAGGCTGTCACGGTCGAGCCTTCGATCGGGTCCGGGTCTGAAAAAAATGGACCGCCATGGAATTGACCCAGAAATGGTCCGTCCATTGCGGATCGCGTACGGTGATGTGGCCCGCCACGCCTCGTGGATGCGGGGGCCTTCTTCTTCGCCGGGCCTCTCGGCCTGGTGGTCACCAAGGGGTATGACTTCGCGAACATCCTTCAGGGAACGGGTGGCAGCAGCGAGATCCGCATGCTCGTGTCCGACTGGAAAGTCGAGCGCGGCGTAGCTCACGCGCAGGGGCCATAAGCTGCAGCGTAGCGGCAATGGATGAACGAGCGCTCGCCGTCCAGCGCAATCGCTTCGATGGCGCCGCGAGGTCGTCCTGAGCACCAGCGCATCGTCCGTCTCGGCCCGTCGCGTCCGGTCGTTCCACGGAGCCACCCGATGGGAGACCGGGCTGCAGGAGCCTTCTTTTGCAACTCGATGCTCCGCGTTCACGAGAGACATTAACCGCTGGTTACCAACGGGACAAACAGATGCGCGTCTGTCTTACAAATCCGGCGCAATCAGTGTATGACAACGAAATGTGAAACGTTCCCATACGACCCTGGAGAGAGAAATGTTAAGTACGCGCGCCGCCGCATCCACGAGCAGAGAAGCGGGCGGAGTGGCGCCGAGTGCGCGAAGCAGGGCAAGCGCGGCGCGTAGCTCGCCGGTGATTGCCGAGATGAGCGCGCGCAGGGCCTGGACTGCCGCAGTGAATTTGCGAAAAGCGATTCAGCTGCGAATCGTCACCGCGTATCGCAGCCAACTCGAAGGCCTCGGGTCGGGGCCGTCGGACGTGGATCTGCGACTGTTCGCCAGGATTGCCGTCGCGGAGGAGAGACTGCGGCGGGTCCTCGACCGGGCGAAGGTGCATCCATCCTGCAATCGCGAAGCATCGTCCATCGGACCGGCCACTCATGTGCGCCGAGGAGAGATCCAATGACCGCCACCGAATCGCTCGCCGAGACAGCGCCTGCGCAGTTCACCGCCTTCGGAAGCTTGATCGATCTGGTCCGGCTGCGGATGGGGGCCAGTTCGGCGGAGGTATGCAATGCCTGCAACACGATCAACATCGGCTCGGCACGCTATTGCAAATGCTGCTCCCACAAGCTCACGGGCTTTTATCTTGCCAAGGAACTGGGGACCGTGGCTGCGTCCCAATGGGACGAGCTCGCCGTGCCGCGCCGAGCGTCCGCCGTGGATTTCGCGGCCTTCTTCCTGGTGATCAATTCGCTCGTCATCGTCACCTCGTTGATTCCTTTGAGGTAGTTGCGAGCGTTCCTCGAAAGAGGTGGGGAACAAGCGTGACCAAGTACTGCGACGCATGCCACACGCCCAACCGGGACCGGGCCAGGTACTGCCGCGGTTGTGCTGGCAAGTTCTCGGGGATACGGTTCGATGCGGCGGCGTTTGTTCAGACGATGCCGGACACAGGCAACGCGTACCTGCCCCCGGAGAAGACGCTGCGCGAATTCCGGCCTGCGCCCGTTGTCGATTCCATCCCCGTTCGTTCCACTCGGTCTCGGTCGCCTCCAGGCATCAATATCTTTCTGATGCTGCTCTTGGTCGGTCCTCCTCTGGCAGCAGCGGCGCTCGTGTACTGGCATTCGGGCCTCGGCCCTTTTCCCATACAGCCGCTGGCAAGTTTGTCGTCGATCCTCTCCCCCTCGTTCCGGGTCGCGCAGGATACGCCCGTGATCTCGTCGCCGGTCGCGATGACGGCGGAGCGCGACGGCCCGCCCGTGGCCGAACAACCGTCTGCTGGATTGCCGGAAGCTGAGCTGCCAACGGAGGCGGGAGCGCAGCAAGAGCGTGCCCAGCAAGAGCGCGCCCAGCAAGAGCGCGCCCAGGAAGTGCGTGCCCAGGAGCTGCGTGCCCAGGAGCTGCGTGCCAAGGAAGTGCAGGCCCAGGAAGAGGCGCCCAGCTTTGAAGCCTCGCCGGTGCCGAGTGCCCCCGCCCATGAGCGGCGAACGGTCCCGCGTCGGCGGGATCAGGCCGTGTCGCCAACGCCGGAAAAACGAGAAGCGATTTCACTCCCGGCCATCAGTGCGCGGATTGAACCCCAGCCTGTCCCGATTTCGCCGCCGGTCGCGCTCGCGAAGCCGCAAGGATATGAGGCCTTGCAAGCGACTCGCGCAAGAGCCGATCCGAGCAAGGCCAGCGTTCGCACCGCGACGCCAAGCAACCTCTCATGCGATCGCTACAACCCGTTCGGAGAGACGATCTGCTTGGGGCCCTCCCCAGCGGGGCAAGTCGCTCAGCAGGCATCGATTGCCAACTCGGCTCTTGGAGTCGACGCGGCAATTGCGTCCAAGAGAAGTTCCGGATTCGCGGCATCGTTCGGTTCAGGCCACGATCCTGGTGGAGGCGCTGGCTCTGCGGCAGCCGGCGCCGGCGCAGGCGCGGCAGGTGCTGGTAGCGCGGCTGCGGGCGGCAGCGGCGCTGGCGCTGCTGGGTCCGCTGGCGGCGGAGCAGGCGCCGGTAGTGGGGCCGGCGCGGGTGGGGGCGGCTCCGGCGGCGGCGGTGGTGGTGGCGCCGGAGGCGGTGGTGCCGGTGCCGGTGGTGGTGGCGCTGGTGGTGGTGGCGCTGGTGGCGCTGGTGGTGGAGGCGCCGGTGGTGGAGGCGCCGGTGGTGGAGGCGCTGGTGGTGGTGGCGCTGGTGGTGGTGGCGCTGGTGGTGGTGGCGCTGGTGGTGGCGCTGGTGGTGGAGGCGCCGGTGGTGGAGGCGCCGGAGGTGGAGGCGCCGGAGGTGGCGGTCCTGGTGGTGGTGGCCCCGGGGGCGGTGGAGGTCCTGGTGGCGGCGGCCCCGGGGGCGGTGGAGGTCCGGGCGGCGGGGGCGGCCCTGGTGGTGGCCCCGGTGGCGGCGGTGGACCCGGTGGTGGTGGACCCGGTGGCGGTGGCCCGGGCGGCGGTGGGGGACCAGGGCGATAATGACCGTTGACTTGAGCAAGTTCCCTCGGACACATTCTGGGCTTCGAATTGAGGAACGCGACGCTCGCGGCGGGCACGGTCTGCAAGGCCAAGTAGCGGAGTGCGTTGTAGCCGGCGATGCCGAAGGCGCCGCAGGCGGCAATGAGCATCCAGTGTCGGGCAAGCAGATCGCGTTCCCGACAGACCTGCCGCCAGACGAATGGGGTCAACACTGCGAGCGCTACGACCCAACGACCGACCGCTAGAGAGATCGGGGGAAAGACAGGCCCGAGCGCGCGGCCCAGCACGAGGTTTCCGGCCCAGAACGCGGGCGGCAGCCACAACAACCAGACGGGGCGGGCCCACAGGGCGAGGAGCGCGGTGCGCATCACAGGCCCTGCAAGCCGATGCGGACCCGGCGATTGGAACGGCCCTTGTTCTCGATCTTGAGAATGCGAATCGGGCGCGAGGCGCCCGTCGAGCCGAGATGGGTTCCCCCGCAAGCCTGCCGGTCGAGGCCGGCGATCTCGACGATGAAACTCGGGGAACTCATGTATTTCGACGATGGCGAGACACATGTCGGGACCATCGAGGCAGTGACCGTATCGCCGGGTGGGCACGAGGTTCACCTCGACCGCTTCGTGCCCTCAGCCATCCCGATGCGGCATCGCTGGGCGTCGGGGAAGCTTGTGCTCGTCGAGGCAGTCGCATTCTTGGCCGAGCATTTCGCGGCAGTAACAACGATCAGGGTCTCTATGAATTCGCCCGTTGAAAGGCACGACGACTTCCTCAAGATCGCGAGCGACCGTGCCCAGCTCCCGCATCGGATCGGCGCCCAACAGATCAACATCATCCCCAACTTGATGCCCTCGAATCGGGGCGCGGCCATGACTTCGGCCTGCTTCACGCAACGGGCCGCGTGTGGCGAAGCGTCTGCAGCAGCATGCGCTGGAGACTATCGACGGCCTTTGAGCCGCGCGAGGCCGCACTGCGATAGCCCCGATGGCCACCCAAAGTGCTCCACTTGTGGCCACTCAAACTGCTCCACCTGGCCACCGGTGTTTGAGGCGCTGATTCCGGCGTCGTCGTAGATCGGAGGCTGGCCGGCAGGACGTTTACTTACTCCCTCGATTCCCGAGGGAGCCCACAGGTTGAACGTCTTGAAGCCACATCTACAAACCACCATCTGGACCCTGTTGCGCAACGGCGCGACGCAGCGAGAGATCGCGCGCGTCACGGGCATCTCGCGCCACACCATTCGCGGCTATCAGAAGCAATTCGCCAGCCAAGGCGACGCCGAGCCACCGGGCGCAACTGCCGGCGCGCCGGCGCAAACTGCTCCACCCTGGCCACCGACCCGGCCGCCCGGGTCAACGCCGAGCAGCATCACGTCGGCATGCGAGCCGCACCGCGCCTTCATCGAGTCGCAGTTGAAGCTCAACCGCAACGCGATGGCCGTGTACCAAGACTTGGTCGACCAGTTTGGTTTCACCGCGGCCTACAACTCGGTCAAGCGTTTCGCCGCCAGGCTGCGCAAGCGCGAACCGCAGCAGTTCGACCGTCTGTCGTTCCAGCCCGGCGAGGAGATGCAGGTCGACTACGGCGAGGGTGCGCCCACGCGCGTGAAGGGCACCGAGCGCTTCCGCAAGCCGCGCCTGTTCGTGGCCACGTTGCGCTATTCCCGACGCAGCTTCCGGTGTGTGGTCTGGAAGTCCAGCCAGGAGGTCTGGGCCCGGCTGCATGAGCAGGCATGGCGCTATTTCGGCGGATCGTGCCGTTACGTGGTGCTCGACAACCTGAAGGAAGGCGTGCTCAAGCCCGATCTGTACGAGCCACTGCTCAACCCTGTCTATGCCGCCGCGCTGGCACACTACGGCGTGGTCGGCGACCCGGCCAGGGTCCGAGATCCGAATCGCAAAGGCACCGTGGAGAACGCCATCGGCCACACGCAGGCCACGGCCTTGAAGGGCCGGCGCTTTGAGTCCATCGACGAGCAGAACGACTTCCTCGAACATTGGGAGAGCCGCTGGGCCGCTTCGCGCATCCACGGCAGCGCGCGCCGTCAGGTGCAGGCTATGTTCGAGGAGGAGCGTCCCCACCTGCAGCCCTTGCCGCTGCTGGGCATGCAGTACTTCACCGAGTCGCAGCGTACCGTGTGTGACGACACCTGTGTGCGCGTCGATCACAGCAGCTACGCCGCCCGGCCGGCTCCCATCGGCAGTCGCGTTCTGGTGCGCGTGTTCGAGCACCGCATCGAGGTGCGCGATCTCAAGACGCAGGCGCTGCTGCGCACGCACGAACGCGTCGACCGGCCCGGCACGGTTGTGCTGCCTTACGAAGAGCGCGTGTTCAACCCTTCACGCGAGACGCACCGAATCCTCGGTCAGGCCAAGGCTATCGGCCCCGACGCGGAACGACTGTGCCAGATGCTGTTCGCCATCGAGGGCCGCGTGGGGCAGCGCAAGCTGTGGGGCATCGTGGGCCTGGCCGAGCGCTATCCGCGTCGCCTCGTCGACAGTGCCTGTGCGCGCGCCATCGCCGAGGGCGTGCACAGCTATCGCCACGTCAAGACGTTGACCGAGAAGCTCGTGGCCGACGCGCTGGCCGCCATCGATTCCACCACGCCCGTGCAAGGCTCGCAGCTGTCGCTGATCCAGGAGCACCCGCTGATCCAGTCGGCCGACGTGTACGCCGATCTGTTCGCCCGTGGCGCTGCGCGCCCCGTCTTCCATCCCGCAACCATCCCGGGCACCCACCATGAACATGAATGAGATCGAACGCGTCTTGCGCGAGCTGCGCCTGTCTGGCATTGCCGACACGTTGAACACCCGACTGATGCAGGCCCAGTCCGCTCAGCAGCCCTTCCTGGAGACCTTCGCCGCCATGCTGCAGGACGAACTCGATCGACGTCGATCGCGCCTAACCGAGCGGCGCTTCAAGCACTCCAAGCTCGACGAGCGACTCTCCCTGGGCGACTTCGACTGGCGCTTCAACCCCAAGCTGCCGCGTCAGGCATGCTTCGAGTTGCATACCCTCAAGTTCATCGCCGAAGGCGCCAACGCGCTAATCATCGGCAAGCCTGGAACCGGCAAGAGCCACATCGCCAAGGCCGTGGCCTACCAGGCCACTCTGCAGGGTCACGACGTCCGGTACGTCGAAGCCGACACCGAGTTCGCACACTACGGCCTGTCCAGCCACGCCGAGCAGGCCAAGATACTGCGCAGCTATATCGAGCCCGCGCTCTTGGTGCTGGACGATCTCTTCCTCGCACGCCGCATCAGCGAGGCCGGCGCCGAACTTCTGCAAGCCGTCGTGCACCAGCGATACAAGCAGCGCCGCAGCCTCATCGTCACTTCCAATCGCGTCGTGCAGGACTGGGGCAAATACCTCGGCGACGCCACCATGGGCACCACCATCCTCGACCGCCTCATGCACCGCGCGGCGATGCTCGAGTTCGAGGGCAAGAGCTATCGACTCAAGGAGGCCGTCGCACGCATCGCATCAACCCCCGTCACGGCATAATCCGACCCGTCCTGCCTGGAGCAGTTTGGGTGGCCACAGGTGGAGCAGTTTGACCTGGCCATTGGGGGCGATAGAGGGCCACCTGCATCGGTTCAAGCGGCCCCAGTCCGTGCTCGATCCCCAGCACCTGCAGCTGTGCAGGAGCGCTGCACTGCGTCAGTGCCGCGACGGCCAGTCCGCTTTCGACGGCTGCGATCTGCCCGGCCAGGCTGGAGCTGTTGTAGACGACTTTGTAGGGACGCCCCTGCAGCGCCAATGAATTGATGGCGCTTCGGCGGCCCAGGCTCCCCTCTTCGTAGACGGCGATGGGTAGCGGGTTGCGGGTCCAGATGTCGAACTGCGCAGCGCCGACCCAGACCATGGGTTCGTGGAAAAGCAAGGTGCCGCGCCGGTTGTGGTCCCGCGAGACCAGGGCCAGGTCAAGTTCCCCCCGGGCCACACGCGGGATGAGCAAGGTCGACTGTTCGCAGTCCAACTGGATCTCGACGCCTCCATGGCGGGGCGCAAATCGCTTGAGGACGGGCGTCAGGTACTTGCTCGCGAAGTCATCGGGAACCCCGAGCCTCACCAGGCCCGAGATGGCCTCGCCGTGAAGCGCTGCCTGCACCTCGGCCTGCAGATCGAGCATGCGTCGGGCATAACCCAGCAGCGTCTGCCCCTCGTGCGTCAGCTGGAGCTGTCGGGCGCTGCGGACCATGAGCTGACAGCCCACGGCCGACTCCAGCTTCTTGAGCTGCATGCTCACCGCCGACTGCGACCGGTGGACCTCCGGTGCGGCGCTCGAGAGCGAGCCGGCGTCGACGGCGGCGACGAAGCTCTTCAGCCAATCGATCTGGAGGTCCCTCATCTATTCGATAAACGGATTGTTTGACCTCAAATTATGCGCTTTCCGCTTTAATGATCGCGCGGCACAGTGCAGCCATCATGAATTCCCTCAATGCCTTGTCACCTCGTCTTCCTGCCCCTGGCTCGAACGAGCAACAGCTTGTCGCGCCTGGCCGCCTCGACGCCCGCGCCATGGGTGTCATGGCGCTGCTGTGCCTGATCTGGAGCCTGCAGCAGATCTCGCTGAAGGCGGTCGCCGACCAAGTCAGTCCGATGCTGATGGTGGCGCTGCGGTCCGCCGTCGCGCTGGTGCTGCTGGCGGTGCTCATGCGCCGCCGCAGTGAAAGGCCGGACGCGAGGCGCTGGAAGCCGGGACTGGTGGTCGGCGCGCTCTTCGGGCTGGAGTACCTGCTTGTGGCCGAGGCGCTGCGCCTGACCGGCGCGTCGCATGTCGTCGTGTTCCTCTACACGGCGCCCGTCTTCGCCGCTCTGGGATTGCATCTGCGACTGCCGGCGGAGCGGCTCGGTGCGCAGCAGGTGGCAGGCATCGCGCTGGCATTCGGGGGCATCGCGCTCGCCTTCCTTGGCGCAGACGCCACTTCTTCCGCCAGCAGAGACAGTCGCGCGCTGTTGGGAGACGGGTTGGCACTGTTGGCAGGCGCGGCCTGGGGCGCCACCACCGTGACGATCCGCTGCTCCAGCCTGGCGTCTGCGCCTGCTACCGAGACGCTCCTGTACCAGCTGATGGGCGCCTTCGTCTTGCTGCTGCCAGCCTCCTGGCTGACGGGTCAGATGCGATTCGAGCCCTCAGCGGTCGTCTGGATGCACCTGGGCTTCCAGAGTCTGATCGTTTCTTTCGCGAGCTTTCTGGCCTGGTGCTGGCTGCTTCGCCGCTACCTGGCCTCCCGGCTCGGCGTGTTCTCGTTTCTCACGCCACTCTTCGGGGTTGTTCTGGGTGTCGGGCTACTCGGAGAATCTCTTGAGACCCCATTTGTCCTGGGCAGCGTACTGGTGCTGGCTGGCATCGGGTTGGTGAGCGGCCGATGGGTGTTGCTGCAGCGGTGGGTGGTGCTGCGCAGGTGACCGTCGAAGCGCTCCAGCACGTGGCGCAGGTACAGCGACGGGTTGATGGCGTTGAGCCGCATCCCCAGGCGCTGTCGCCGTTGCTGTCGCCTGCGCCGCCCCAAGGCGCTGCCTCTCAGTTGCCCGGCATCCCCATCGCCGGATCGCTGACCGAGTGCCGGCCGGTCTCCACCCGGCCCGCAAAGCGCCTGGACCAAGCGGCGTCAGCGTCACATAGCACCTCGAAGTCGTACCACTGGCCACTGGCGTCCAGCTCCCAGTGCCTGCCTGCATCCTCGCCGCCCTTGACCCGCACGCGCCATGAACTGTCGCCGCGATCCTTGAAGTAGGCCTTCGCCGTCACCGTGAACCAGCAGGCTCGCTCGCCGTCGTTGCGCACCTTCAGGTGGATGTCGCCACGGCGCACGTCGTAGCCGACGCGAATTTCAGGTTCAGGCGCGTCGCGAGACTTCAACGTGTTCAGGTCGCCCTTGAAGTGGCGATGAAATCCATTGGGGCCGAGCACCCACAGGTCGTACTTGCCGGCGTTGTCGGTCGCCACCCAGTCGTCGTCGAGCCGATCGTTGCGCTCAACCATGTAGCGGCGCGGCAGCCTCTCGAGGTTGAGCTTGTCGTAGACGTGGAACACCGCGCCGGCGTCGCCGGTGTTGGCGAAGATCAGTTTGACGCGGCCGCGCAGGCCGTCGCAACGGGCGCTCACGTGCAGTTCGTAAGGCAGCGCGCGAGACGGCCGCGTGCCGGTGGCCTGCACGGGCAGCAACGGGCTGGCCGGCGGCACGATCTGCGCCAGTTGATCCTGCTGCGCGCGCAATGCGTCGGCCTGGGCCCGGCTCTTGCGGCCGGCGAGCGTGGGCAGCCGCTCGTCGTTGGGCCGCTCGAAATTGAAGGCGCTGGTCAGGTCCCCGCACACGGCGCGGCGGAAGGGACTGATGTTGGGCTCCTTCACGCCGAAACGCTTTTCAAGGAAGCGGATCACCGATGTGTGGTCGAAGGCCTGAGAGTTGACCCAGCCTCCGCGGCTCCATGGAGAGACCACGTACATCGGCACGCGGATCCCGGGTCCAAAGACGCGGCCATCGGGCGCGGGCTGGCTGGTGGTGCCGGGCGGGGCCGGATAGTTGAAGCGCTCGAACGCCACCGCGGCTTCGCGCAGCGTGGTCTTGCCCGCCGCCGTGCCGTCGGGATTGATCGAGGGCGCCGCAGGTGACGGGTAGTGGTCGAAGTAGCCGTCGTTCTCGTCGAAGTTGATGAACAGCACCGTCTTGCTCCATACCTCGGGCACCGCGGTCAGCGCGTCCAGCGTTTCCTGGATGTACCAGGCGCCCTGCACCGGGCTCGACGGTCCCGGGTGTTCGGAATACGTGGCCGGGGCCACCACCCAGGACACCTGCGGCAACTTGCCAGACTTGATATCCGAGCGAAAGCGCTCGAAATAGCTGTCGGCGTTGCCGAGTTCGCCCGGCATCGTGTTGGCGATCCCCTTGTACAGCGGGTTGCCCGCATCGTCGCTCGCCGGGTCGTAGGCGGGCGACAGGGCCTCGTTGCTCACCGGCTTGCCAGAAGCCTCGTTGGCCTGTCGGTATTGCTTGAAGCCGGCGAGCGGGTTGTCGCCGAAGTTGTCGGGCATGTTCTGGTAGACGATCCAGCTCACCTTGGCCTCCTGCAGGCGCTCGGGATAGGTCTTCCATTGGTAGCCGAGCGTGGAGGCGTCGATCGAATCCCATTCGTTGTTGACCGAAGCGACACCGGCGCCGGTCGGCCCGTTGGTGCCGGTCCACAGGAACATGCGGTTCGAGTTGGTGCCGGTGTGCATCGCGCAGTGGTAGCCGTCGCACAGCGTGAAGGCATTGGCCAGCGCGAACTGGAAGGGCAGCTCGGCCTCCTTGAAGTAGCTCATCGCGTTGGCGCCCTTGTAGCGGGGCCACTGGTAGGTTCGCCCGCCATCCCAGGCGTTCTCGCCGTCGACCCAGCTGTGCGGCGTGCCGCTCACGCGCTGCGCGTTGCCCTTGCTGCCGTCCAGGTGGTAGGGCAGCACCGGCTGCCCGTTGGCGTCGTTCTGCTGCCAGACGCTGCGCCCCTGCGGCAACGGAATCGTGAAGCGGTCGCCAAAGCCCCTCACGCCGCGCAGCGTGCCGAAGTACTGGTCGAAGGAACGGTTCTCCTGCGTCAGGATCACCACGTGTTCGACGTCCTTGATGGTGCCGGTGGCGTTGTGCGCAGGGATGGCCAGCGCGCGGCGGATGCTTGGCGGGAAGGCAGCGAGCGTGGCGGCCGCCACGGTGCCGGTGGCTGTGCCTTGCAGGAACTTGCGTCGTGAGGTCATGCGTTTTCTTCTCGTTGAGTTATCTGGGTCAGGGCGCGTACCGGATGCCCGCCTGGCCACCGGCATCCGCCGTGCCGCCGCAGGCCGACACGGTCAGGATCGGGAGCAGCGCTGTGCCGATCCGCCAGAACCTCGGATCTGCCTGCATGGGTCACCCTCGTTTGCTGATGGAGCATTAGATGCAGGGCGCATGACAACGCCGTGACCCGTCGTTGCGCCTGCGCCTCGGCCATGCCTTCGCGGCATAGGGCACGTGCGCGCATTTATGAAGCGCCCATGGGTCATGACCTCGTCCGACCCGTCGCCCGGTCCGCGAGCCGTTCGCGAGTTCAGTGCGCTCAGTACGCGCGCGTGAATCCGCCGTCGTGCAGCAAGTTCGCGCCGGTCATGTAATCCGACAATGCACCGAGCAGTTGCTCGACGACCACGGCAACTTCTTCTGGCCTGCCGTACTTGGCCATCGGAATGTTTCGGCTTATTCAGCGCTACCCTTGCCCATGGGACTTCAGGAGCAGGAAGAAGCTGGCGCGCTGCTGCGGGGGCTCAGGAATTCATCGCGGACTGGCACCGGCGCGACCACGACGCCGACTCCGAATTCAGCGAGTCGCAGCGGGCCTTCCGACCGAAGGCGATACGCCCATCCGATGCTCAACCCGGGCTGTTGGCGACACGCAGCCAGATCGGAAATTGGCGATCAAAGTCTTGTGGCGTGATCTCCGCAAGGTGCTCGCATGCGGTATCGGGAAGCGCCACACTCATTTCCTCATGCCAAAGCACGATGCCAAGAAATCGAAGGACCAGGACGCGTTCCTCGCGCGGAACCGGAAACTCCGACACATGATGCGGCAACCGCAGCATCGAAACGCGTCTCCGCACCTCGAGGACGATCCACCCCGAGCGCCTCACCCTGATGCACACGGCCCTGCCCAACCAGATCTGGAGGCGCAGCTCCCACGCGACAAGGAGCAGGAGGATCAGCGATGCGGCCAACATGCAAAATCCGACGTAAGTAGTTATTGCGTAAGGAAATATCGTCCGACAAGCTCGAACGCAAGATTAGGCTTCGCCGCAACGCGGCGCAATACACCTAACGCCGTATCGCGTCAACTTGCTCACGAATCCGACACTTTGTGGCCCACAAGCAACCTGCGCCCGGTGCCGCATAGTGGCTGGCCGACCCGTATCGAACACTTTGTGGCTGCTGAAACGAACCGATTCCATGAAGTCTTGATGGCTACTGCCACACACCTGGCCTCCAGGCGTAGAGTCATGGCTTGGACTTCCTGTGCGCCTCTCACGTAGGCAAACGCGGCCTCTCGTAGGCAAATGCAGCACGAAAGGAAGTCCAGGCCCGGGGGCGCGATGCCGCCGGGCCTCATCTTGCGCCCCGGACATCGATGCCTGGGCGGTCGCGGAAAGGGCCGGCCGGATTCGGTGGCCAGCTGCGTGCTGTGGGCGGCGCGCGACAAACACGGAACCTCAGGTCTTGCGTGTGAAATTGCACGGGCGCCTACGGCTCAGGCACCGCACAATTTATCCATGCGCACCCCTCGCCTGCAGCTCTTGTGTCGTCATGCCTGGTGGCTGCCAGGCGCCTGCTCCGCGATCGCGATCACGCTGGCGATGGCTGCGCTGCGGCCCACCGAACAGAGCGTCTTGCTATCGGTCGCGATTCTCTGCGCCCTGCCCTGGTCGCTCGCCCTCCTGCTCCTCGACTTCGGTCAGGGGTTCGCGGATCGCGCGGCGGTCATCGTCACGCTCGGCCTGTTCGTCAATGCAGCGCTGATCTGGTGGTGGACCGCCCTCCTCCGCGCCCGCTTCCGTCGACGCCAGAACGCAGATCCTCACAGCAGCGCGCAGCGCGACTCGAGGAACTGATCCGCAGCTACGCGTCGATGGGAACACCCCCACCGAAATGCGCAATCCACTGGTCCCACAGCTCTTGATTCATGACAAGTGGGTTGCGCCAGGCACTCAGCATCTCGAGTTGGAGCTTCTGCGCCTGCATCAAACTTTCGACCCAGGCCGCCTGCCACTCGAAGAGCGGCTGGAAGTTGCCGTACGGGTTGGGGAATGGGGCTGTCGTCGTGAGGGTCATGGCGGTCTCCGTCGTGTTGTCGCGCAAGCGTAGGTCACGCCAGCATGCAGTTCAAGCGTGGGCGGACCGCAACCGCGTGCGCCAGTTCAAGAGGGCGGAAAAAGCCAACTGACGGGCTGCATCATTGACCGCGGATCGCCGCCGAGGATCGCCGAATCTGCGTGGCCATCAGGCGCTGCATGCGAGTGGGTGGCTCGCGATGCACGAGGAGGTCGATGACCCAGCCGGCCGCCACCAGGACGGCCAGTGCGCCAAGGGTGAAGATCGCTGAGTCCATGGTCCGCTCCTGAGTCGACAATCCGACACTTTGCTCCGGCGGGCGCAGTGTGTGAACCGTCCAGATGGACTGCGTTGTATTCGCGCAGTTTGTGACGTGGTTCCTTGTTTTTTGCCAAGAGGGCCAGCGGCTCCCTGCCCGCCTTCGCGTGCGCGACGAACTCCTCCGGGTCCGGGTCATGAAAATTCTCCATTTAACATAATGCATGTCGAATGGCGGCGGAACCGCGCATCCATGGCCTTTGACGAATGGCACGGGCTCGGATGTAATCAAAACGTTCAAAAAAGGGCGTGTCTTGCGAGCAAGGCGATCGCGGGCATCCTTGCTGCACTGCTCGCCGAACGAGGGGATGACCTTGTCTCCAGGCGCTTCCAACATCCCAACTGCCGCATCGGTCGGGTTTCACTTCCAGCGCCATGAGAAGGTCGTCCTGGTGGTCGACCTCGTCGAATCGGTGACCCTGATGCAAACGGACGAGCTGGGCATCATTCAACGATGGGATGCCTTCCTGAGGCATGTGACGCAATCGGTCCTGCCTGCCAACGAGGGACACTTGGTGAAAAGTCTGGGTGACGGCCTCATGGTGGAGTTCGACAGCGCCCCTCGCGCCGCCGCTTCTGCCATGGCCATGCACCGCTGGCTGGATGCGCAGCACCGCGATACGGATCGTGGCCGCATGCAGCTGCGGATCGGACTCCACGCCACCTACGTGTACGAGGGCGAGCACGACATCTACGGCACCGGGGTCAATCTGGCGGCCCGCATCGCCTCGCTCGCACAGCCCGGCCAGACGGTCGCCACCGCATCGGCCCGCGATGGTCTCGTCGACGGCCTGGACGGCGACATCGAGGACCTTGGCAACTGGTATCTCAAGCACGTGAACGAGCCTTTGCACGTCTATGGCATTCGGGCGGCGGGCCAAGTCGCGCCGGCATGGACGCCCCGCACGAATGCGCCTTCGCTGCGCCCGACCATCGCGGTGCTGCCGTTCGTGTCGCGCACGGTTCAGGCCGAGCAGTATTCGCTCGGAGATCTGATCGCCGAGGGCGTGATCGGACAACTCAGCCGCTCGCAGGAGCTCAAGGTCATCTCGCACCTCTCGACATCGGCGTTCCGCGGCCGGGCCGGCAATCTGGACGACGCGAAGGCCTACCTGGGCGCGCAGTTCGTGCTGTCGGGCAGCTATGTCATCACTGGAAAGACGGTGCTCGTGATGGCGGAGTTCACCCATGTCGAGCGCAACGAATTCGCGTGGGCCGAGCGCGTGACGGGCGACGTCGAGGACCTCGTGCAGATGCACAGCGAAATTTGCGCCACGATCGCCAACGGCTGTCATCGCGCGCTGCTCGACAGCGAGGCGCATGAGGCGCTCGTGCGGCCGCTGCCGAGCCTTCAGAGCTACACCATGCTTCTCGGCAGCATCGGGCTCATGCATCGAAGCGCGTCGTCGCAGTTCCTTCGCACGCGCGAGGTGCTGGACGCGTTGATCGAGCGGCACGGCCAGTGTGCACTGCCGCGCGTGTGGCTTGCCAAGTGGTATGTGCTGTGCTCGACGCGAGGCCTGACCGACGACGCGAAGTCGCAGGCGAATTTCGCCTTGCAGGAAACGCGGCGCGCACTGGATTTGGAGCCCGGCAATCCGCTGGCGTGGGCCGTGCAGGGCTTCGTGTATTGCCATCTGATGAAGGACGTGGAGCGGGCATTGCAGAGCTGCAGCCAGGCACTCGAATGGAATTCGAACGAATCGCTGGCCTGGCTCTTCAAGGCCATGGTGCATGCGTTCGACGGCAACGGAGCCGAGGCGCTGCCTGCGGGACTGAGGGCGCTCGAGCTATCGCCGCTCGACCCGTTGAAGTACTACTACAACTCGTTGATGGCCTCGATCGCCATTTCGGCCGAGCGCTACGACCTCGCCATCAGCCATGCCGAGCAGTCCCTGCGGGTGAACGCGTCGCACTTGTCCAGCTACCGTTCGTTGATCATCGCGCAATCCCTGGCCGGCCTGCCGGATGCCGCGCGCCAAACTCTCGCGCAGCTGATGCTGCGGGATCCACAGTTCAGCGTGTCGCGATTCGCGCAGGGCTATCCCTCGCGCGAGCGCGTACCAGCCTACCTGGAGAAGCTGAAGGACGCGCTTCGCGCAGCGGGCGCGAAGGAAAGCTAGAACGTCAAGCGCTGACATCACTGAGGAGAAGACCATGTCGCAACTCGGAGGTTATGGGGGCTACGGTGGATACGGCGGGTACGGGGGCTACGGCGGGTATGGAGGCTACGGTGGCTATGGCGGCGCGTACGCCGCAGCCGGCGCGCCGACGCTCGCCGATGCGTTCGCCAATCCGCTGGTCTGCACGGCGCTGATCGCGAGCCGCGACGGGACCGGCACCGGTTCGGTCGTGACGAGAAAACCCCCTGCGGAGCCCGGCACCTACGGCGTGGACAACTTTGAGCGCTGGGAACCCTGGGTGCGCTCCCATCTTCTGCAATGGGAGCTCTGCCGGAACCTGGATGTCGTGGCGCCGAGCACCGATGTGGTCGTGCTCAAGGTCGGGACCACGTCGATCGCCAGCCTGAAGCTGCCTCCGCGGCGATTCTTCCGGCGGCAGATCGGCATGGTGCTGGGCTATGCGGACCTCCGGATGGAGCGATCGCCCGAGATCCTCGCGCAGATCGACAACCAGTTCGCCTTCGTTGCCGCCGTCACCGGCCTGCACCCGGACCGCCACCGGAACACGGTCGAACTGCTCGTCAATGCCATCCAGTTCACCGTGCTGATCGAAATGCAGTTCAAGCACGCGCTCGCAGGCTGGCGGCCGGTCCAGTACTCCGAGCAGGTCCAGCCGATGATCACCACGCCAGGCCACGGCAGCTTTCCGAGCGGTCACTCCACCCAGGCGTTCGTGCTCGCACGCATGCTCGACGGCATCCTGCCGAAGACGGCAGCCTACGGCGCCATGCGCACGCAGCTGTACCTGCAGGCGGCGCGCATCGCGACCAACAGGGTGGTGGCGGGCGTGCACTTTCCGGCCGACAGCGTGGCCGGGCGCCTGCTCGGCCACAGCATTGCGGAGTATCTGCTCTCGCGCCTCGACGGGACCACGCAGGTCTGCCTGCGCACCTTCACCGGCGTCACCACCGGCGGAACGCCGATCGACGGGAGGAAGTTCGACCTCGACATGGATGATCCCATCGGCCCGAATGCGGTTGCGGACGGCTATGTCGTCGGGGCGGCGCAGACCATCCCGGCCTCCAGCATGCCGGTGTTGACGAAGCTCTACGCCATGGGCGCCGACGAGCGCAAGGCGCTGCGCCTGAAGTTCTGAGCCGTCCAGCCAACAGAGACACCGGGGGCGAACCATGCGCATCACTGAACTGCCGCTGAAGACGAAGGTGCGAGCCGATGTCTATCTGCAGTGGGCCCTGCACACCGACCTCCGATACCTCAACTGCGACGACAAACGGACCATGGTGTTGCTGGTGCGATTCGACAAGCCGCTGAATTTCGGCGTCAAGACGCTGCGGAGGCTTCGCGGCGCATCGATCAGTCCCACCTACCAGGGCTTTCGCCACGCGACCGTGACCGTGTCGGGCGAACGCGGGGCCTTGCAGGCCCAGCTGTCGGCGTTGCAGAAGTGGCTCGGCGCAGACTGCTTCGAGCTTGGAACGCCGCAGGGCATGCCGCTGGACGACCGGTTGAACATCCAGCTGGACGGTTCGGGCCCCGACATCGTGGTCGGCGTGATCGACGACGGCTGTCCGTTCGCGCACAAGAACCTGCGGCATTCGGATGCCGCACCCCATGCGCTGGCCGTGCGGTTCATCTGGGACCAGGGCGGCGAGGCGAGCTCGCCGCCGCAGCCCGCGCCGTTCGACTACGGCCGTTTCCTCCTGATCGACGAGTTGAAGGCGATCGTCGCCAGCGCCACGGTCGGCGGCACGGTCAACGAGGACACGGCCTACCGGAAGAGCGGACTGCCAAGTCTGCGCTCGATCACGAGCCACGGCGCGCAGGTGATGAGCCTCGCTGCGGGATGGAAGAGTCGCATGGTGCCGCGTCCGCGGGACTTCGCAGCGAAGCCGCTTCCGGCGTCCAGCGTGCCGCCTGGACGCAAGGACATGGCCTTTGTGCAGCTGCCGACGCCGGCACTCGACGATCCCTCGGGCATGTGGCTCGACCACTATGCGCTGGACGGCATCCAGGCGATTCGCTCCTATGCACGCGATGTCTACAAGGGCGGGAAGGCGAGCAAGGTGGTCATCAACCTCAGTTACGGCCCCCAGACCGGCCCACACGACGGCAGCTCCATCCTCGAGACAGCCATGAAGGAGATGATCGAGAAAGCGCCGACGCAAGGCTACGAGCTTCAGATCGTCCTGCCGACCGGCAACAACCATCTGGGGCGAACGCATGCGGAATTCGATCTGTACAGTGGAGGCGGCCGGATCGACTGGTGCGTGGCCGCCGATTCGCAGGTGCCCGCTTACCTCGAGATCTGGCTGCCCGTCGGTGCGAATTTCGGCGATCTGCACGCGTCCCTGGAGTCGCCAACAGGCGAAGTGGTTCAGGTGAAGTACAAGACGATCACCGAGACGGACGACCAGACGGCCGGAACTGTCGCGTTGCCGACCTGCCAGTTCACGGACCGGAAGGTCATCCTGATGGTGATCATGCCGACGGCCAGGGTCCCTGGCGCAGCACCCGACGGCTTTGCGCTGGCGCCGGTCGGCCGATGGAAGGTCCGCCTGAAGGCGACACCCGGCATGGTCATTGGCACGGCCCACGCGTATCTGGCGCGCAGCGATCCCAACCTCGGCCGCGCGCGGCGTGGCCGCAGCGGCTACCTCGACAGCGAGGGCTACGATCCCAAGCGCTACCGCCGGGCATCGGATCAACTCATCGACGACCAGCCGGTCCCTTCCGCGGTCGTCGTCGCGCGCGGCAGCATGAGCGGCATCGCGACCGGGGCGGCGACCTATGTCGCAGCGGGCTATTGCGCCACGACATCCATGCCGGCCCTGTACAGCAGCGGTGGACCCGGGAGAGGAACGATTGGGCAAAGGCGCGAGGGGCCGAGCTGGGCCTATCCCACCGACCAGAGCGTCGTGCTGCAAGGCGTGCTGGCCAGCGGGAATCGAAGCGGCGCCGTGACACGGCTCGTGGGCACCAGCTTCGCGGCTCCGATGCTGACGAGAGACCTGTGGATGAATCCGCTTGTGCCGCCTTCGGCCATTCCGGCGCCCCTCCTCCCCCCCTGGAAGATCCATCGCTTCGGCAACGGCCTCCGTGAATAGGCTTCACGCGCGCCATCGAACGGACCCTAAACCGATCCTGGCAGCTGCCCCACTCGCAGCATGCCGGCAAGCACCCGGTGCTTGGACTGTTCGATGTGCGCCATCATGTGCGCCAGCGCGCCATCGCTGTCCTTGGCGGCGAGCGCGTTCAGGAACTCGAGGTGCTCGCGCATGGCGCGCTGATGCGCGACGTCAAGCGTGCCCTCGACCCGCTGGGAATCATGAACCCGTGGAAGATGCTGCGCATGTGAACGCCGCAACTTGACCGAAGCGCTTCAACGAAGCCGCGCTTCCTTTCCGACCGGGCTCACGCATAGGCGGGCGTGGTTTCCAGGAAAGGCGTGATGTTCCGCATCGCGCGCAAGACGTAGTCTTCCTTTTCTCCTACCGGCGCGACGTAGTGCATCGCGCTCCGGGCCGCCTCGAGGCCCGCCAGGCGGGCAATGACCCAGGCGGCCAGATACTGCGAGGCCAGGCAACCGCCCGCGGTTGCCACGTTGCCCCTGGCAGCGAAAGGCTGGTTCAGCACGGCGACACCGGCTTCTTCGACCCAGGGCTTGGTCGTCAGATCGGTACACGCCGGGACACCGTCGAGCAGCCCCAGCCTGGCCAGGACGAGCGTGCCGGAGCACTGCGCGCCCAGCAGTTGCCGAGAGGGGTCGAGCTGCAATTGCGCCATCAACGCCGCATCGGCGACGACCTGCCGCGTCTGCATGCCGCTGCCGACGATGACCGCGTCGGCCGCACCGGCCTCGCGCAGCGATGCCTGCGCTTCGAGCACCACGCCGTTCATCGATCGGACCCGCGCAGCCGGACTGGCGATCGATACCCGCCAGTCCGGCGCCTTGACGCGGTGGAGGATGCCAAGCGCGATGAGCGAGTCGAGCTCGTTGAAGCCTTCGAAGGTGAGGATGGCGATGTGCATGGTGTCGGTGGCTCGCTGGCGGTTTGGGTGGCGATGGGAGATCGTAGGCGCGGAGGGCAATACAATCAATTTATTGTCATGGATACATTGCTGCATGACCCACGCTCGGTACAAGCCTCTGGTCGACGCGCTCGCCGCGCAGATCCGCGCCGGCAGCCTGCCTCCGGGCACGCGCTTGCCGACCCACCGGAAGCTCGCTGCCCGGGAGGGGCTTGCACTCGTCACTGCGAGCCGCGTCTATGCGGAGCTCGAAGCCATGGGGCTGGTCAGCGGCGAGACCGGCCGCGGCACCTTTGTGCGGGAGACCGCCCTTCCGCGCAGCATGGGAATCGATCAGCAGGCCGCGGCGCCGGACATGGTGGATCTGAACTTCAACTATCCGTCGCTGCCGGGCCAGGCCGAGCTGCTGCGTGCGGGCCTGCGCCAGCTCGCCGCCTCCGGCGACCTGGAAGCCATGCTGCGCTACCAGCCGCATGGCGGGCGCCGGCACGAGCGGGCGACCGTGGCTCGCCATCTCGCAGCCCGGGGTTTGAGCGTCGGTGGGGACCAGGTGATGATCGTCAGCGGTGCCCAGCATGGGCTGGCAACGACCGTTATGGCGCTGCTCCAGCCGGGCGACGTGGTCGCGACCGACGCCCTGACCTATCCGGGGTTCAAGGTGCTTGCGCAAGCGCACCGACTCGAGCTGGCGCCGATTCCGGCGGCCGGGCACGGCCCCGACCTGGACGCGCTGGAGCGCTTGTGCAAGAGCCGGCGGGTGCGCGCCGTCTATGCGATGCCGACGCTGCACAACCCGCTCGGGTGGGTGATGAGCGCGAGCCGGCGGCGGCAACTGGTTTCGATCGCCCGCCGGCACGGGTTGCTGATCATCGAGGATGCCGCCTACGCCTTTCTCGCCGAGGATCCACCCGCCCCCCTGGCAGCGCTCGCCCCCGAGGCCACTGTCTACGTCTCGGGTTTTTCCAAGAGCGTGGCGACCGGGCTGCGCGTCGGCTATGTCGCCGCGCCGGCCGAATGGGTGCCGAAGCTCGAGCGGGCGATCCGGGCTACGACCTGGAACACGCCCGGCGTCATGACGGCGATGGCCTGCGGATGGCTCGACGACGGCACGGTGATCCGGCTCGAATCGCAGAAGCGCCAGGATGCGGCGATGCGGCAAGCGATCGCCGCCGACGTCCTCGCCGGACTGCGGTGCGTCCGCCATCCGGCCTCTTACTTCGTCTGGCTCCCCCTGGCCGAAGCGCTTCGCGCCGACCAGGTTGCGATGGCACTGACGCGCGATCGGATCTCGGTGTCGACGGCCGAGCCTTTCGCGACCTCCGCCCGGGTGCCGCATGCCATCCGCCTGGCTCTGGGATCGGTCGAGCCAGGCGCTCTGCGCGAGGCCCTGGTGAAGGTCAAGCGCGCGATCGGTGAGCCCGTCTATTGAAGGGGCCCCGGCCAGTCACAATCGCGAGTCGATGCATTTACGTTCACTACAACTTTCGATCTACCCTGCCTGCCTGGATCAAGTTCGGCGCCGGGTCGGCGCAAGGGCGATCCGGAGGCCCCTTCGCCGTGCTCACAGAGGGGATGCCTCGATGCCCGGAACTTCTCCAGGACATTCAGGCCACAATACCGGCCGGAGTGCGGTGCCGATCGGGCACCGCGTTGGTCGTTCCGCTCGCGTTCGACGTTGTTCGCTCAGTCTCATGCCGTTGAATTTCCTCAGTGCCTTTGATCCGTTGTCGCCYGGATCGCCGTCGGACCCCGATCCTCGTGCCGGTCGACGCAGCGTGACCCGTTGATGCCCTCGCATACCGTCTCCCATCCAACCGATCGACTTGCGTTGGCAGAAAGCGGCCGGGCGATCGCCTGGCTGATCGCCTGCGTGACGCTGCTTCGCCTGGTGCTGGCCGCGTACTCGCCGCTCACCCCCCAAGAGGCGTACTACTGGACCTGGAGCCGCTTTCCGGACGGGTCCTATTTCGACCATCCACCGCTGGCCAGCTATGGCATCGCTTTCACGACGATGCTGCTGGGCCAGACCGCGTTCGGCATCAAGTCCGCCGCGGTGCTGTGGTCGCTGGGCTGGAACCTGCTGTGGGCCCGCCTCGTGCTGGACATGTTCGGCGATCGGCGGCTGGCGTTCTGGGCCGTGCTCGCGCTGAACCTGACGCTCCTGTACGAGCTGTATGGCTTCGGTCCGACACCGGACGGGCCGCTGCTGTTCGGATGGATCGGCACGATCTGGGCCGTCTGGCGAGCCAGCCGCAGCGGCGACGGGCGCTGGTGGTATGCGGCCGGCGTCTTCATGGGGCTCAGCTGGCTCGGCAAGTATTCGGGCGTCCTGCTGTTGCCCATCGTCGGCCTGTACCTGCTGGCGGTTCCGGATCAGCGGCGCTGGCTGCGGCGGCCGCAGCCCTACCTGGCCGCGCTGCTGGCGCTGCTGATCTTCTCGCCGGTCCTGGTGTGGAACGCGCAGCACGAATGGGTGTCCCTGGCTTTCCAGAGCGGCCGGCGCCTCGAGTCGATGGGCGGCCTGAAGCCGCGATTCTTCGGGCTCCTGCTGGCCACCCAGTTCCTGCTGCTGTCGCCGTATCTGTTCGCCCTGTCGCTCGGCGCCGCCTGGCACGGATTGCGGGCCTGGTTCGCGCGCCGCATCGAGCCCCGCGAATTGCTGCTGCTGCTGAGCGCGCTGATCCCGCTGCTGCTTTTCGTCGCCGTCAGCTTCCGCACGAACTCGAAGATCAACTGGCTGCTTCCGGCCTGGTGGTCGCTGGTCATCCTCGGCATCCGCCATTCGCTGGCCCGCCCGGGCAACGGTCGAAGGCGCGCCCTGGGCCTGGCCTCGTCGGCGCTGTTGCTGGCAGTGGGCATCGGGGTGTCGGTCATTCCCAACCTGCCGCTGCCGGGCGACCTGAACATCTGGAGCGGCTGGCGGCCGGCCGCCGAGCAGCTGGACCGGGTCGTCGCGGCCGAGCGTGCCCAGGGGCGCCGGGCCTTCGTCTTCTCGCCGAACTACAAGACCAGCTCGTTGATCTGGTTCCATCGGCCGAGCCAGGAACGGACCTACGCGCAGGATATCTTCGGGCGCAGGGCACTCCAGTACGACTACTTCCCCCATTCCGAGGATCTCGTCGGCGCCACCGGTTTCCTGGTGCTGTCCGACCAGGCGCAGTCGGCGCTCGATCTGGCCGCGCTGCGCCCCCTGTTCGACAGCCTGGAGCGCGTCGAGGAGGTGCAGGTCGGCGCGCTCGGCCGCACCACGCGTCGCATCGAGATCTGGCGCGGCACGGGCTACCGCGGGGCCCCTTCTCCCGGCCCGATGCCGCAACAAGACGCCAGCCCCTGAGCCCGCCAGAACCCCCATGCCACAACTGTCCATCATCATTCCCACGTTCAACGAAGTCCAGAACGTCACCGAGTTGCGCGACCGCGTCGCCGTCGCCCTGGCCGGAAGGGATTGGGAATTGATCTTCGTCGATGACGACTCCCGCGACGGCACGGCCGACGCAGTGCGCCAGATGGCGCAAGCCGATGGGCGCGTGCGCTGCCTGCACCGCATCGGCCGCCGTGGCCTGGCGTCGGCCTGCATCGAGGGCATGCTGGCCTCGTCGTCGCCGCTGGTGGCCGTGATGGACGGCGACCTGCAGCACGACGAGCGCCTGCTGGCCTCGATGGCCGATGCCCTCGAGGCCGACCCGCGGCTCGACATCGTGGTCGGGAGCCGCTATGTCGGCGGCGGCGGAACCGGCGACTGGGACGCCTCGCGCGCCAAGATGAGCCAGTTGGCGACGCGCCTGAGCGCGATGGTGCTGAAGGCCGACCTGAAGGATCCGATGAGCGGCTTCTTCATGACCCGCCACGCCGTGGCGCTGCGCTGCATCCGCGAAGGCATGTCGGGCGTGGGCTTCAAGATCCTGCTCGACCTGTTCGCGAGTTCGCCCGAGCCCCTGCGCTTCAAGGAATTGCCCTACGAGTTCCGCAACCGATTCGCCGGCGAGAGCAAGCTGGACATCAACGTGGCATGGGAATACATGATCATGCTGCTGGACCGGATGCTGGGAGGCATCGTGCCGGTCCGCTTCATCGGCTTCGCACTGGTCGGGGGCTTCGGCCTGCTGGTGCACCTGGCGGTGCTCGGCGTGTCGTTCAAGGGACTGGGGCTGGGATTCGTGGCGGCGCAGGGCCTGGCCACGGTGGTGGCCATGACCAGCAACTTTCTGCTCAACAACATATTGACCTACCGCGACATGCGGCTGCGCGGCTGGCGCATGCTCAGCGGATGGCTGTCCTTCTCGCTGGCCTGCAGCGTGGGCGCGCTGGCCAACGTGGGCGTGGCGGGGTGGCTGTTTGCGCAGCGGCCGGATTTCTGGATCGCCTCGGCCATTGCCGGCGTGCTGGTCGGCACGGTGTGGAACTACGCCGTGACCATGGTCTACACCTGGAAGAAGCCGCGCTCCGCCTGAGCCTCGGGGCGCGCGCGACGCACCGCGGACAGCGCTTCGTCGAACGCCGCGTGTCGGAGCGCGTGCCCGCCAATCCAAAGAGAGAACTTTGGATGTACTTGCTTCGCCGTATCAGACAGTTTCATACTTTGCTACTAGCATCATTTGGAATATCGGCGATGAGCAATAGTTTGGCAGCGGCAGGCTCCACCCCTGCGCGATGGGCCGGCGGCCTGGCGCTGGTGGCATCGATGCTGGCGGCGCCGGCTGCGAACGCGCAGGTCAAGGTGCTCGTGAATCCGGGCGACCAGGCCGAGCAATCGCGTGGCGCCACCATGGCCGTCTGGCGCAGCGTCATCGAGCAGGCACTGCGCAAGGAGCGAATCTTCGACGTCTCCATCACCGGTTCTGCCGACATGACCGCCGACCTGAGCGCCACGCGTGCGCGGCTGCCTGACGTGGTGGTGGGGCCGGCCCACCTCATCGGCTCCGCCGTGCGCTACGGCTACGCGCCGGTGGCCGCCGTGGAGAGCAGCTCGCAGGCGGTGCTGGTGGTTCCCGCCGACAGTCCGATCGGCAACTTCCAGCAGTCCGCCGGCAAGCGCCTGGGCCTGCCGCTGCAGGACAGCCTGGTGACCTACCTCCTGCGCGGTGAGGCGGTGGCAGCGAACACCACGATGAAGCGGCACTTCCGCGACTTCTACGAGACGCGCTATCAGGACGCGCTGCTCGTCTGTCTTCAGATCGGCCGTTGCGACGTCGTCGCCGTCGAGAAGTCGACCTTCGACAAGTGGGTGGCCGGCGGCGCGGCGGTGAAGGCCGTGATGACGTCGCGCGAGGTGCCGGGCCTCGGCATCGCGGTCAAGGACGGCGCCAAGGTCTCGGCCGACATACTGCGCTCGGACATCGGCGACGCCGCGTCCGGCACCCGGACCGCGCGGGTGTCGGCACAGGACTTCACCTATGTCTCGACCCTGGGCTACTTCACGCCGCGCGAGCTCAAGGGCGCCAAGGTGGTCGATGCCAAGACCGTCGCGGCCATGCTGTCGGCCGGAAAGGCGAGGTACATCGACACCCGCAATGCCGCGGAGTTCAAGGAAGGGCACGTCCCCGGCGCGGTGCTGGTTCCCTATGTCGAGAAGTCGGCGAAGGATCCGGACTTCGCGGCCGACGTCGACGAGTTCAACCTGGCCGCGCTCGGTGCCGACCGCGGCGCCGAACTGGTCTTCGGCTGCAACGGGCCCGAGTGCTGGAAGAGCCACAAGGCCAGCATTGCGGCGCTCAAGGCCGGCTACACCCACGTGAACTGGTTCCGCGGCGGCCTGCCCGAGTGGCGCGCCGCCGGGCTGGCCGTGGACACGGCGGCCAAGTAGCCCTTCGGCGGCGGGCTTGGTCTTAGTATCCGCTTCGCGCTTCTTCCCCTTACCCACGTTCCTTCTGCGAAAGAGCCCTTCCCATGACAGATTTCCCGTTCGCGCCCGATCCGATCCGCCGGGCGCTGCTCACCGGAAGCGGCGCGGCTGTCGCAGTGGCAGCCGCCGCCCCGTGGAGCACGGCCTTTGCGCAGGCCGCTGCGCCGCGTCCCCTGCCGGCCTACGCCACCTTCAAGGACGCCGGCACGATGATCGTCCACAGCGCCAACACCATCGAGATGCGCCGCGGCGCCGCAGGCAATGGCGCGCTGACCACGGTGAACCAGCTCTACGTGCGCAACAACCTGGCGCCGCCGAACGCCGACATCGTCGCCAAGCCGGACGACTGGGTGGTGCAGATCGAGGGCGTGCGCCGGCCGAAATCGCTCAGCGTGCGTGAACTCAAGACCATGGACAGCGAGAGCGTGGCCATGGTCCTGCAATGCAGCGGCAACGGCCGCGGCATGTTCCCCTCCAAGCCGAGCGGCACCCCGTGGCAGACCGGTGCGGCCGGCTGCGTCATGTGGACCGGCGTGCCGGTGCGCCGGCTGGTCGACGCGCTGGGCGGCGTCAGCCCGGGGATGAAGTTCATGACCGGCACCGGCGGCGAAGTGCTGCCCGCCGGCATCAGCCCCAAGTCCCGGGTGGAGCGCAGCGTGCCGGCCGCCGCCATGGAGGACGCATTGCTGGCCTGGGAGCTCAACGGCCAGCCGATCCCGCTGGCGCATGGCGGCCCGTTGCGCCTGATCGTGCCCGGTTTCACCGGCGTCAACAGCATCAAGTACGTCAAGCGCGTGGCTTTCACCGCCCAAGAGAGCGACTCGTCGATCCAGCAGACCGACTACCGCATGACCCCGGCCACCGAGGCTTCGCAGCGCCCCACCGACCCCTCGGTGTGGCAGATGCCGCCCAAGTCGTGGATCAACACGCCGCTGGCCGCCGACACCGACCTGCGCGCGGGCCAGGAAGTGGTCGTGCGCGGCGTTGCCTTCGCGGGCGTGAATGCGGTGAAACAGGTGGACGTGTCGGTCGACGGCGGCCAGACCTGGCAGCGCGCGGCGCTGGTCGGACCCGACCTCGGCCGCTTCGCCTGGCGTCAGTTCGAACTGCCGGTGAAGCTTCCGGCCGGCAAGCACGTCTTGGCCAGCCGCGTGACCGACGTGCGCGGCAACGTGCAGGCAGAGAACCGGTTCGAGAACAAGGGCGGCTACCTGAACTCCAGCTGGCGCGACCACGCGGTCGCCGTCACGGTGGCCTGAGCGCCGTGCGCTTCGTTCGTTCCTGGGGCGCCGCCCTGCTGGCCGGCCTGTGGCTGGCCGGCGCCCAGGCCCAGACGCCGTCCGAGGAGGGCCGAAAGCTCTTCCTGGGCGGCGCGGTGCCGGCCTGTGCCCTGTGCCATACGCTGAAGCATGCAGGTGCCACGGGCCAGGTCGGGCCCGACCTCGACGAACTGCAGCCGGACGCGGCCCGGGTCGAGAAGGCGCTGCGCAACGGCATCGGCCCGATGCCCGCGTTCAAGTCGCTGACCGACGAGCAGATCCGCACGCTGGCGCTGTACGTGGCGACAGCGACCGGCGCGGCGCGTTGAGGCAGCCCGGCGCTCAGGCGATCAAGCGCTTCATCAGTCCCGCAGTCGAAGCGTCCAGCCCCTGGGTGTCGCCGCTCGCCAGGCGCGGCAGCAGGTCGCTGCACAGGGCCTTGCCGAGCTCGACGCCCCACTGGTCGAAGCTGTTGATGCCCCACAGCGCACCGCTGGTGAAGACGCGGTGCTCGTACATCGCGATCAGCGCGCCCAGGCTGTGCGGCGTCAGGCGCTCGAGCAGCAGCGTGGTGCTCGGGCGGTTGCCGGGGA